>JAKSSD010000160.1 GCA_024403275.1 Lachnospiraceae bacterium
CTAGTATAACTGTCATTAATTAACTCGACTTTTTAACAGGTAATGTATCGACTATTATCTCTTCACTTGGATCTATCTTATCAAGTTTATATTTCCAATGATATACAACGGGCGATTCATTTACCTCATCAAAATATTTATAAATACGCTCAACAAGCTCTTCCTTAGTCTTTACTCTTATTCCTTTAAGAGACTGACGAGTAAGTTTACTGAAAAAACCTTCAACAAGATTCAACCATGAACCATGTTTGGGTGTGAATACAAATTCAAATCTGCCTGGAACTGTAGCAAGATACTTACGTGTCTCGTCTGATGTATGAACTTTTAAGTTATCCAAAACAAGACGGATTTTATCCCCTTTAGGATACTTATTATCTAAAATTTTCAAAAAATCAATGTAGTCTTTGCTATTATGAGTATCTCTTACAAGTGGAATTGCTTCTCCTGTCTGTAAATCGATTCCAGCAAGAAGTGATATAGTACCAAGACGCTTATACTCGTAATCTCGGCTAATTGTGCTATGGTCTTTATCCGGCAGAAGATCTTCTGATGTTGTTGCAATAGCCTGTATCCCGGGTTTTTCGTCATAAGATATTACATGAACAACTTCGGAATCATCTTCAAACGGAAGGAGATTTCCATCCTTATCAAACTGAAATGAGAGCTGCTTATATACGAGTAGTACATTATGCATCTTTTCATCAAAATCAGGATCTCGGTTTTCGCAGTAATAGGTAATCCTATTTGGTTTGATATCGTGCTCATTAAGGATGGTGCGAACCTTAGATTGGCTTATGGTTGCAAGCCTTATGTAACCAGCTTCTTCTGCAAATTTATTGATATGCTTTGTAAGAAGTGACCGTGTCCATACCTCTGCAGAATATCCGAGATCTACCGGCTTCTGGCAAGCAATATTAATAATCCAAGCCTTTTCGTCGTCTGTAATCTCTGCATTACGGCCACGTCCTGGTGCATCAAAAAGGGCATTTTCAACTCCGCCCTCTTTATATTTATTAAGGCACAACATTACACTACACCTATTGATACCTACTTTATCCGCAATTTCGTTAATAGATATTCCTTCTGCACGAAGAAGCAAAATTCTCGCACGGCATACCGTTTGTGCTTGGATTGTCCTTGAACGGACTTGTGTTTCAAGATAAGTTCTATCTTTTTCGGAAAGATTTATAGTAGATGCAGTTTTTCCCATGTTATATTACCTCCGATAACGTATATGGATATTATAACATGGAACAAAAATAAAGTCTAGTTATTTAAAAACATATATACTAG
>JAKSSD010000161.1 GCA_024403275.1 Lachnospiraceae bacterium
AAATAGTAAAGGGGATTACATTGTATAAGATTATCGAAGAGGAAGATAGGGAAAAATATATATTATTAATACCTTCGATGTTTGATGCTCATTATCCGTTGCTTAAGTATGCTTTTTACTCTAAGAATTACCATCCAGTAATCATAGAAGATACAGAAGGCATAACGGATGAAGGCCTTAAATATATTAATAATGATATGTGTTATCCATGCATTCTTAATACAGGGCAGATGATAACAGCACTCAAATCAGGTAGATATGATACTAACAGGGTGCAGCTTCTTATGCCTTCAGCAGGAGACGCTTGTCGAGGTTCTAATTATTTAAGATTAATTCAAAGAGCGGTTAAGAAGGCTGGATTTGAAAATGTGCCAGTAGTTTCAATAAACCTTAAAGGCTTAGAGAAGGGCAATATACTTAAGCTTACACCAGGAATGGTTTGGAGAGCTTTGTTTGCAGCGTACTACTGCGATATTCTAATGCTTCTTCTTGATCAGTTAAGACCAATAGAAGCCAATAAAGGCGATGCCCAAAAGGTATGGGATAAATGGATAGATAAGCTGGCTACCGAGATGAAAGCAGGCAAGCATTTGACTATAGGGACTATGAAGAAGAATTTCCACAAAATATGTGAGGATTTTTCTAAGGTCGAGACAACGGGTGAGAAGAAAGAGAGAATAGGAATTGTCGGCGAGCTCTATATCAAATACTGTAGCCTTGGCAATTGGGATATTATCAAATTCATCGAAGATAATGGATGCATAAGTCATACCAATGGCCTGACCTGGTATGCAATGTATTATCTTGATTCTCATTTGACAGATTCAGGTAAATTAGAAGCTTTAGCATATAAGCTTGTTCTCAAATTCTTCGCTAATATTCAGGATGAGATGATTAAGGCTCTTAGGGAATATGATTTCTTCACGATGGAGAGATTTGAGACTATTAAGAAAGAAGCTTTGGGATATGTTTGCGAGGATTACAAAATAGGCGATGGATGGCTGATAGGAGCCGAAGCAGTAGGGTATGTATTGCATGACTGTCCTAAAGTACTGGCAATGCAACCTTTTGGATGTATGGCAAATCACTGTATTGGAAGAGGTGTGTATCCAAGCCTTAATAGAAAGCTTAAAGACGCTAATATAGTTAGTATTGATGTGGACTCAAGTGGTTCAAGAGTAATGGCTTATAATAGAGCTAAATTACTTATGGACTGGAAGAAAATGGATTAGGAATTATAGTTGATTCATATTTTATAAATGATTAGAGAGAATAGATTT
>JAKSSD010000162.1 GCA_024403275.1 Lachnospiraceae bacterium
ACAGAAGTAGAAATGATTGGTGATTCTGGAGACGATTTTGCTGCAGTATTAATTACTCAACTTTCTACTAATGAAGCACCAGACGTATTCTATTCTGATGATAGTTCATTTGGTGAAATGAACAAGTCTGGAGTATTACTAGACATTACAAGTTATTTAAATGATTCATCTTCAAGATTAACTGCTGATCAAGTACCTGATTCTGCTAAGTATGCTTTTGAATATGATGGCGGAATTAGAGGTGTTCCAGTTGATGCAAACCCAGAAGTAATTTACTTCAATAGAGGTTTATTTGAAGAACTTGGAATCAAGACACCTACTGAATATGATGCAGAAGGTCAATGGACTTTAGAAAACTTTGAAAAAGTTATGACTGATCTAAACAAAGCTGGTAAATATCCATTTGTTTGGGAAAACTGGTGGGGTCCAATTTATTCATTCTTAATTAATAAGGGTGATAAATTATTTGATGGTACTAAAGCTAACTTCAATACTGACCGTGTTAAATATGGAATGAATTTCATTGAAAAGAATTTCAAGAGCGGTAATATTATTTGGGCTGGTACACTAGAATCTGGAGAATCAGCTGACTCATTATTTATGGCTGGTGATACTGGAATGGTATATTCTGGTAGATGGTCATTACCTGATTATTCAGAAACATCATTAGATTTTGATACAGTAATTTTCCCTTATTACCAAAAGAGAGAAAATGCTACTAACACAATTTGTTCAACTGCAATGGTTATCAACAAAGCTTGTGCAAACCCAGACAATGCTTGGGAATTCGTAAGCTTCTATTGTGGTGCTGAAGGACAAAGAGTTCGTATGGAAGGACAAGGAAATGCTGTTCCAACAGTTCCTGGTCTAGAAGATATTTATGTAACAGGTGTTCCTGCTAACTCAACAGCATATAAGGATGCTATGGCAAATGGCTTCTATTATTCAAAAGAAGAATTCTTACATCCTGGATTATCTGATGCTATCAATGGTGAAATCGAAAAACTACTTGTTGGCGATCAAGATGCTGCAGCTACTGTAACAGCAATGCAATCAGTTGCTGAAGAATTATTAGCTGAATAATTGCTATATTTCAATGGTTTAGGTGCTTATGGCACCTAAACCATTTTATTTAGAAAGGGGTAAATGACTGATGAAAAACAAAAAGAATAGATTAAATAGAAGTAAAAACACTGCTGGTTTCTTATTTGCTCTTCCTCAATCACTTAGCTTATTCTTTTTAGGAGTACT
>JAKSSD010000163.1 GCA_024403275.1 Lachnospiraceae bacterium
CTAAATCACTAAGGTTAGATTCAGCTTCAGTGAACTCCATTTCGTCCATACCTTCTCCAGTATACCAATGTAAGAAAGCCTTTCTTCTGAACATGACAGTGAATTGTTCAGCAACTCTTTTGAACATTTCTTGAATAGCAGTAGAGTTACCAATGAAAGTAACAGCCATTTTAAGACCTTTGGGTGGAATATCGCAGACAGCGGATTTAATGTTATTTGGAATCCATTCAACGAAATAGGAATTGTTCTTGGATTTAACATTAAGCATTTGTTCATCAACTTCTTTAGTACTCATTCTACCTCTAAACATAGCAGCAGCAGTAAGATATCTTCCATGTCTAGGATCAGAGGCACACATCATATTTTTAGCATCGAACATTTGTTGAGTAAGTTCAGGAACAGTGAGAGCTCTATATTGTTGAGAACCTCTTGAAGTTAATGGAGCAAATCCAATCATGAAGAAGTGAAGTCTGATAAATGGAACTAAGTTAACAGCAAGTTTTCTTAAATCAGCATTAAGTTGACCAGGGAATCTTAAAGAGCAAGTTACACCAGACATAACAGCAGAGACTAAGTGATTTAAGTCACCATAAGTTGGAGTAGTGAGTTTTAAGGTTCTGAAGCAAATGTCATAAAGGGCTTCATTATCAATAACTTGGACTTCATCAGTAGAGTCAACTAATAAATGGATAGATAAAGTAGCATTATAAGGTTCAACGACAGTGTCAGAGACTTTTGGGGATGGGAAAACTGAGAAAGTTTCAATAATTCTGTCTTGATATTCTTCTCTGATTTTTGAAATTAAAAGAGTACCCATACCAGAACCAGTACCACCACCAAGAGAATGAGTAATTTGGAATCCTTGTAAGCAATCACAACCTTCAGCTTCTTTTCTGACAACATCAAGAACTGAATCAATTAATTCAGCACCTTCAGTATAATGACCTTTTGCCCAGTTGTTACCAGCACCAGTTTGACCAAAAACAAAGTTATCAGGTCTGAATAATTGACCATATGGTCCAGCTCTTACGGAATCCATAGTACCAGGTTCTAAATCCATAAGAATTGCTCTTGGGACATATCTTCCTCCTGTGGCTTCATTGTAATAAACATTGATTCTTTCTAATTGTAAATCTGAATCTCCGTGATAGGTACCAGTGGGGTCGATACCGTGTTCATCAGAAATAACTTCCCAGAATTTGGCACCAATTTGGT
>JAKSSD010000164.1 GCA_024403275.1 Lachnospiraceae bacterium
AAGAGTCCACTTGATCATCCTGTAGCTAAGAAGAGAGGTAGGAAAAAGAAGAATGTTTGATGTGACTATACAGGATGTATTTGATAGATTTCTTCCTGAGTATGCTGAAAGCAAGAACTTCTCTGATAGGCAGTATCTGGCTGTGAAGTGTATTCGGGCTTGCCGAACTGCAGAAATGGGAGCACATGTAAGTGAGTGTGATTCCTGCCATACCAAGTACATCCACTACAACTCATGTAAGAACAGGCATTGTCCCATGTGCCAGGGGATGGAGGTTGATGAGTGGATTGACATTCAGCAGGAGAATGTCCTTAATACTACATACTTTCATACTGTCTTTACGATACCGGAAGAACTGTATCCTTTGGTTTATTCAAACCAGAAGCTTCTGTATGATGCTTTGTATCATGCAGCTAATAAGGCTCTTACAGAGTTATCTTCTGATAAGAAGTATCTTGGTGCTAAGATTGGATATATATGTGTGCTTCATACCTGGGGATCACGAATGAACTATCATCCACATCTTCATACTATTGTGCTTGGAGGTGGACTTGATGAGAAGAATCATTGGCAGGATAAGAATGGAAAGCTGTTTTTCCCTGTTAAGGTTATGTCTGCTGTATTTAAGAAGTATTATCTTAAGGAGTTGAAAGAACTTTGGGAGAACGGGCAGCTTGAATATCACGGCAGTGCTGAATATTTGAAGAATTATTACGAGTTTAAGGCATTGCTGGATATCCTGTTTAAGAAAGAATGGATTGCCTATACAAAAGAAGCTTTCAATGGAGCGCAGTCTGTAATTAATTACCTGGGCAGATATACGCACAGAATAGCTATCAGTAATCGAAGAATTGAAGGAATAGAAGGCAATAATGTAATCTATAAAGCTAAGGATTATAAGAATGATGGCAAGATGGCGCCTGTATCAGTAGAGGGAACTGAGTTTATACGAATGTTTTTAATGCATGTGCTGCCAAAAGGGTTTGTTAGGATTAGGCATTACGGACTACTTGCCTGTAGATGTAAGAAAGATAAGATGACACTATGTAGAAATCTCCTTGGTTGTGAGCAGTATATATCGCAGCTCAGAGGTAAGACGGTAGCCGAGAAGATTCTAATTCTTTATAAACATGACATTACAAAGTGCAGAT
>JAKSSD010000165.1 GCA_024403275.1 Lachnospiraceae bacterium
CAGATTTTGACTGGTTGGATGTATTGGAACGAATATTAGTGGAGAAAAATTAAAAATGAGGAAGAACAAAATGAAAGCACTTATTATTTTATTGATTATATTAATTATTCTGATAAGCTCCGTGTTAATTGTATTTCCTCCTTCAAGAGGAAGAATCCCGGCTTTACTGGACGAAAATGGTAACAAATTGGAAGGAAGCATCGCGGAAAAATGCTATGTTGATGCAGACGGATGTGATATTGGTATGATAATACTTTCGGAAAATGCGGATAATCCTGTGCTACTTGTATGTGGTGGAGGACCGGGTATCCCTGAGTATTTATTGGAATATATGTATCCTTCGGTTTTACCTAAGTTCTTTACTGTTTGCTATTTTGATTATAGGGGCACGGGATTGTCTTGCGATAAGAATATCAGTGCTGAGGATATGACAACAGAGAGATATCTTGATGATGTACAGATAGTTACTGATTATTTGCGTGAGAGATTTTCACAGGATAAAGTATATATAATGGGACATTCATTTGGAACATATATTGCACTTAATACAGTAAAGAATCATCCAGAGAAGTACGAAGCTTATTTTGCTATGTCACAGATTACTAATCAAACAGAATCAGAATATATAGGATATGACTACATGAGAGCTCAGTATGAGCAGATGAATAACTCTTCGATGGTTAATAAATTTGATGATTGTCCAATCAGAGAATCTGACGAAATGTTTGAGAAGTATTTTTCGTCTTCACTTCGTGACAAAGCCATGCATGAGTTGGGTGTCGGAACCACTAGAGATATGGACTCAGTTATTACGGGGATATTCTTTCCGAGTTTGCGATGTACAGCATATACCTGGGGAGAAAGAATTAATCTATGGAGGGGTAAAGCTATGTCTAATAGCTTCGATGTGGTGACGGACACTACTGAATTTAATGCATGGGAGAATGTGGAATCCGTACAGGTCCCGATATATTTTTTTGCGGGGAAATATGATTATACTTGTAATGTTGATATGCAGAAAGACTACTATGATTATATTACAGCACCGGTAAAAGAATTCTATATATTTGAGAATTCAGCTCATAGTCCGATATATGAAGAACCGAATA
>JAKSSD010000166.1 GCA_024403275.1 Lachnospiraceae bacterium
ATTGTATCAAGGGCTGATTTCTTAGTATCTTTGAGATTTCTGCTGTTAGTAAGGATAGACCATCTGGCATTCTTAATTGAACTGTATTTCTTGCGTTCTTCTTTGTACTCTTGCTTAAGTTTCCTTCGTAAATCCGGGTCATCTTCGTCTGCCAATATCTCTTTTATATCTGAAGCAGTATCTTTATGTTTTCTTGCTTCGTTAAGCCTTACAACACCTAGAACTTCTTTACCAAACTGTGCTTGCATATGGTATCTGTCGTAGACTATTTCTACCTCTGGCATATATTCTTCAACAAGCTTGTTATAAGAGGCATTCATGTCCATTGCAAAAGCTTTTACTTCACTTAGATAATCCATATCGTATTCCAGGAAGAACTTCCTGAAATCTTCAGTAGCTCTGCCTTTTCCAACCCAGAGAACATCACCCTGTTGTAAATCCATTACACAAGTTGCATATGTATGTCCCTTATGGATTGCAAACTCATCTACTGCTAGATATGTTGGTTTATAACCTTGAGCCTTCAGATACTTAATTCTTGTATCTAATGCATCTTCCATAACTGATGTATGGATTCTTCTGATTGTATCCCAGTGAATACTGGTGAGTTCAGATACAGCACTTATTGTCAGACCGTGAGACAGAAGAGATTTAATCCACTGTGCTGCTCTGGTTGTAATTCTTGTTTCAGGCTGTTTGAATCCGATATCTTCGTTGAATGTTTTGCCACAGAGATTACATTTATATCGATGGAACGATACATCAGCAAATTGCTTTATCCCACACCATATAGGCATATCTCTGAGAGTGATTCTATTGTTGTCGTGAACATACACATTATCGGATCCACAGTATATGCAGAATGCGTTCTCTGTAGTCTGATGACTTTCAAATTCAAGGATTAATTCAGAATTATTCTCATTAATCTTATATTTATTGCAAATGTACTGTTGGCAAGTTAGGTTGATACTAGTATTATTTCTATCGAGGAGCATATTGAGTTCTTTCTTTGTTTTTGTTTCGCGATTAAAACATTAGAACTCTTTTGCTCCTTTTTCAATCTTTCAATTTATCCATTCCCCAAATTTCCGTGATGAACC
>JAKSSD010000167.1 GCA_024403275.1 Lachnospiraceae bacterium
TGGTACAACTGTTAAAAAAAGTGAAAGAATTCGAAGGGATGTGAGGCTTGGAAAACAACGCTATGAGTCAAAGTATATGACTATTAAATATTTTTATGAAAACAATAGCTGGAGTATTAACTGGATGTGCAAGCAGTTATCTGTTTCAAGAGCTGCTTATTATAAATGGTTGCATAGAGAAATACCTATTCAAGAAAAAGAAAATATAGAATTAGCTAATCTTATCAAAGAGTACGATGAGCGATTTAATCATATATTAGGTTATCGTAGAATGACCTCTTGGATTAATCACTTCAATCATACCAACTATAAGAAAAAGCGTGTTCACAGGCTAATGAAGAAGTTAAATATTCATTCTGTTATTAGAAAGAAAAAGAAAAAATATCTATCTTCAGCGCCACAAGCTGTATCTGAAAATATCCTGCAGAGAGATTTCTATGCAACAGAACCAAATCAGAAATGGGCAACCGATGTAACCGAATTTAAGGTACCTGGCGAGAAGAAAAAACTATATTTAAGTGCCATCATTGATTTGTATGATCGGTATCCAGTTTCATATGTAATAAGTTGTAGGAATGATAATCGATTGGTATTTAAAACATTTGATAAAGCTATCATAGCTAATCCTGATGCAAAACCTATCTTTCATAGTGACAGAGGCTTTCAGTATACTAGTAAAGTATTTCAAAGGAAGCTTAGCAATCAAGAAATGACGCAATCAATGTCTAGAGTAGGTCATTGTATTGATAACGGACCAACAGAAGGTTTCTGGGGAATCATTAAGTCTGAAATGTATGCTATGTATGAAATCAAAGATGAAGAATCTCTCAGGTTTGCAATTAAAGATTATTTGAGGTTTTATGCTGAAGAACGCATACAAGAACGATATGATTGTAAAACTCCACTTGAAGTAAGAACAGAGGCTTTGGCTGCTGTAGATCCTATGGAATATCCTATTCCAGAAAACAAACGAATTAAGAAATATAAAGAAAAGTGGTGTGCATAGAAAAATGACCATACCTCATACGAAGTATGGTCATTTACTAAACACTCATTTTAGATATTTAACCTGTCTACTTGACAAGGGGCATATCAT
>JAKSSD010000168.1 GCA_024403275.1 Lachnospiraceae bacterium
CTAAATATTCCTAAAAAAAGTTGTTTAGGTCAACGTTAATTAATTCCCAAAGGGTATTTTTCCAGAAATTTTGTAGGGGAGAGATACCCTAAATTTTCCTTAATTCGGAAATTGTTGTAATACCGAATAAAATTTCCAACCTGTTCAAATACATCTTGCGATGGAATCTTACAAGCTCGAAATGCTTTCTTTGTCCATTTTGCATAGAATCCTTCAGTCTTTAATATCGCATTAAAAGATTCCATTGCAGCATTATCCCAACATTCTCCTACATCAGAACAACTTTGTTTTACCCCCAAAGACAGAAGATAATCTCGATAATCATAACTTGTATAAGAACTACCTTGATCCGAGTGAATTATAGTGTCATTCAAATCAACAGATTCTGCTAATAATCTTACAGTCTCTATACAAAGATATGAATCAGGACTATCACCAATTTTCCAAGCAACAATTTCCCTGTTATACAGATCTTCAATAATGTTCAGATAATAGATGCCATCACTTGTATAAAGATATGTAATATCAGTTACAAATATTGTCCTTGGAGTCGGACTATAAAAATTACGTTGCAGAATATTTGCAGGAACAGTTTCCTTTAGAAGTTTTCTACGCTCATATACTTCAGGTCGATATTTTCTTCTCCTAACGACTGAATTCAGGCCATTTTCACGCATTATACGGCTTATTTTCTTATGATTCACATCATGTCCCATAGAAATAAGCTTCTTCGTCATAGATCTATAGCCAATTGAATAATTAAACTGTGTTTGAATAGAACCTATAATCTGTATTAATTCTGCATCTGGATTGTTTATAGTTCTTCTTCGGATATATTTGTAATAGCATTCCCTGGAGACTCCGGCAATTGAGCAGAGTCGGGCGATACTGGTACATCGTCCTGATCTGAGAAGATGTTGAATACATTCGAATCTTTTTTTTTAGCAACCTGATTTGGGTTATATCCCATAAGTTCAGAAAGCGTTTCCAGATATGCAATCTTATCTCTAAGATATTTTATTTCAGCATCTTTAGTTCTGAATTCTGGTTCTTTGATTTCCAAATCATTCCTCTCAATAAGTCCGGTACATTC
>JAKSSD010000169.1 GCA_024403275.1 Lachnospiraceae bacterium
TGATTATTTAATACACGAGATACAGTTCCTATAGCACAGCCACATTCTTTTGCAATATCTTTAATAGTCATTGAAACTCCTTGGAAAAACGCTAAACCTTAATCTATCCTTTTACAGCACCAGCAATTACGCCTTTAATAATGTATTTCTGGGAACTGATGTAGAATGCAATAATCGGGATAATTGATACTACCAGCATTGCCATAAATCCGCCATAATCAGTTGAGCCGTATGCACCCTGCATTGCCAGCTGAATTGCCACAGGAACTGTTTTATGATCTGAGCCAAGAATTAGATAAGGAAGAAGATAGTCATTCCAAATCCACATAGCCTGTAAGATTGCAACAGTAATTGCAGTTGGTTTTAACATTGGGAATACAACAAGGAAGTAAGTCTGGAGTGGGTTACATCCATCGATTGTGGCAGCTTCTTCTACTTCAAGCGGAATGCTTTTTACAAATCCACAGAACATGAATACTGCGAGACCGGCACCAAATCCTAAGTAAACCAATACAATTCCAAAAATGTTATCAAAATATACACTTGTTACTACAAATGTAAGAGTATACATAACCATTTGGAAAGGTACAATCATACTGAACACAAAAACGTAATATAAAGCTTTTGTAAATTTATCTTTTACACGAACAATGTACCATGCTGTCATTGAAGTACAAAGAATAATTACACCAACACCCATTACGCTTATCCATACGGAACGAAGGAAAGCCTTGAAAAATCCGGATGTAGTTAATCCATTTATGTAGTTTTCTAGACCTACAAACATATCTCCTAATGGCAATGCAAAAGGAACTGTAGAAACATACAATCTTGACTTAAAGGAGTTCATAAGAACAAGCAAGATTGGGAAAATAAAGATTATTGTGAGTACAATCAGAACAAATGTTCTAATATAAGAACTTACTTTGTAACTAGTATCTTTTTCTACCATTATTGTTCAATCTCCTTTGAGTTTGTAAGTTTAAGCTGTAAGAAAGCAATTACTGCAACAATAATGAAGAAGATAACTGCTTTAGCCTGAGCTACACCATGCCAGCTGGCATTTCTGTTATAGAAAGTCTGATAAATAT
>JAKSSD010000017.1 GCA_024403275.1 Lachnospiraceae bacterium
GTACTGATTCCTAGCTGATGATTAGCGGTCGTCAAATAATTTCCCCAAAAGAACAATAGTCTTCGAAAATTATTTTGTGCTTCGCACAAAATCCTCACAAAAACAAAACAAAATTTATTGATGCAAGCATCAAAAATTTAAGCTTTGTTTTTGTGAGTTATTTGCTTTTCAAGCAAATAATTTTCTCGACTATTGGCGAGAAAATTATTTTCCTCGTCGCCATAACAAAAAGACAATGAACATACCGAGATATATTCATTGTCTTATAAGCAAATTTAATAGATTTAATTAAAGATTAAACTCTTGATAAGTACTCACCAGTTCTTGTATCAATCTTAATCTTCTCACCGATTTCTACGAATAATGGAACTGAAACACGTGCACCTGTTTCAACGATAGCTGGCTTTGAAGCACCTGTAGCTGTATCACCCTTGAAACCTGGTTCTGTTTCTGTAATAACTAACTCAACAAAGAGAGGTGGTTCAACTGAGAATACCTGTCCCTGATGTGAAAGCATCTTAACCATTTCATTTTCTTTAACGAATTTAAGAGAATCACCAATCTCTTCAGAATTAAGAGCGATCTGCTCATAGTTCTCTGTATCCATAAAGTTATACATATCGCCATCTGCATATAAATACTGCATTTCTCTACGCTCAATTACAGCAGCTGGACATCTGTCTGTTGGCTTGAAAGTCTTTTCAACTACACCACCAGCCTTAATATTTCTAAGCTTTGTTCTAACGAAAGCAGCTCCCTTACCTGGTTTTACATGCTGGAATTCAACAACCTGATAAACGCCACCATCTACTTCAATAGTAACACCGTTTCTAAAATCTCCGGCAGAAATCATTCTATCTTCCTCCTAATAAATTAATAAGCAATTTAATTCTAGTCAATTTTAATATAATTTATATATTTTTTCAACCCTTTAAATAAATAACGTCCGGAATTTTCTGATAATCAATTCCGGACGATGTATTTAAATACTTATTATTCTATATATACTTCGTATTGGTCACAAATGAAGCGATAGTCTTCATATATTGAACCGTCTATTGATTCACCAAGAATCTGTTCAAGATTATATCTAAATGTACAATCAGGAATCTCATATAAATAATGATATTCACCATCCATGAAGCTCTGAATTACATAATAATCATTGCTTTCAACAACATATGGATCCATTAAGCTTATTTCGAATGCTTGCGCAAGTGTATCCTTCATGTACTCTGATTTAGCTTCCTGGCTCTTCTCAATATATTTACCCATCTGAGGTGCCATTACACCAACACCAATGAAAAGTGTCATAATCATTGGAACTAAGATTACAAAAAACATAATAACATTAGCAATCATTGAAATAATGTTAATGATAAGACCTGCTATTGAAAATCCCTTCTTAGTATTCTTTTTAGCTAAACCAACGATAGAAAGGATAAGTCCTGGAATTGTAAGAATTCCCAAAACACCACCTAACCAAGAAAATACAAGGCTTACAATACCAAGAATGAAACCTGGAATTCCTGTTCCGTGAGTCAGCTTAGTTTCTGTTGACACTACCTGTTCGTTATTATCCATTTTTATTTCCTCCAAAATATAAATTCGTTACTGATTATATATATGCAATAGTTGTATGTCAATCATTTCTCACTTTACAGAATAGTCAATTAACGACATAAGAAGTTCTGATTTTCCACTAACTCCGGCCACATCCTTCGTTGCATATTTCCACATGGTGAATCTATAAGGGAAATCAGGCAAATCTTCTTCCTGATCAAGAAGAATATCATAGTAGGCAACAGAAGTATAATTAAGGTTACAAAGAAGCCATTCCTTATCTCCATAAAGAATAGTATTCATCCCCTTCTCTTCAATCTTATTCATAAACGCCTTGGCAATAATTGATTTCTGCTCTGACATTATATTTTCTACTCTGGCTTTATCATTTTGAACATAATCCATATAGAAGCAAACTGGATAATCTATTTTTTCTTCACCCAAAGTATCAATTACAAACTGTGCTTCCTCTTCGGCCTCTTCTACACTTATAGCCTGAGAAGAAAACAATAATCCTACATGAAGACCAGCATCCTTGGCATTTTTCAGATTATCATAGAAATTCTCATCAATAGAAATATTACCAGTAGAATATCCTCTCTGGCCAATCTTTATCAGAACGAAATCTATATTGTCTCTTTTTACCTTGGAAAAATCCACAAAATCATCATTCTTATCAACAATTATACCTGAATACGAAATCTTCTCCCCATCCTTATAACAGGCAAGTCTTCCATTCTTTTGCATAAATGAAGCATTATCAAGCTGATTTGGATTAATATACTTATTAATATTAACCCACACTTCAGTTCCATCGTCCTTGACGATTTTAGTTTTACTTCCGCCCTGTGATAAATCTTCTTCTTTATTTTCTTCTTCCTTGTTTTCTTCTACATAAACCTCTTCTTCTTTTTCATCATCGTCCAAATATTCATCCCAAATATCAAGATCATCCGAAGTTAATTTTGAGCCACTAATATATTCTTCTAAATCAACATAGCCCTCATATTTATTATCTTTAACCACAGATTCATGCTTTTTATTTATTTTGATAGAATCTCTATTTATAAATAAAACAATCACAACAACTATAAGCGCCAGCATAACTGACGCAACAATTGCAGTAAATAATGGAAACTTACTATCTTCTTCTACTTCTTCTTCAAAAAAATCATCATTATAAGCCATAATAACCTCTAATATATAAAAGCTCCTATTTATAATATCATTTAATTCAAAAGTATTCCACCTAAGTCTCAAATGATTTGATTTAATTAAGCTAATATTTATGATAGTATGTATTAGAAACATAGATTAAGAGGATATATATATGAAGAAGAAACAAATCATTCCTTTTATTATCACCCTTTTATTTATGATTGCTTTATTAACATTTGCTATACTCCAAATGAAACAGGCTCGAACCATATCGGTGAATGGTTATTATTTCAACACATATATAACAATAACCGCTTACGAAAGTAACGATGATTTAGCCTTAAACGATTGTTTGAAAATGTGCGAGCACTACGAGAATCTTTTCTCAAGAACAATCGAAGGAAGTGACATTTACAGAATCAATAATTCCAATGGTAATGAAGTATTAGTTGACGAAGAGACCTATTATCTATTACAGGAATCAATTAAATTCTGTGAAGAAACAAATGGCGCTATCGACATTACCGTCGCTGATATTATGGATTTATGGGGCTTCACTGATCTAAGTAAGCCTAATACTCTTCCAGATTCTTCCAAGATGGATGAGTGTTTAAGTCATGTTGATTACAGGAATCTTGAATTCTTAGGTGATTGCAAAGTTAAACTCAAAGACCCTGCTTCTCATATAGATCTGGGTTTTATAGCTAAAGGATATATAGCTGACAAGCTCAAGGATTATCTGATAGAAAGAGGTATTAAGAAAGCAATTATATCTCTGGGTGGAAATATATATGTAATCGGTTCTAAAACTGACGACAAAGGTTTTAATATAGGTATTAAAGATCCTGCTGGAGGTTCTGAAATAATTGATAAATTAGAAGTTAAAGACTCTTCAGTAGTAACAAGTGGAACTTATGAAAGATATATTGAAGTAAATGGTAAAAAATACCATCACATACTTGATACTTCAAGCGGATATCCTGTGGACAATGATATTAACGGCGTCACAATAATCTGCGATTCATCAATGTACGCAGACGCTCTCTCCACCACCTGTTTAATACTTGGCGAAGATAGATCAAAGGAAATACTTCAAAAATATAATGCAAAAGCAATATTCTATTAGCATTTAATAAATCAATATTTAAACACAAAAATAGCACCGGGCTTAAACCTGGTGCTATTCTTATTATTTGCATATTTAATTAGTGTTTAATAATTGATGCTCTCTTACATTTATCAACACATGTACCACAACCTACACATTTGTCATAATCGATCTTAGCAAGGAAGTTAGTTACTTCAATAGCTCCTGCTTCACAATTTCTCTTACACATACCACAGCCGATACAGCTTGCATCACATTCTTTCATTGCAACTGCACCCTTTTCAACTGAGTTACATGCAACTGTGTATGTAGCATCATATGGGATAAGTTCAATAAGGTTTTGTGGACAAATAGCAATACATTTACCACAAGCCTTACATTCATCCTTATCTACGATAGCAACACCATTTACAACCTTAATAGCATCGAAAGGACATACCTTTACGCAGCTACCAAAGCCCTGACATCCATGATTACATGACTTAGGACCATTATTTGGTACAAACTGAAGCATTCTACAGTCTGCCTGTCCTGTGTAATCATAATTTGTCTTTGACTTGTCGCAGTCACCCTGACATTTAACAAATGCAACCATTCTCTTAGAATCACCAGCATCAACGCCCATGATTTCTCCGACCTTCTTGCCTACTTCAGCGCCACCAACAGGGCAGGCATTAACAGGTGCCTCACCTTTAACGATAGCAGCAGCAAGACCTGAACAACCAGGATATCCACAACCACCACAGTTATTGCCTGGGAGTGTTGCGGCAATTTTCTCTTCTCTCTCATCAACAGCTACTTTGAAGACAACAGATGCGATTCCAAGGAAAATACCAATAAATAAACCTACAACCGCTACAATAAGAACGGCTAATAAAATACCAGTAACGCTCATCTCTTATCTCCTTTCTTAAATTAAGCCTGAGAAACCGCAGAATGCGATTGCCATAAGGCCTGCTGTGATAAGAACAATAGGCATACCCTTTAAGTACTTAGGGATGTTATTGTATTCCATCTTTTCTCTGATACCAGCAAGGATAACAATAGAGATTGCAAAACCAATACTAGTTGCAAGACCATTAATTACACTTGTAAGAATATCATACTCATAATTTACATTGTTAATAGCTACACCAAGTACAGCACAGTTTGTTGTAATAAGTGGAAGGTATACACCAAGTGCCTGGTAAAGGCTCTTCATAAATTTCTTTAAGAAGAATTCTACAAACTGAACAAGTGCAGCAATAATAAGAATAAAGACAATAGTCTTGAGGTAATCAAGATTAAGTGGCTTTAAGATGAACTTATAAATAAGTCCTGCAACAAGTGATGATAATGTAATAACGAATACAAGGGCACCACCCATACCTGTTGCTGTCTTAACCTTCTTTGATACACCAAGGAATGGACACAAACCAAGGAACTGGCTAAGAACTACGTTGCTAACAAGTGAAGAACCGATAGCAATTAAAATGAGATTTCCAATATAGCTACTATTCATTCTGTGCCTCCTCTTCGTTTAAAATCTGTGAAAGTGATTCTGCATCAGATACGTTTTCTTCTGTCTTTGCTACTTCAACTGTTTCTTTAACTACTTCCTTTTCAGGCTCAACAAATCTTCTTGAGCATCCTGAATCAGCGCAGTTCATACAGTCTGAATTACAGCCTGACTGAATCTTAGAAGTATCTTTACCCTTCTTAGCTCCTAAATCCTTAAACATGTTCTGAATTGCTGTAAGTGCAGCAAGTACGAAGAACGCACCAGGAGCCATAACGAAGATACCAACTGGAGAGAATGAAGTGAACTCAAGTGAAACAAAACTTGTAATTACTCTTCCAAATCCCTTTGCACCTGTTGGAACAAGACCATTTAAAATGTTACCAAATGAGTCTCCAAGGATTGTAGCTGTAGCAACACCAAATAATGTGCCACCACCAAGGAACTCTCTTACAAGACCAATGATTGTAAGGGCAATTGTAAATCCAAGACCCATACCAATACCATCGAATAATGATGGAATCATTGAGTTCTTTGAAGCGTAGCTCTCTGCTCTGCCAAGAATGATACAGTTAACTACGATAAGTGAAATGTAAATACCAAGTGATGAGTAAAGACCTGGTAAATAAGCATGCATAAGTAATTCTACTACTGTAACGAATGTAGCGATAATTACGATATATGCTGGAATTCTAACCTTGTCAGGAATAATCTTTCTAAGTGCTGAAATGATTAAGTTACTAAGAGCAAGTACTACCATTGTTGAAAGACCCATACCAAGACCATTGATGGCTGATGTGGTAACAGCAAGTGTAGGACACATACCTAACATAAGTACGAATGTAGGGTTTTCTTTAATAAGACCATTGTAAAGTCTCTCTAAGCATTTTTTCATTAGTTTTCCCCTCCTTCGACAAGAATTTCATAGTATCTTACACCAGCATTTACGCCGCCTGTTACAGCATTTGATGTAATTGTTGCAGAAGTAATGGCATCGATTTCATTTGATGAAACTGCACCAGTCTTTACAACTGTATACTTCTCAAATTTCTTATTTCTGAACTGAGGAACAAGTACATTCTCAGCATTCATACCAAGACCTGGTGTCTCAGAAATTGAAAGGATTGAAATACCTTTGAGCATACAATCAGGAGTTACACCCATATAGAATGAGATTTTTCCACCGTAACCTTCTGTAGTTGTTACACCTAATACATAACCATATAAGCTACCATCAGAAGTCTTAGCTTCGTAGATGCTATCAACATATGCTCCAGTAATGCCTTCCTCAACAAGTTTAGCAGAAACTGTCTGATCAACTTCGATTTCATTAAATGTAAGTTCTACTACTGTTTCAAGATCTCCATCAGCATTAACTTCCTTAAATACTTCACTGCAGGCATTAGCCTGAGCCTGAGCTTCCTGTGTAGCGATAGGTGTCTTTGTAAGTTCGTAAACGAAACCAAGAAGAGCACCTGCAACGAGAGTAATTCCAAAAATTACTGCAGTATCTTTAATAATTTTAACTATTTCGTCTTTAGTGAATTTCATTACTTATTCTCGCCTCCTCTACCAAAAGCTTTAGGAAGAGTAATCTTCTCAATAAGAGGAACTAATAAGTTACCTATAATAATTGCATATGAAACACCTTCTGCTGATGCACCAAAAATTCTGAAGATTCCTGTGAGCACACCAAGAAGGGCACCAAACACATACTGACCTCTCTTTGTAATCGGTCTTGTAACATAATCTGTAGCCATGAAGAATGCACCAAGCATAAGACCACCACCAGCAAGCTGTGCTGAAATATAGTTAAGGTCAAATCCTCTACCACTAAAGATAAGAACAAAGATTACAAATGTTACGATATATGTTCCTGGAATTCTTAAATCGATAATTCCAAGAGCAAGAAGGAAGCAAGCACCAAGAACAATTGCGATCATACTTGTTTCACCAATTGTACCTGCTGTACGTCCAACTACCATATTAAATACATTTACACTCTCTCCACTCTTTAAAAGTGCAAGAGGTGTAGCACCTGTATAAGCATTGCAGTCAAAATTAGTCATATACTTTGCAAATGAAATAAGAAGGAAACATCTTGCTCCAAGTGCTGGGTTCATGAAGTTCTGACCAAGGCCACCAAATAACATCTTAACTACAACAATGGCAAAAACAGAACCAAGCGCTGTCATCCAAAGTGGAAACATTGGTGGAAGGTTAAGCGCAAGTAAAAGACCTGTTACTACCGCTGAACAATCCTTGATAGTAACTGGCTTCTTTAAAATCTTACACATTACAAATTCAGCAAGTACTGCCGATGCAACTGCCACAATAATAACAAGTGCAGCATGTAAACCGAAATTTACAATACCAAAAATAGTTGCAGGCATCAAAGCAATAACTACTGCAAGCATAATACTTGTTGTAGAAGCCTTGTCTCTGATATGAGGGTTAGAAGAAACGTTAAATTTTTTGTTTTCCATTATTTCTTAGCCCCCTTTCTTCTGTCTGCTAAAATCTCTTTTCTCATTGATTTAATTGATTGTGTAAGCTGTCTCTTTGCTGGGCAAATGAAACTACAGCATCCACATTCACAACATTCCATACCATTTAATTTCTGGAACTGTTCTTTATCATTATTCTGTGCAAAATCTGCAAGTTTAGAAGGAATAACTCTTCCAGGGCAAACCTCTACACAACGTCCACAGTTAATACATGTTGTTTCATTAGCATGAGCAACATCATCATGTGAAAGGCAAAGCAATGCAGATGATGATTTAGTAGCTGGAACATCAAGATCAAAAATAGCAAATCCCATCATAGGACCACCAGATACAATCTTTTCTGGCTCTTTAATAAAACCGCCAGCTTCATCAATAAGCTCATGATAGTTAGTACCGATAGGTACTCTGAAGTTTGTAGGAGTCTTAATACAATCACCTGTAACAGTTACAATTCTCTTCATCAAAGGCTTACCTTCAGCTACTGCCTGATAAATAGAACAAATTGTATCTACGTTATTTACGATGCAGCCAGCATCCGCTGGAAGCATATCTGAATTGATAGCTCTCTTTGTTGTAGCGTAAATAAGGTGTCTCTCTGAACCCTGTGGATATTTAGTCTTAAGAGGAATTACTGTAATCTTATCATCGCTTACTGTTAAATCCTTAAGAATCTTAATGCAGTCTGGCTTGTTATCTTCTACTGCAAGAATACCTCTGGCATTATCAAATAATGAAAGTTCAATTCTCAAGCCTTCAACAAGTTTCTGTCCTTCTTCCATCATAATTCGATAGTCTGATGTAAGATATGGTTCACATTCTGCGCAGTTTGCAATAACATAATCTATCTTATCTGGTTCCTTTGGAGATAATTTGATAAATGTTGGGAAACCTGCACCACCCATTCCGACTATACCAGCCTTCTTAACTAAAGCAATCTTCTCTTCTTTTGAAAGATTCATATAGTCTGGGTTAGGAGTAAATTCAACTTCTTCATACTGATGATCGTTCTCGATAACGATTGAATTTACATGGTCACCTGTAATAACACGTCTTGGCCCAATTGCCTTAACTGTACCAGATACAGATGAATAAATTGGAGCGGAAACAAAACCATTCTCTTTGGCAATCAACTGACCAACAAGAACTCTCTCACCAATTTCAACAACCGGTTCTGCTGGAGCACCGATATGCTGGGATAATGGATAAACCATTTCTCCCTTTGGAAGATAGTTTACAATTGGTCTGTCTTTTGAGATGTCTTTTCCATCATAAGGATGAATACCACCACGAAATGTAAACAATACAATGTCCTCCTATAATTCTTTTTTTAACGCACACTTTAACAATGTTACCACTATTTTTCAAAAAATACTATATAATAATTTAAAAATGTAGTATCATATATTATATATTTTTTGATATACGAATATATTAAATATGTAATTTATATCCATATTTTTTTGTATTAAAATATTATTAAATAGTATTGAGGGAAGGTTATTTAATGAAAACATTACAGTGTTCAACAGAAATAAAAGAAATCAATTACCCTATCGAGAAATTGGCTCCTATTGAAGAAATACTGTTCGTGGATATTGAGACTACAGGTTTTTCTCCAGTTAGTTCCAATTTATATATGATAGGCTGTTCATACTATCAGGATGGAGAATGGCAATTAATTCAGTGGTTAGCTGAGAATTATGACGAAGAAATTCTCGTTCTCAGAGCATTCCTTGAATTCAGTGTTAATTACTCATTCTTGATTCATTTTAACGGTAATCAGTTTGATATTCCATTTTTACAGCAAAAATGTAATCAGTACGAAATCAACTACTCTTTTGAGAACTTCAATGGTGTAGATATTTATAAGAGAATTAAACCTTATAAGAACTTTCTTAAATTAGAAGACTGCAAACAGAAAACTCTCCAGTCTTTCCTTGGAATGATAAGAAGAGACAAACTTAATGGTGGTGACTTAATTAATTACTATCATGAATTTGTTTGTAATCCTAACGAGGAAATTATGGAAGCAATTCTTCTTCATAATAAGGAAGATGTTGAAGGTATGCTTCATATGGTTACTCTTCTTTCAATCCCAGATTTATTTAATAAATCATTAAGAGTAATGAAAGTTAAAGCAAACTATTATAACGATTATGAAAATAAGAAGAGACAGGAGCTTATCTTAAGTCTTAGATTCCAGAATCCAATTCCTGTTCCTCTTTCATATGCAGCTAACGGATGTTATTTCACATGTGATGGAATTGATGGTTTATTAAAGGTACCTCTTTTCGAAGAAGAAATGAAATACTTCTATTCAAATTATAGAGATTACTACTATCTTCCTCATGAGGATATGGCTGTACATAAATCAGTAGCCGAATTCATTGAGAAGGATCACAAGGAGCATGCAACAGCCGCTAATTGTTATACTAAGAAAGCTTCTACATACTTACCACAATGGGAAGTACTCTTCGATCCTTTCTATAAGAGAGATTACAGAGATAATCAGATGTTCTTCGAATTAACTAACGAATTCAAGACATCAAGAGAAAGCTTCAATAAATATGCTGAACATATTCTTCAGAACATGTTTACAATCTAAACTATGAAGCAATAACCAATAATATTAAAAGCCTTCAAATGAAATTCATTTGAAGGCTTATTTTTTACTACTTTTCAAAGAAGAATGATGATTTTCTATCATATCCAATCTGTTTATAATTCATTATCTGTTCAGTAGCACCAAGGAATAATATACCACCTGGAGCTAATGCATCATAAAATTTCTTAAAAATAACTTCCTTAGCTTCCTCTGTGAAATAAATAAGTACATTTCTGCAAACGATAAGATGATATCCACTTCCATAATCATCACTAAGCAGATTATGTTCCTTGAAATAAACACATGACTTAATCTTTTCATCAATCATTACACTAGAATCAGAAACCTTAGTAAAATATTTACTCTTATATATTTCTGGAACAGATGCGATAGACTTAACATTATATACACCCGTCTTAGCAGCAGCAATTATCTGCTTATCAATATCTGTAGCCTGAATCGAAATCTTATTAAGATCCTGATACTTTGACAAAGCCATTACCAAAGAATATGGCTCATCTCCTGTTGAACATGCAGCTGACCAGATTTTAAGATTATTACCAAATTTGCCAATAAGTTGTGGAAAAATATCGGATTCAAGAATCTTCCACTGATCAGGATTTCTATAAAACTCAGAAACATTAATAGTAAGGTAACTTAAGAATTTTTCAAGAAATTCTTCATCATCTCTAAGCTTTCTAACAAATCCTTTATAATCAGTAATCTTATAGCTAGTAATAAGAGTATCTATTCTTCTTTTCATTTGCTTTTCTTTATAAGCATTTAAATCTATCTTCGTCAGTTCGAAAACATCATGTTTAAACTGTTCATAACCATCCATAATAACTTACCCCAATTCTTATATAGATGTTTTGTATCTTGTGAATAAAAAAAGGCACATAATAATATGTGCCTTAACTATTATTATTCTTTATAAATTATTCTTCAGTTGTCTCATTAGCAACAACTTCTTCAACATTTACTGAAGCATAATCAGCATTGTCATCTTCAGCATCCTTATCCTTCTTAGGCATAAGCATTGCTCTTACTGAAAGGCTGATTCTGTTTGTTTCTTCGTTAACTTCTGTAATCTCAGCTGTAACTTCATCACCGATCTTAAGAACATCTGAAGGCTTAGCAATGTGCTCTTTAGAAATCTGTGAAACATGAAGTAAAGCGTCAACTCCTTCATCTAACTGAACAAATGCACCGAAGTCTGTCATTCTTGCTACTGTACCAGTTACAACACTACCGATTGGGAATCTGCTAGCAAGATCCTTCCAAGGATTCTCATCTTCAAACTTTGTTGATAATGAAATTCTTGTACCATTGATTTCCTTAATAAGAACCTTAACTGGATCACCAGTCTTGTAAACCTTCTTAGGATTCTCAATTCTGCCCCAGCTCATTTCCTTGATATGAAGCAATCCATCGATACCACCAAGATCAATAAACGCACCGAAATCTGTTACGTTCTTAACTGTACCTTCTACAGTATCACCAACGTTAATCTTTGCAAGTACTTCAGCAACTGCTTTTTCTTTCTGAGCAACTACTAATTCCTTACGGTTACCAATATATCTTCTCTGCTTTGGATCATATTCCTGCATAAGGAACTCGATTTCCTTATCCATGAACTTTGATAAGTCTTTCTCAAATACATCTGATAAAAGACCTGCAGGAATGAATACTCTAACTTCATCAACGATAACAATAACACCCTTGTTATTAGGAATCTGTGAAACAACACCCTTAACTACTGTCTTGTTGTTGAATGCATCTTCAAGAGCCTTAGAACCCTTATCTGCAACAAGTCTCTTGTAAGTAAGTGAAACCTGACCTTCACCATCATTTACCTTAAGTACCTTAACGTCTAAATTGTCACCAACTTTTACTTTTTCTGTTAAATCAATACTTGCATCATTTGTATATTCGGCTTTAGTTAAGATACCATCTGACTTGTAGCCGATATTTAAAATAATATAATCGCTTTTAACATCGATTACTTCGCCGCTAACTATCTCTCCTGTTCGAATTGTTTTAAATGATTCATCAAGCATTTGTTCAAAAGTTAATTCTGACATTATTTTGAACCTCCTCAATAATATTATTTGGGGTCGATGCCCCAGCTGTAATTCCCACCAGGTTAGCATTAGCCGGTAATTTCAAATGCAAATCCTTAAGTGTCTGAACGAAATAGGCGTTCTCGCAATGCTCTTTGCAAATCTCAAATAGTTTCATTGAATTAGAACTTTGTAAATCCCCTATTACTATCATCGCATCTGCCTCTGCAGCTAACTTTGCAGCATCTTTTTGACGCTCATCAGTCGCACTGCATATAGTATTCGCAATGATAGAATCATTATACCCTAGTTCTTTGAATAATTCAACAAATTTTTCAAACTTTTTATGATTGAAAGTAGTCTGTGCAACGACGCATAAATCCTTACCAAGCTTATCTTTAATCTGCATTAATTCTTCTGTATTTTCAATGACATAAGCATCACTATTTGACCATCCCTTTATTCCCTCTACTTCCGGATGTCCAGGGTTGCCAATAATAACAATTTGTTTGCCCTCATTGCTCGCTTTATTGACTATCTTGTGAATTCTTTTAACAAATGGACAGGTAGCATCAAAGATTTCAAATCCTTTGTTCTCAATTTCCTTGTAGACCTCTTCAGATACTCCATGTGATCTAATGATTACACAACCTTTAGGGAGAACATCAAGCTCATCTGGACTATTAATAACTTTAACACCTTTAGATTCCATATCCTTCACAACTTCTTTATTGTGAATTATCGGGCCGTAGGTATATATTACTCCGCCTTTTTCAATCTGTTCATAAACTGAATCAACAGCTCTTTTTACACCAAAACAAAAGCCCGCGGATTTTGCAATTTTTACATTCATTATTTTGTACTACTCTTTACAATTTCCATAATTTTTGTTTTAACTTCATCAATATTCATATCTGAAGTATCAAGATAAACAGCATCAGACGCCTGTTTAAGTGGAGCAATCTCTCTGTTCATATCTCTCTCATCGCGCTCTATAATCTCTTTCTCAATAGTATCAAGATCACATTCGATGCCTTTTTCTGTAAGCTCTAAATATCTTCTTTCAGCTCTTACACGACTTGACGCTGTAAGATAGATTTTACACTGAGCATCAGGAAGAATATTTGTTCCAATATCTCTTCCATCCATAACAACATCATTTTCTTTAGCAAGATTTCTTTGTAAATCAAGAAGAAGGGCTCTGACTTTACCATTAGTAGAGCTTGCCGAAGCCATATTTCCAACTTCCTGAGTTCTTATAAGTCCATTTACATTTTCCCCATTGAGAAGAACAACCTGAACTCCATCCTCGTACTTAATTGAAACCTTAGCTTCCCCGCAGTACTTTTCAATAGCTTCGTTATCATCAATTGAAATATTCTTTCTCAAAAGATATAAAGCTATGGCTCTATACATAGCTCCAGTATCTACATAAATAAATCCCATTTCCTTAGCAACAAGCTTAGCTATAGTTGATTTGCCAGCTCCTGCAGGACCGTCTATTGCTACATTAATACTCATAATATCCTCCCCCTTCATTGCATCCAGCTAAATATCCTGTACTAAAAGCTATCTGTAAATTAAATCCACCTGTCAAAGCATCAAGATCAAGTACTTCTCCTGCAAAATATAAGCCCTTAATAAGCTTACTCTCCATAGTTTTTGGATTAACATCCTTAAGTGAAATTCCACCATGAGTTATAATCGCTTCATCAAAATCTCTGGTTCTGTTAACCATGATTTTCATCTTCTTAGTGATTTCAACCAGGGCATTTCTTTCTTCCTTTTTGATTTCATTACACTTCTTATACTGATCAATCCCGGCAAGACCACATATAATCTTGGCCATCTTTGATGGATAAATTTCACCTAAAATATTTTTAATTTCTTTATTATTGCCAGCAGTAAGCTCTCTTATAAGTCTCTTGTCAAATTCTTCAAAGCTAAGTGCCGGTTTGTTATCAATAATAACATAAGCCTCTTTATAATCCTTAGCAGAAGCCAAATAAGCGCTAGCCGTTAGAACAAGCGGTCCACTAAGGCCAAAATGTGTAAATAACATCTCACCCATATCGCTATATTTAACCTTACCATCGATATACAGAGATAATTTGACATTCTTAAGGCTAAGTCCTTGAAGATCATAAACCCATTTATCATGAGTAACGAGCGGAACAAGTGAAGGCTTAGGTGTTGTAATTCTATGACCAGTCTTACTTCCCCAGATATATCCATCTCCTGTAGAACCAGTACTCTTATAGCTCACTCCACCTGTACAGACAATAACTTTATCTGCAGTATATTTTTCGCCCTTATCAGTAAGCACTCCCTTAGCTATATTATCTTCTGTTAAAATCTCTTTAACAGAATCATTTAATCTGACTTCAACGGCTCTGTCTTTTAACCCTTTAGTAAGAGCTCTGATAATGTCTGATGAATGGTCGCTAACAGGAAATACTCTCTCTCCTCTTTCAACCTTAAGAGGCGTTCCAAGACTTTCTATTAATTCCATAAGTGCATGATTGTCAAATTTTGCGAATGCAGAATATAAGAATTTAGAATTGCCCATTATATTGTCGAAGAATTTATCTTTTTCACAATTATTAGTTACATTGCATCGACCTTTACCTGTAATGAACAATTTCTTGCCAAGCTTTTCATTTTTCTCAAATAATATGACGTCACTGCCACTATCTGCCGCACTAATTGCAGCTATCATACCTGCAGGACCGCCGCCAATAATAATCGTTTTCATAAGAAAATTATACTTATTTGTATAATCATCGTCAATAAATGTAAACTTTTTGCAAAGCAAAAACCCCGATGGGGAATCGGGGCTTTAACTAGGAATGATTTTCGAATAGGTTAATTTGGGGAATATGGCCTATTCGAAGATTTAGGGGTAATTACTTGATTAACTTTTTAGCGTTCTCAAGTATATCTATAACCTTATCACACCACATATCAAAGTCTGGATCATCTAGTTGGCATTCAGGGTGTGAAAGGATATATTCGATTGTTGATCTTATACCTTGCTCAAATCTAACATTCATATCAAGACCTGGCACTGCACGTTTAAGTTTTGTATTATTAAATACTACTGAGTTAGCCTTATCTCCGATAAGTCCTCCCTCATAGTCATAATCACTTACATCTGCAAGAAATCTGCTGGATACATAATATGGTTTAAATTCAACATTAAGTATGTCCGCGATTGTTTTATAAATCTGATTCCATGTTAATGTTTCATCATTAGTAATCTGGAAAGCCTCACCAATAGCATGTGGATTGCCCATAAGACCAATAAATCCCTTAGCAAAATCAGAATTATGTGTCATTGTCCATAAGCTTGTTCCATCTCCATGAATAATAACAGGCTTTCCTTCAAGCATTCTCTTAATAACCTGATATGAACCCTTATTACCATGAACTCCCATTGGAACTTCTCTTTCACAGTAAGTATGGCTAGGTCTGATAATAGTTACAGGGAAGCCATTATCTCTATACTGTTTCATAAGAAATTCTTCACAGGCAATCTTATCTCTTGAATACTGCCAGTAAGGATTAGCAAGTGTAGTTGCCTCTGTAATTACATAATCCATACATGGCTTGTTATATGCTGATGCAGAAGAAATATACATAAACTGCTTAGTTTTTCCTGCAAACACACGATAGTCTCTTTCAAGCTGAGGAACAACAAATCCTATAAAATCACAAACAACGTCAAATGTCTGATCACCAATAGCTGCTTTAAGCTCCTCTTCATCATTAACATCCTTAACGATAATCTCTTTAACCTTCCCAGCAAATTCACCATTTCTATTGCCACGATTAAGAAGATATAAATCTTCGCCCTTCTCAATCAGACTTCTTGTAATAGCTGATGAAATTGTACCTGTACCACCAATAAATAATACCTTCATAAAATCCTACTTTCTGGCTGCAAGCTTACCAGCTTCATTCTCTGTATTCTGTCCAAATACAAATTCTGTTGGTGAATAAAAATTGAAATTTTCCATTTAATAAACCCCTATAAAATAAACTATATTTAAAATACCTAAAAGTTTATTCTTTATTACTTTACAATATTAAATTATAAATTATAATTAAATAAACAGTATGAAAATATCGATATAAAAATTGAAAAAATCTATTTTTCGGAGGTTGTATGAATTTATTTGAAGAAAGTGATTTAATCAATAATCCTTTTAGATGCTTTTATTACGATTCTGAAAGTAGGGATTTTCCTGTTAAACTTCATTATCACTATTATATGGAAATTGCTATCCTTCTCGAAGGCGAATGCTTAATGACTACCAATGACAAGACTTACACTTTAAAGCAAGGCGATATGATTATCTTCCATCCAAATGTAGTTCATGGTGTATTCCCTACTGATGATTATAATGGAATTATTAAATATGCTGTATTTAAGCTTGATATTAACAGAATGAATTTGACAAGTACTTACTCGCCTAAATTAAGGAGTATTTTCAAATCAATAGAAAATAGCAATTATTCTCCTGTTATTCCAAAAGAATACGCTGATAAGATATATGCTAAAAATGTCTTTGAAATGTGTATTAATGAATACAACAAAAGACTCTATTCTTACGAAACACTAATTCAGGCTACTATCTATGCATTACTTATTGAGATTGTAAGATACTATCAGGATTTAGGATATGTTATAGATAATGACACATATGCTGAGGATGGTCGATACGATATCTTCTGCATAACAGATTATATAGATAATCACATTCATGAAAATATCAAAATTCAGGATATAGCCAAAGCCAGCGGAATGAGTTATTCATATTTTGCTAAGAAATTCCAATCAGTCTACGGCAAGAGTTGTAAAGAATATATCGATCAAATGCGTCTGTTTAAGGTTGAAGAGTTATTAATGTTTACAGATTTTGATCTTACATATATCGCAAATGAATGTGGATATTCCGACTGCTCTCATCTTATAAATAGTTTCAAAAAATCCAAAGGCATTACCCCTAAACATTTTAGAAAAGCTCACGCTAAGAAATCTTAATACCAAATATAAAAAAGGCCACTATAAAAGTGGCCTTTTGAATGTTTAAATTTTAATTATACTGGATAAGCACCATTCTTTGTATCAGCAACTGATAAATCAACTTTTTCCTGCTGAGCCATTCTATACTTGAAGAAGTCTGTAGCAACCTGTGGGAATAAAGCGTAGCTTAATACGTCTTCTTCCTGCTGCTTCCACTGCTTCATTTCGTTCTCGATTGACTCTAATTCAGGCTCTGTATGACCTGTAGCTTCAGCTGAACGAGCTGTAGATCTTGGTTCGTTAGGAATAACCTTATCGATAACTGCCTGATCCATTGGCTTAACTGTCTGACCATAGTTACCACGAAGAAGATCCTTGAACTCACCAGTAGCCATCTTGTATCTCTCACCCATAAGTACGTTGAAGATAGCCTGTGTACCAACGATCTGTGAAGAAGGAGTAACGAGAGGTGGTTCACCACAATCCTTACGTACTCTTGGAATCTCTTCAAGAACTTCCTGATACTTATCTTCAGCACCCTGCTCTTTAAGCTGGCTAACCATGTTAGAAAGCATACCACCTGGTACCTGGTAAAGAAGAGTCTTAATGTTAACACCAAGAACCTTTGGATTAAGTAATCCAGAAGCGATGCACTCTTCTCTGTATGGACGGAAGTAATCAGCGATCTCTGCAAGAAGATTCTGATCAAATCCTGTATCATATTCTGTTCCCTTGAATGTTTCAACCATAACTTCAGTAGCTGGCTGTGATGTACCAAGAGCGAATGGTGACATAGCACAGTCAATGATATCTACACCAGCTTCAACAGCCTTAAGGTATGTCATTGAAGCAACACCTGATGTGTAATGTGTATGTAACTGAATTGGAAGCTTTGTATTGCTCTTAAGTGTCTTAACAAGTTCTTCTGCCTTGTATGGTGTAAGAAGACCTGCCATATCCTTAATACAGATTGAATCAGCACCCATCTCCTCGATGTCCTTAGCCATTTTAGCCCAGTAATCAAGTGTATAAGCATCACCAAGTGTATAAGAAAGAGCGATCTGAGACTCACCTCTGCCTTCCTGAACCTTAATCTTATTAGTTGCATCTACTGCAGCCTGAAGGTTACGAAGGTCATTCAAGCAGTCGAAAATTCTGATAACATCCATACCATTTGCGATTGACTTCTCTACGAAAGCGTAAACAACGTCATCAGCATATGGACGGTAACCAAGAATATTCTGTCCTCTGAAAAGCATCTGTAATTTTGTGTTCTTAAATCCTTCACGAAGTTTTCTTAATCTTTCCCATGGATCTTCTTTTAAGAAACGAAGTGAAGCATCAAATGTAGCACCACCCCAGCATTCAACTGAGTTATATCCGACTTTGTCCATCTTTTCAATGATTGGAAGCATCATGTCGGTAGGCATTCTTGTGGCGATCAATGACTGATGAGCGTCACGAAGAATGGTTTCGGTAATCTTAATAGGCTTTTTCTCTGCCATTCTTTTATCCTCCAAATTAATTAATCTAATTAACTGTTATTAATCTTTGAATTTTAAAATTATTTAAAAATCAAAATACTCCGAAAATAGCCATAAATGTTCCGGCTGCTACTGCAGTACCGATAACACCGGCAACGTTAGGTCCCATAGCATGCATCAAAAGGAAGTTGCTTGGATCTGCTTCAGCTCCAACCTTCTGTGATACTCTGGCAGCCATAGGAACGGCAGATACACCTGCTGAACCAATCAAAGGATTAACCTTACCCTTTGTTAATACACACATAATCTTTCCGAATATAACACCGGATGCTGTACCAAAACCAAAGGCAACAAGACCTAAGATAACGATAGCAACTGTCTCAAGGTTAAGGAAAGCTTCTGCTGATGTTGTAGCACCAACTGATGTACCAAGGATAATAACTACGATGTACATTAATGCGTTTGATGCTGTCTCCTGTAACTGACGAACAACGCCTGACTCTCTGAAGAGGTTACCAAGCATAAGCATACCAACAAGTGGAGCTGTTGTAGGTAAAAGGAGTGATACAACGATTGTAACTACTACTGGGAAAAGGATTTTCTCAAGCTTAGATACAGGACGAAGTTGCTCCATCTTGATTTTTCTTTCCTTCTCAGTTGTTAATAACTTCATAATAGGTGGCTGAATAATTGGTACAAGTGACATGTATGAATATGCAGCTACCGCGATTGGTCCAAGAAGTCTTGTCTGACCAAGTTTACCTGCAAGGAAGATAGATGTAGGACCATCAGCACCACCAATAATTGAAATAGCAGCTGCAGCCTTATCATTAAAGTCTACCAAACCTGTCTGGTTAATTAAGAGTGCTCCAAAGTAAGCTCCGAAAATACCGAACTGTGCTGCAGCACCAAGTAAAAAGCTCTTAGGGTTAGCAATCAATGGACCGAAGTCGGTCATAGCACCAACGCCCAAGAAGATGAGTGAAGGCAAGATTGCCCATTCATCCAAAATATAGAAATAGTAAAGAAGTCCACCGCCTGCGCCATGCTCGCCGATTGGATGCATAATATCTGGATAGATATTTACAAGAAGCATACCAAATGCGATAGGTACAAGTAACAACGGCTCAAATTCATGGCGAATCGCAAGATAAAGGAAGAAACAAGCAACCAAAATCATTGCGTAGTTACCAATTGTAAGATTAAAGAAAGCCGTCTGATGGAGCAAATTATCTAATGTTGATAAAATATATGCCATCTTAAATTTCTCCTATCTTAAAGATATTGATATATTAGTTCATTGTAGCAAGTACTGCGCCTGATTCAATTGTATCGCCTACTGCAACATTAATGCTTGCAACTGTTCCGTCCTGTGGAGCTACTACAGGGATTTCCATCTTCATAGCTTCGATTGTTACAACTGGATCACCTTTCTTTACTGTATCGCCAACTTTAGTATCAAGTTTGAATACTTTACCAGCTGCACCAGCCTTAACTTCTACTGAACCTGCACCTGCTGCTGGAGCTGCCTTTGGAGCTGCTGCAGCTGCTGGAGCTGCCTTTGGAGCTGCCTTCTTAACTGGAGCTGCTACAGCGCCTGTAGAAGCACCTTCTTCAACAACAACGTCATATACGTTACCGTTAACTGTAATTGTATAATTTTTCATTACTTTATCCTCCTAGTACTGGGCATTCTGCCACTTTTTTGATTGAGATTTTTTAATGCTTCTAACTACGAAACCATCTGTTCCTGAGTTACCTTCGTAAGCAGCAATAGCTGCTGAAATAACTGCAACGAGTTCGTAATCATCAACGAGTTCATTTTCTTCTTTCTCAGCAATCTGAGCAATAGTCTTATCTACACTATTCTCAGTATTCTGTGAATTCTTCATGGCTTTCTTTTTAGCTACTGCATTCTGAATCTTAGGAATAATTCCAAATGCATAAATAATAATCATAATAAGAACCAATACTGAGAAAACAGAACCCATACCGAGTAATGTGTTAAGCGCTGCTTTAGTCATTGCTTCACCTGTTGAATATACAGGAGAGAATGTGATATCAGTAATAACCATATCACTGTCATATGAAATATTCATATTAACATTACGCTGTTCAAAAGCCATAACAGCTGTTGCTGTATATCCGGCCTTTTTCTCTTTAACAGTAATATCTGCTGAGACCTTAGATGCTTTACCAGCTTCTTCTTCAGCTTTTACAAATGAATTAACTGCAGCTGTAAATGTCTTCTGATCAGCAAACTTTAAATTGTCCTCTGACCAAAGTTCTGCTTTGATTTCGTAGTCATCTTCTGACATCTCAATCATCGCTGTTCTTTCATCAGCTGTATAGTATCCAGTATCTGGACTGATTACTATTTCACCGATAATTTCACCTACATTGTTGTTAATAACATCTTTTGTAGCAGAAGCAACTTCTTTGCCGCATCCGGCAAACATAAGCATCATTGAAAGGCCTAAAGCAAGAGATAATGTTTTAATCTTCTTCATAGCCAAATTATCCTTTCTAAATTAGATGATACCATGCTTCTTAGCTGGACGATCCTCTCTCTTTGAATAGAGCATTTCGAAAGCACCGATAACGTACTTTCTTGCATCCTGAGGATTAATAATATAATCAACATATCCTCTCTTAGCTGCTGATAAGCATGAATTCTGTAATGCAGCATATTCTTTAGCCTTAGCACTAATAGCATCACCATTGTCTGTTGGATACATAATCTTAGCTGCAGCTGTAGCTTCCATAGCACCAATCTCAGCACCTTCGAATGCGAATGTTACATCACAACCGATAGCCTTTGAGTTCATGCATACATAAGCTGAACCAAGTGCCTTGCCAGCGATAAGGTTAACCTTAGCAACTGTAGCATTAGCAAAAGCGTATGTCATCTTTGCTGAAGCTCTTGCGATCTTCTTCTCTGAGCACTTGCAAGCTGTAAAGCCTGTAATATTTGTAAGTGAAAGAACTGGGATAGAGAAAGCATCACAGAAGTTAATAAACTCAGCTGCTTTTACGCAACCTGAAGCTGTTAACTTATCTTCAAGCTTATCTTCTACTGAACCATCTTCACCATAAACTACTGAACGGTTACCTACGCATCCGATTGTGTTGCCGTTTAACTTAATAAATCCAACAACCATATCCTTTGCGTAATTAGCCTTAACTTCAACGAAGTTATAATCATCAGCTATATCGCTGAATGCAAGCTTAGCATCTGCAAAGCTTGTGCCGATTGCAGCTGATGCTCTGTTTAAATCATCTTCGCATTCAACATATTCAGCTTCTTCTTCATTATTAGCAGGTAAGAATGAAACCAATTCTCTGATCTGTCCAAGAATTTCATCCTCTGCACCAACGAAATCAACAATACCACTCTCTTCTGACTGGAATTTAGCAGATGCTGTATCGCATTTATCTGTTGAGTTGCCATCAAGTGTGTTAGGTGAGTTAACAAATAATTTAGCCTTTGTTGCTTCCATAAATGTGAAATCTGTAAGTGAAGGAACAAGTGCTAAACCACCACCACAGCTACCAAATACAGCTGAAATCTGAGGAACAACACCTGAAGCTAATGTCTGCTTCATGTAAAGTTCACCCATAGCGTTAAGGGCATCTGTAGCTTCCTGAAGTCTTAAGCCACATGAATCGATTAAACCGATAACAGGTGCGCCCATCTTCATAGCCATGTCATAAAGGTTACAAATCTTCTTTGCATGCATTTCGCCAACGCTTCCGTTTAATACTGAAGCATCCTGAGCGTAAACATACACAAGAGAGTTATTGATAACACCATAGCCGGTAATGCAACCGTCTGAAGGGGTATCAATTTGCTTAAGATTGAAATCTGTTGCTCTGGCTGAAACCAATGCACCAATTTCAACAAAGCTGTTTTCGTCAAGGAGAGCGTTAATTCTCTCTCTTGCTGCAGAACTGGTACTCATAAGTACTACCTCCTATATATTTTAAAATTTAAACATTTTAAGTTGCATGAGGACATAAATATACATACTCACACGGATATTATAATATCATATTGTATTTGTATATAGCAATATCATTTATTAATTTCGAATACTTTTATCTCGAATATCTCTTCTTTTCTTATGTTATGTCTACCATATAAAAAACCCCAAAGAAATTTCAAGCGCTGTTGCTCATTTCCTTGGGGTTAACTATTTAACATTTGTTATACCTCAACCTTGTAATTTAGTTCACTTTCTGCCTGGGCTTTAAAGTCCTCTATAAGATCTGAACTAATCTGAGGAAGGTCTTCAATTGAATCAACATTAAATACTCTTAAGAACTGTTCTGATGTTCCAAAAAGTAATGGTCGTCCTGGTGCATCCAGTCTTCCTAATTCTTTGATAAGACCATATTCAAGAAGCTTATTGATACCAAAATCAGAATTAACTCCTCTGATTTTTTCAATATCAATTCTTGTAACCGGTTGCTTATATGCAACTATAGCAAGAGTTTCAAGAACCGAATCCGTAAGAACATTCTTCTTTGGAGTAGTTGCAATCTTAATAAGATCATCATAATAATCATCCTTGGTTCTAAGCTGAACTCTGTCTTCCAAAGTTACAATCTGTATTCCTCTTTCCTTTGTTGCATAGAAAGTCTTCATATCATCAATTACTTCTTTAATTAAAGACTCCTTCTCTCCAAGCGCTTCTGCTATATCCTTAATTGCAAGACTCTCTCCTATCGCAAAGAGAATTCCTTCGATTTTACCCTGTATTTCCAATTTATCTGACATTTTATCACCTACTCAATTTCAACCTGCTCTATAGGTTTCTGATATTCAATATTTATATCACCGAATGTTTCATCCTGTGAAACTGTTACACTTCCAGTCTTAATAAGCTCAAGCACTACAAGGAATGTAACTATAACTTCCATTTTACTTCTCTGCTTCGATAACAGATTCTTAAATGAACATTTCTTGTGGCTAGAAATATAGTCACTAATAAAATTTTGTTTCTGAGAAATATCAACCTCTTCTTTTTCAATTTTACCAAACTGAGATCTGATAGGGTCTACCTTATCATCAATTCTCTTGAGGCAGATATTAAAAATTTCATTAAGTCTTATAAGTGTTGTATCACCAATAAGTTCATCGTAGTCAATAGGAGCTTTATAGTTTTTAACCTCATCTGGAATAGTAGGCTGCTTATAGAGGAATTTATCTCCGTCCATCTGCATATCCTTAAGCTCGTATGACATATATTTATACATTTTGTATTCGAGAAGTTTTTGAACAAGTTCAGCTCTTGGATCTTCCTCTTCACCTTCCTCATCAACTTCTTTTGGTAATAACATTTTACATTTAATATCTAAAAGTGTTGCCGCCATTACCATGAATTCTGATACTGTATTAAGGTCATCCTGTGGAAGTTGTTTAACATATTCAAGATACTGCTTTGTAATCTCTACAATTGGTATATCATAAATATCTACTTTATTCTTTTCAATAAGATGAAGTAAAAGGTCTAAGGGGCCTTCAAATACTTCAAGTTTTACTGGTATTGCCATTTATTTCTCCTAAAACATTTGAAATAATTCTATATTATTTATTAGTAAAAGTCACGAAAATTAGTTCACCAGGATTAAATAACCTTAAAGGCAAGGTATGAAATCCAACTCCTGCACTTACTATAAGTCTGATTATCCCCTTAGAATCATCCGCATAATTCTTCTTATAACGAAGCTGCTTACCCTTTTCATTATAAGGTCCTCCCGAGTACTTAGGGAAAAATCTTACTCCCGGATGAGCAACGCCTCCAATAAAAGGAAGTCTGATAAGTCCACCATGAACATGACCAGATAATATCAAATCCGAACCATAAGCGCTATACTTCTTAAAATAATCAGGATTATGTGCCAGCAAAATATTGTAAGCCTTATCATCTATCCTTCCAATAAGACTTTCAATATAGTCATCTGCCATATTCTGAACTACAAATCTTTTATAGAAAAATCTGTCAATCTCGCAGGCCGAAACCTTAATATTCGCATCTTCAAAGTAAATAGAACTATTAGATAAAATGCTTACCTTGTTATTTTTAAGAAACTTTTCAAGCTCTGGATACATATCTGCATATACATCTGGATAAATCTTCGCTCTGTACTCATGATTGCCAAGCGCCATAAATACAGGTGCAATGCCACTAACCTTCTCTATGAATTCATAGGCATTCTTTTGTTCTCTTCCAGGCTTTGCAGTAATTATATCCCCTCCAAGAAGAATCACATCGGGTGATTGTTTCTTAATATCTTCATAGAATTTTTCAGAAACCTTAAAATTATGCAAATCCGAAATAAAACAGATTTTTTTAGCATCTTTAATTTTACTATTTTTAATTGTTACCGTTCTTACTACATACTGATTAAGCTCTATAAAATTAATAATCAAAAGGGCCAGTGCAAGAACAGAAATAATAATTATTACGTATTTCACTTTGTACCTCAATTTTAACAACTTAACTATTATATCACATTTTGTCCAAGGATAAAAAAAAGATTGCAACATCAATTGCAATCTTTTCTATGTCTAATTATTAATAATATTAGTTGTACTTACGCTTTCTAGCTGCTTCTGATTTTTTCTTACGCTTTACGCTAGGCTTCTCGTAATGTTCTCTTTTACGAATTTCCTGCTGAATGCCAGCCTTAGCACAGTTTCTCTTAAATCTTCTAAGTGCGCTATCTAATGATTCGTTTTCTTTAACTTCAACTCTAGACATTTTCTCAACCCTCCTTTAAGACCAAATCTACGTGCGCGGTCTAAAGAATAATTTGCACAAAGTAGATTTTATACAAAATCACGTTAATAGTCAAGGACAAATTTAAACTTTAATTAGTAATTCCGGCATAATCAGAATCCACTTCTATTACGCAGTTTATATTTGGATATACACCCTTAACCTTATAATCAATGCTTTCCACAAGACTATCATTACTTATTTTCAAATCATATGGAACAAGAACATCAAAAATCAAATTAGTATGAGACTCTCCTCTTACCATTCTAAAATCATGAATGCTAAGTCTCGAATCTATACTTGTCACTATTTTAATGACAAATTCCTTCATAGCTTTAAGATTTTCATCATTCATATCAACAGGATCCATATGAATTGTAGTTTCAAATCCAAGCTTTGTTCTAACCTCAACTTCAAGGTTATCAATAACATCATGGATCTGTAATATATCCATATCACAAGGAACCTCAGCATGAAGTGAAACAAAAGTTCTTGTTGGACCATAGTCATGAATAATCAAATCATGAACTCCGGTAACACAATCGGCACTGGTAACTATTTCTTCGATTGCTTTTACCGTTTCAGGTTCTGGAGCCTGACCAAGAATTGGTGACATAGTCTCTGCCAAGGATTTAAATCCAGCATATGCGATAAATGCACCAACTAATAAGCCTGCAAATCCATCTATATTCCATCCAAAAGCAAGTCTTAATATAGCACTTATTAAAACTACCGATGTTGCTATACTATCACTCAAAGAATCCATAGCAGTTGCACGCATTGCATTAGATTTTATTTTTGTACCATAGCTTCTGTTATAAAGAAACATATACGCTTTAACACATATAGATGCTATAAGAATACCAATAGATAATCCGTTAACTATAACCTCTTCTGGATTAAAAATCTTTACAATACTCGTTTTAATAAGTTCATAGGCCATGATAAGAATTACTATAGAAACTAAAAGTCCAGAAATATATTCTATTCTTCCATGTCCAAAAGGATGTTTGTTATCAGGCTTCTGATTAGATAATTTGAATCCAAGAAGTGTTATAAGACTACTTCCGGCGTCAGACAGGTTATTAAAAGCATCCGCTGTAATAGAAATAGCATTTGTAATAATACCTGCGCTGAATTTGCCCGCAAAAAGTAATAGATTCAAAAAAATACCTAAGAAGCTGGCTAACACTCCATATTTTCTTCTTACTTCTGAATCTGAATAATCCTTATTATTTTTTATAAATATTTTAGCTAATAATCTAACCATACTTTATTTAAGGGATATACTTTCTCAATCCATCTTCGCTATTTAATATATCAATAGTCGCATCAAAATCACGAAGAGTTCCTTGGGAATCTCCAATATCATTCGATTTTTTCATTGCAGAAATAGTTATTACCGCAGCGATACCTACACCGATAGACAAACCAAATAATAAACCAACAATTGTGAAAATAAATAGCATCATGATCTGCTCTGCCTCTCTTTTACAAATTCATTAATATCACTGTCTCTTGTTAAGCTTATGCTTCTCTTCATTCTCATATATAACTTAACAGCAGAAGTCCACAAGAAGCCATCTACTATAGATACGATAACAAAATAAAAATAAGTAATTCTATCATCAAATCCAACATCAAGTGCCATATAGTTAGTCAGAGTAACTCCAATTGGTACCATGATGAGAGAAAAAACAAATGCTAATGCAACAAAAACTCCAATTGCTTTTGCTTTATCAAATGGGAACGCTCCTACCATTTTTCCAGTTTGTCCATTAACAAGAATTGTATACTGCTGATGATCCTGTTTAAATGTTAAAAACCATGCTGGAAGCATTGCATACTGAGCATCCTTGAAATCAACACGTGGTTTCTTGGAAACAAGCTTTGCACCACTATGCTTAACTGTTTCCTTAACACCTGCATCAAAAAGCTCTGCAGCTTTACTTCTTGCTGCTGGCTTAACCTCATCAATACCCAAATCAAATCTATCGGCATAATATCCAGACATATACTCTGCCTGAAATTCTTTTAACTGTCTCATATCAAATGGTTCAAGTCTTGATGATGAAGTATCATTTAATTTAAGTGAAGCATCTGTAGTAAGCTTCTTAAAATCAGTCTGAGCTTCTCTCAAAGCATATTTAGTTACCGTTGATTTACCCTGCTTAACAGTATATTTATAATACTGTATATCATGATAGTGTAAATCCATAAGCCAAAACGGAATATAAATTCCTCTAAGTTTCTCAACCTGGAAATTCTTAAACTTCTTTGGAATGAAAAATCCATCATTCATTCTTTCCCTTATAATTCTTTCCGCATCAGCTTTAGGAATTTTAAAAGGAATAATATAGTCCGGCTGAAGATAATCTTCGACACGGTCAACTACTACTGTTGCCTGACCACAGTAAGCACAGAAAGTAGAAGATTCAACACCATTAATCGCAAGCTCACCACCACAGGATGTACATTTCATAATCTGCATAGATAATGTAGCTTTTGATCTGGCCTGAATCTTAGCCTCTTTTTCATCTTTTCTGTCTAATAAAGTATTATAATCACCTATCTGTGATGGATCATAGTTTTGACCAAAGAAATCTTTGAATGTGTCACTACTTCCACTAAACTGAGTTTGATGGCTAAAGATTGGCTGAGACTGTTGCTTAGTCTGAGACTGTTGCATAGCCTGAGCCTTTCTCCTAACCTCTTCCATTTCACTTACTTCAAAAGATGATTCGCAGAATCTGCAGACCATCTTGTTTTGTTCAACAGAATATTCTAAATCTGCCCCACAATTAGGACACTTGTAAACCATTTTTCTATCCCCTCTTTTATAGATTATTATGCAAGGAATTTAGAAACAAGTCCTAATACAATAAGTATTAACGCTTCGATTGTACCAACGATATTAAGAACAAGGCCTGCAATACACATACCATTGAGACCGTTTTCTCTAATGCCCTTTATAGCATTTACAATACCTGCAACTGGGAAAATAATAAAGATACCACCAAATAAGAATCCATAATTAATTGATGCACAACACATAGCTGTATTAACGATGATAAAAATAATACCTACGATAAGTGATGTTAATGATGGGTTTGCTGGTCTGTTTCCTCTTCCTCTAAGACTCATAATTTCTGTCCTCCTTAAATTGACTTTTATATTATACTCATTTCACAATGAACATTTTACTACTAATACATCAAAATATATACTTCTATTTTTTCTTTTAAGAAAATAGCGATTATTTAAATCACATAAATCTAACTACTAAACGAAGGATAAAGAACGCAAGGCTTCCAAGAAATCCTATTACGTTCAAACCAATTCCTATAGTACCAAAGATTTTATCAATACTATCCACACGTAATGAATTGATTCCAAGCAAAAATCCAACTACCGGAATGAGTAACAAAAATCCTCCTGCATAAAAAGTCCCAGTAGTATAAATTGATAAAACACTTCCAAGTATATAGATTACCATTACCGCACCAAGTGCAATGGAAACTACACCAGGTTTTCTAACTTTGTTATTATTATCCATACTAAATAATCCTTTTCTTATTTATATTGATAATCAAGTCACCAATGCTTAATAGTATACAAAATATTGCAATAATTGAAAAGGACTTTTGTTAGCAAACGCTAGCAAAAGCCCTTCGAAATCACAAATAAGCAATATTTATTGTATAAATAAATGTTTCCAGAAATATATATTTAGCCTGTCACTTATTACATATCAATATTTTTAACATACAAGAACAATGTCTGATTATCTTCTGAATAATCATCAGCAGGAATCATATCCATTGCTACCTGCTTAAATAAATCTCCATACTTTCTTCTATACTGAATGCTTATAGAAGTTTTTCCTTCTTTGAAATATTCTCTCAAATAATTCAAATCAGTCTTATTTAAATAGCCATCCAGATCCTCCTCATGAACCTGTCCTGATTTACCAAAACCAATAAGCCATTCTGATATAGTATCTGCAAAGCCCTTTTCACTAGTCTTTTCAGTAACATCCATATTTACAATTGTATATGTATCATCTGTAATATTAATCTTCAATATCTTGGTATACAAATTGCAAAGTGCTGTATTAGCAGCTGCCTGACCTCGTCTGTCAACGCCCTTTTTAGAATAGTAAGCTGATTTAGCCTTATACATTCTCTTATCTGCAATCTTAGCAATTTCTACTATAGGTTCTTCCATGAATTCTCTTTTGGCTACAAATCCAGCAGATAAAGAAAGTGTCGAAACAAGCTCGCCTGACCATTGATTAGTAGTAGCATCTAGTTCTTCAATAATTGCCTCTAACTGTTGCTCATTCGCAAAGAAAATACTAACAAATTCATCTCCGCCAGTTCTATAAACCTTACCATAGTTTTCAAAGACTTTTTTCATGCAATCAGCTGCACCCTTTATCAGTTCATCTCCTGCAGCATGTCCAATCTCATCATTAACTACTTTCAAGCCATTAACATCGATTGAAGCATATACTAAATCTTCGTTAACTTCTTCGCTATATTTCAAAACATCTTCTTCGTAGGTTCTTCTATTATAAAGACCTGAAAGCTCATCTATCTGAGATTTTCTAACTAGAGTCTCTTCATTCTTCTTTTCTTCTTCAATGACACGAGTTGTAAATATTACCCTCGTAGGCTTGCCATATGGATCGGTTTCAATAGCTATAAACATAGCCTGAACCCATCCTGTTTCTCTACCAATAAACTGCTTAGCTAAGGTCTTACTGCCTCGCATTCTTTCTGCAAGCGTTGACAAATCTGTAAACTCTAATACTGACTCAAGATGTTCTTCAATAGTAACAGCAGTTATAACATCTCTCATCATTTGCAAAGCACCTTCTGGTCTATTTACAATTGCTTTAACATCCTCTCTTGCTGTAAATTCCTGAACGCTGTCTTTAGCAAGGTCGATTACATGCATACTGTAATGAATATCAGCCATCGATTGCAATACTCTAAATTGTTCTTCTATTTCGCCTTCATTTACAAAGGTGTGAATAATAGCATTTCCGATAAGAAGACCAATTCCATAGATTGGAAGCAATGGGTACTGAATCTGTAAAACTATGGCAACTGTCATCGAAGTACAGAAGAAAAAGATTGTAAAAAATCTCTTTCTCATTTCACCAGCAGCCTTAATCATGACAATACCTGACTGAATAGCAAGTAACAAGCATAAGAACACCTGCATATACAAAGCAATGTATCTGTAAATATATGCCTGATATGAACCATCTGGATTAATCCAGAAGAATATATGAACGAAATGATTAACTACAAGCAATAGTGCAACTAAAATGGCAAATGTTTGCCCAAAAACTCTTATGAATTTACCAAAGCCCTTTTTTAAGTGCAAATAATGCGTAACATACTCACAAAGATAAGCAATAGTCAAAGCCATAGCAATATAATAGAAAAAGGTATCTGCATACAGCAATTTAGCTAAACTCAAACTACTAAATATGCCCCATAATGCATCTGTTGTAAAATACATTAACGTTGCTAACGCAAATTTTTTGAAGGCTCTGTCAACTTCATTTCTATTTTTATTAATCTTTATAAATTCATGATTCATTATCAAATGAAGCACTATGGCAATCATTCCTATTACTGAGTAATACATATAATCACTTCCTTAGGTCAATTTATAAATAACATTATTACTTCTAATATTTATCGACAATTAGAGGCAAAATATTAACTATTTTGAATATCAAAACAACTTGATTTTATTTATAAAACTTGAAATAATCTCTCATAAAATTCAACTGTAGTAAGTAATGTTTCAATTGGAACTCTTTCATCATTACCATGTATCATTCCGCGTTCTTCCTTACTCATACGCATAGCAGAAAAACGATATACACGATCTGTAATTTTGCAATAATGTCTCGAATCAGAGCAAGCCATCATAAGATACGGCGAAACAATTGCTTCTGGCCAGGTCGAATGAATAACACTTGAGAGTTTATCCCACTCCTCACATTTAGTATCCGAACAAATTGATGGATTCATACCATTTATCAAACGTATATTTATATCTTCATTTCCAATTGTCTTTTTCAAATATTCAGTTGCGCTATCGATGGTATCGCCTGGCATAAGTCGCATATTAATACCGAAGTATGCTTTAGGTGGTAACACATTATAAGCTTTGCTTCCTTCCATTCTGGTTACCGCCACTGTAGTACGCATCATGGCATTTAACTCTCCGCCAGACTTCTTACATATCATATCAAGCAATCCTTCAAAGCACCAAAGGTTTGCAAAGATTAATTTATATGCAAATGTCGAATAACGTCCAAGCACATTAAACATTCCCGCAACAGGAGTAGTCAGATGTCTCTTAAATGGTTTCTTTTCAATATCGCATACAGCCTTTGATAATGTTCCAAGAGTTGTATGTACTGGTGGTGTCGAAGCATGTCCACCCTTTGAATCCATAGTGAATTCCATATTAACACTACCCTTTTCAGCTATACCTATAAGAGCACATTCTTCTTTCACTCCAGGGAAAACATTATTAACTACAGCACCACCTTCATCAACGACCATAGCAGGCTTTACACCAAGTTTTTCCAAATGAGCTACGATGTCAGAACAAGTATCTCCATCGATTTCTTCTTCACCTGAGAAAGATAAATAAAGATCCTGCTTTGGTACATATCCTGTCGATAACAAATACTCAAGAGCTTCAAAAATACCACACAAAGTTCCCTTTGTATCTAATGTACCTCTTCCCCATATACAATCATCTTCTATGAGGCCATCAAATGCTGGCTTAGTCCACAACTCTTCATCTACTGGCACTACATCATAATGAGCCATACAAACACTTGGCTTATCACTATTTTCGCCCTTTAATGTATATAAAAGTCCTGTCTTTCCAATATGCTCTAAAGTTGCTTTCTCATGAACCAATGGAAAACGTTCTTTTAAGAGCTCCTGGAATTTGATAAATTCTTCTCTGTCTACAAGTTTTTCATCTCGATTTGACACAGTTTTACAACGAATCATTGCAACCATGTCATTTACAACCTTTTCTCTGTCAATTTCAACCTTTTGTTCAAGGCTTTCTGGAATTGGAAGTGGTTTAAAATTAAGTGCACGTATAACAATTACTAATAAAAATATGATTAGTGAAACAGTAATTACAATTCCAACTATCATCAATATATGCCATAACATTTATCAATTCCTCTTTAAATAATATTTTTCTTATACATAATTCTTGCAACAACTATAGATATAATAGCTCCGACTGGAACAAGTATACCAACACTTGATGCTAAAGAAGGCACTATTAAGAAAATAGCAATCATAAATACAAGTGGCGCAATTGCTATCTTCCAGTTCTTACTTACATATACAACTGCAAGTCCGCCAAATAAAGCTGGTAAAATGTTATCAAAAGCAGGCTTTAATACAGGGGAATCAAGTACTGGTACAAGGTAAGATAAAAGTACAACTCCTAAAGCTATAATCACTGTTGTAACTATTGAGCTTGTAGCTATTGCTATAGTTGATATAATCTCACCTTCTTCTGAACCTGGCTTAACCTCTGCATTTTCCATAGCTGTTAAAGCACAAGGAGCCTTTAAGGCTGACAGATTACCTGTTACAAATGCTAAATATGATCCACCTGTACCAAGCATCGGTGTATAAGTAATAATCTCGATAATACCAACAGTCCAATATATTGGTGCAACACCAAGAAGACCTTTAAGTACCGCACTGCCCTGAGGCCATGCATTATAATATAAACAAGCTACTATAGGGACAAGTAATACAACCACTACAGCACTCCATATCCAGATTCGTCCCCAAAAATGAGTTGATTCATCAAATGATTTTTTCATACTTGTCACCTCCTTACTTAATAATTGCACTTATGATACATGCAAAAATCATAGCTCCTACCATGCTTATTGACATAGCATAAGTCTCTAACCATTTCATTTTACATTTCTTAATCAATATTCCACATATACCCATAAGTAATGCTGAAAATAACAAAACAAATAATGGAATAAATCCAGCCAAACCTGTTCTGATATCTGCAAATACCATTCCAAGGAAAGCTGAAATCATTCCAAGAAACATAGCAGTCATTAATAGGTCGCTCCATTTAGAATCACGATTCTTAATCTTAAGCATACCCTTCTGAAGAGGCTTTAATAAAATAGGTGTTCCAACGATACTTGGGAGGATCCCAAGTGTCATAACCCACGCTATAGCTGTATATACCTTAGGATCTCTGATAGTTTCTGATAAAGAAATTCCAAGAGCTGTAGCTGTAGAAGTAGCTGCAGGAAGTTCATATGTTATTGCACCAATAACACTCATACGAATCCATGGAAGTGGAATACCAAGAAACTTTGATAAAGTAATAACACCCAACAATATAGATATCGCTGGTGCAATGGTAAATATCGCAGAGGATACTATTGTCTTTTTAAGTGCAGCTTTATCCATTCCGATTGCTTTTCCTCTTCTATAGGCTCTTATCAAAAAGAATACCGACTGAGCAATAACGAAAAGAATTACTACTATCGCCACCACATATAAAAAGGGGCTATTTACACTAAAATTCATATATCTATCACCTCCAAATATAATTCATAAAAGCTAACACATTTCAAACAAAATCAATGATTCTATCTAAGTAAGCCAAGACTACCTGTTAATTTATTTATCTTCTTTTTATTACTTATATATACTACCACATTCTGTGTGCTAACAGATATATAGCATCATAATTAATTTTCTTCATCATATATTATAATAACGCATGTAGCTTAGTTTTCAATGTTGATATATTTAATGGATGCTTTGCAGACTCAAATGTACAAATTAGCCTGTCTCCTAAAAATATATTATTTCGCTCATATGTTGATATTTTTAACATCATATTATTAACATAGTCAATATCTCCCATCATTCCCAAATGTTCAAGATACTTCTCTCTTCTTTCCTTGACATCAAGAATTGTAAAGTCCGGATATACTATGATATTTTCCAGTTTCAACGGGCACTCATATTTATATGGTATATTTAATGTATTTAACATATTCGCTATTATTATCTCTGACTTTGATCTAACTCGTTCACCTTTATCTGTATAATATTCTGTTGTATCGTTTTCCCTGAAGACTTTAGACTTATATGGAACTGCAGTCCACTGCTTAACAAAATCTTCATCTGACATTTCAAACGGCTGAACCAGTATTTTTCTTCCTTCAATAATACCAGAATAACAATTCTTTGTTCTATCCGAATAGTTCTTCTCTAATATTCTTTCTATATCTGAAATCTCTTTTTCCACAACTTTCAAATATCTCTGTTCGTAGTCTCTTTGGGCTATTACTTGAGCTTTTTTTATATTTTCTTTTCTTACATATGCAATCTTCTTCGTATCTATATCTTTTATACAGTATGAAAATCCTGAAGGATTCTTTCTAACCTTTAACATACCCTTAGGATATTTACTTAGTTGCTTTTTTATCGAATCAACACTTGCATTCAATTCCAGTAAACGAGCTTTTAATATTTCTTCCAATCTATTTATGTTTGTAGATATAATAAACACCTCCTTTGTAAATTAACTGACAAATTTAGAAGCTTTTTAATATCAAGTTATGGTCTCTTTGGTCTATTTAAGATTAAATCTATTTGCCCGGACCACTTTTCATCAATAACTACTTGTGTTAGTGGTCCTATTTAAATTAATATCTTGACCTTAGAC
>JAKSSD010000170.1 GCA_024403275.1 Lachnospiraceae bacterium
TGGATCAGCGCCATATTTTCCTTCAAGATACTGCTTATCAAACTTAGCGTCCTTACGCACAGAGGAACCATCCGGATTCTTAAATTCAACTAATGAATACAGCTTAGAATTCTGCTCATTTCCCTTTGCAACAAACCAGATTTCATCTCGTCTGAATACTTCACTGTTCATGGTAGACAAATCATGTGAAGTAAAAATAAGCTGTGCTCCATGCTTATTGATTTCAAGATTGTTGTAAAGCATTATGATATGCTTAAGCAGAACAGGATGTATCTTTGCATCCAATTCATCAATAACAAGTGTTGTACCCTTAGTAAGACTTTCAGCGATGAATGGTAATAAGCCAAAGAGTTTCTTGGTACCACTTGATTCTTCTGAAAGATTTATCTCATAAGCATTTCCATCTACATTGTGCTTTGTGAATACCTGAATATCTCCTGCTTCACGCTTTTCTACTCTGAAATCCTCAATATCTAAATCCATCTCACGAATCATATTAAGAATCAGTTCCTTGATGTCCGTAGAGTTAGCTATTGCAAGCTGCAATTCCTGAATCGGACTACCATAGTTCAAAAATTCTATTCCATCTTCAAACCAACTTATACAATCACCTACCACCTCATTCTTACGGTATGTGATTCCAAGATATGATAAAAGAGGAAGTGTATCTGAAATATCTTCACTTACCTTTAGCTTGCTGAACCCATCTCCCATAGATATTTTTCCATCTTCTCTTTCAAAAATATCTGTAGTACGATTGGTTTCCACCTTACGCATAGAAAGGCTTTCATACACTATTGTTTCTCTTAAAACATGAAGAATATATCGATACTCTGCTTTAGTTGTCTGGAAGAAAATCTCAAACTCTGTAGGGCTATTTTTGCTTTCTTCATCAAATGCAAATGGAACAATTTCAAGATTCTTCATGCGCAATCTGCTGTTCATATCTGATTCTGTAGCATATAAAGGGCGTAAAACCTTTAGCTCCAATGTATGAAGCGCTTGCAATACATTAGACTTTCCTCCTCCATTTGGTCCATATATAGCTGACACAGGTAACAACAATTCATTATTACTTGCCT
>JAKSSD010000171.1 GCA_024403275.1 Lachnospiraceae bacterium
TAAAAGAGACGATCAATATTTAATTGACCGTCTCTCTCATTATAATCCAAATGATTTAATTATATCTTGAAACTCTGGGCATCCTGCAAATGATTCAAGAACATCTTTTCGTGACGTTCCACTAGCAAGATTTCCTAACCAATAATTCAATCCAGCATCATCGTATTCTCTTCCCATAAATGTTCTATAAAGAACTTTTACGTATTCTGTATCATCAAGATGCTTACTCTCAAATTCTTCTGAGAAAATAAATAATTCTGCGACCTCGACAGGACTTTTAGTTTCATTTGCTATTTCCTGGCTCCAATATCCAATACCGCTTGGATCACTCTCTCTGTTAAGCGCCTTTTCATAGATTCTTTCAACAAATCTTGTAATTTCCGGAGTAACTACTCCATTTGTTATTACAGGATCTGGAATTCCTTGAATAGTATAATTACCTCTATTAATTCCATAATCAGCACAAATTTGTGTATATTCAGGAGAATCAACAAAGCCTTTAAATACATCTTCTCTAGTCATTCCGTTCTTCATGTTATCAAGCCAGTAGTTCATTCCACCTTCATCGGCTTCTCTACCCATGAATACTATATAAAGCATCTTAACATATTCTTTTTTGCTTACACCTTTACTTATGTATTCTTCACTGAATACAAATCCCGCTCCAACAGATGCACCATCTCGATTACCGCTAGTCAATTCATTTGACCAATACTGCACTCCATCTTCTTCCGGGGTTCTTCCAAGACAATCACTGTAGATTCTTCTTACGAACGCAATGACTTTATCTGTATCAGTCTCCACTAGTCTATCAATAGATTCAGTCTTTATTTCTTTGCATCCTGAAGTTTTACACTTATAAGTCTTTACCCCCTCATCTGATGTGGTAGGCTCTTTTGTGATAGTTCCTTCATCCCATGAATGATCTGTATATTTTCCATAAGTAAACGTTTTAGTTCCTTTTTCTCCACATGTACAAGACATATAATATTCAGCTAGTTTTATACAAGTAGCTCTTGATTTCAAGTATTTATTATTGGCAACCTTTTGATCAAAAGTATGATTCAATTTT
>JAKSSD010000172.1 GCA_024403275.1 Lachnospiraceae bacterium
ATAGGATGGAATTCTGCGAATACTTTCAGATTCCATATCGCACTGTTGTTGATTGGGAAGCTGGTAATCGCAAGATGCCACCATATGTTCTTTATCTTATGAAGTTTAAAGCGCAGGCTGAAAATATGTGTAATAAAGATGAAAGTGAAACCGATATAAAGGAATAGATATATGCCAGAAACAGAACAGCAAAGAAAAGAGAGAAATCGTCAGGAAGATTTACAGAGACTTCGTGGATTCAGACCAATGGATGACGATTTTATGAGATGCATCTTTAAAGACGATATTCCGTTGGCACAACATGTACTAAGAATTCTTACAGGAAAAGACGATTTGGAGATTGTATCTATTGAAACACAGGCTGATATGAAGAGGCTTGTTGGAGCAAGATCGCTATGCTTGGACGCATATGGAAAAGATTCAACTGGTAAGAGATATGATCTTGAAATACAAAGAGCTGACAAAGGAGCAGGTGCTCACAGAGCAAGATATCATTCTAGCGTAATGGATGTAGAAAATCTAAATGCTAGTGAAGATTTTGATTTACTTCCTGACACCTATACTATTTTTATTACAGAAAATGATATGTATGGTAAAGGAATACCATTTTACCCTATTGAAAGAATTAATCTTGGAACTGGTGAGCAGTTTGGAGATGGTGAGCATATCTTATATGTAAATGGTGCATATGAAGGTGATGATGAAATAGGAATTCTGATGCATGATTTCAGATGTTCAGATCCGGACGATATGCTAGATGATAAGATGGCTGCAAAGACCAGATATTTTAAGGAAACCGAGGAAGGAGTGGAATATATGTGTAAAGCTATTGAAGATATGAGAAATGATAATAGTGTAAGGACTTATGTAGAGGCATGTAGAGATTTTGGCGTTGTTGATCCAGCTGAAATTGTAAAAAAGCTTTTGGCAAAATTTGCATTCCTTACTGAGGAGAAAGCAAAGGAGTATGCTTCATAAGAAGCGTGATAACACGTAGTTGATAACAAAATGATAACATTAGCTGAGGCAGTCCAAACGATTCGGACAGCTGAAACCAAATGGA
>JAKSSD010000173.1 GCA_024403275.1 Lachnospiraceae bacterium
GAAAGGAGCTCGAGAATATGTTCAGTACGTATAGCTTTAATAAACCATATAGCTATTCAGCCACACCCGCGTATTATTGGCACGGGTTTATTGTCGTTGGTGGAATGAATATGGTTAAGAATAATTCTATACGTATATAGTGTACTTCTGGTACTACATATACTTAAGCTTTATAAAAGAAATCATATACATACCATCAAATGATAGAAATATTATTTGGTGGTATTTTTTTATTTCGAAAGGAGAATGGACATGAATTATATTGAAGAATACTACACCAATTATGATGAAGATGGGAGACTTCTCAGTAACCATGGCCAGGTGGAATATCGAACTACAATGAAGTATATTCATGAGGTGGCTGAGAATATCGGTGCGAAAAAGATACTTGAAGTAGGAGCTGGAACAGGCAGATATAGTATTGCACTGGCTAAAGAAGGCTTTGAAGTAGATGCAGTGGAACTTACAGATCACAACCTTCAGATACTGAATTCAAAGCTTGAGGGTATGCAAAATATTCGCACATATCAGGGAAATGCCCTGGATTTATCTTTGTTCAGCGATGAAAGTTTTGACATCACTTTGGTTCTTGGACCTATGTATCATTTATATACAAAAGAAGATAAGCTGCAGGCCTTAAAGGAGGCTGTCAGAGTAACAAGAAAAGGCGGATATATCTTGGTTGCATATTGCATGAACGAAGCTACAATGATTCAGTTTACTTTCAAACAGGGTAACATATGGGACCTAGTGGATAACAACATGTTATCGGACAGTTTCAGATGTTTGTCAGAAGCCAAAGATTTGTTTGAGATGGTAAGACTAGAAGAGATTGACGAACTTGATGCATCCTTTGCAAATATTCAAAGGGAAAAAATCATTGCTGCTGACGGCGCAACGAATTATATGCGGGAATGTGTCGATACGATGGATGAAAAGACCTTTGAAATCTGGATGAAATATCATCTGTCCATTTGTGAAAGAATGGATTTGATTGGTGCTACGAATCACAGCTTAGATATTCTTAGAAAGAATTAGGGGGAAATAGTG
>JAKSSD010000174.1 GCA_024403275.1 Lachnospiraceae bacterium
TTGACAAGAGATAAAAAATGGTATTTTGAGAATTATCCATATCATCAAATGAGAATGGATAATGAACTATTATCTGGGTGGGTTTCAATTATTTATCTGACTGATGGAGAAACAAGATATTGGGAGTATGAGAAGGCTGGTCGTATACCAGTATGTGGAAAAAATATGATTTGGCTTACTATTATTCCTGATGGAAAGTCAAGATGTATTGGAACATATTTACTTCCAAATAGGCGTGTAAGTACTTGGTACATTGATGTTATTGAAGAAATCGGTATAGATGATGATGGGATTCTTTTTTATATAGACAAATATCTTGATGTTATGCTTACACCACAAGGGGACATATGTGTAAAGGATAGAGATGAATTGGATTCAGCATATCAGTCCGGCGAATTGAGTAAGAAACAGTATGATGATGCTATTCTCGAAGGGGAAAAGATAATTAGAGAATTAGCTTCTGATATTGAAAAAACTGAGAAATATTGTATTGAAATATTGAACAGAGCAGAAACAATGATTAAAGATGATGTATTCACTGTTTTTTTAGATATAGATGGAGTTCTGGATATTTATGATCCTAATAAGAATATACAGGAATTATTACCTCAAGCAATAGATTACTTAAAGACTTTTGTCGATAGAACAAAGGCTAAAGTAGTTATTGCCTCTGATTGGAGATATGGGGCTTCTAAATATAGAGAAAAAGCAATAGCACTTGGGTATAATAATCAAATTGCTCTTTGGAACGAGCTATCAGCTGCTTTTAAAAAGTATGAAATAACCATATCAGATGTAACTCCATGGGATGAAAACTTCAAAAATAGAACAGAGGAAATTAAGCAATATCTAAATATGAATCCATCGATTCGTAGATACGTAATATTTGATGATTGCTATGGGGATGATTATAGCAGTGATAAGAGGATTCAAGAGCATTTAATCTTTGTGGATGCACTTAAAGGATTACAAATTGAAAATGTTTTGCAGGCGTGTAGAGTAATGAATAATGTAAGTATATCGGACAACAGCAAACTATAGTTT
>JAKSSD010000175.1 GCA_024403275.1 Lachnospiraceae bacterium
ATCCATGATCTTGACAGATAGAATATGTTGGAGACATTGTGTAATATGGAAGCTTATAATTGTTAGCAATCTTTCTAACAAGATTCATAGCAGCTTTCCAATCAGGAAGTTTTTCTCCAAGGAATGTATGGAATACTGTTCCTGAAGTATAAAGAGTTTGTAGTTCATCTTGAACATCAAGAGCTGTAAAGATATCATCAGTATATCCTACAGGTAGGTGTGATGAGTTAGTATAATAAGGAACTCCACTAGCTTCATTAGCAGTAATAATCTTAGGGAATTTCTCCTTATCATGCTTAGCTAATCTATAAGATGTAGATTCAGCTGGTGTAGCTTCTAAGTTGTATAAATCACCATACTTCTCTTGATAAATGATTAATCTTTCTCTCATATGATTTAATACATCTTTAGCAAATTGTTGTGCTTTCTTATCAGTTAAATCAGCCTTTAACCAATTAGCATTTAAACATGTTTCGTTCATACCAACTAGTCCAATTGTAGAGAAGTGGTTATTGAATGTTCCTAAATATCTCTTAGTATATGGATATAATCCGTTATCTAATAAACTAGTAATAACTTCTCTTTTAATATGTAGAGATCTAGCAGAAATATCCATAATCTCATCTAATCTCTTATAGAATTCTTCCTCGTCTTTAGCAAGATAAGCAATACGTGGAAGATTAATAGTAACAACTCCTACAGATCCAGTTGATTCACCAGAACCAAAGAATCCACCTGACTTCTTTCTTAATTCTCTTAAGTCAAGTCTTAAACGACAGCACATACTTCTAACATCACTAGGTTTCATATCTGAATTAACATAGTTAGAGAAATATGGAGTACCATATTTAGCTGTCATTTCAAATAATAATTTATTATTTTCATTTTCACTCCAATCAAAGTTAGGAGTAATTGAATATGTTGGAATTGGATATTGGAATCCTCTACCATTAGCATCACCTTCAATCATTACTTCGATAAATGCTTTATTAATCATATCCATTTCTTTTTTACAATCTTTATATTTATATGGAA
>JAKSSD010000176.1 GCA_024403275.1 Lachnospiraceae bacterium
AACAGCGTTACGAGAAGAAAAAGGCTATGAATGCACTTAGAACAGAAGAATTTAAGAAGGGTGAATATTCACGTGCAGGTGGATGCTTACCACTTCCTGTTCCAGAGGATTCCCCATTCTTTGTTAAGGATTATAGTGAGTATTATAAGGGAAGATGCTATCATGCAAGAAGTCTTAATTCCAACGAAGGCTGGAACAGTCTTGGCTGCCAGTCATTTATGAATCAGCCAATTCTCAAGTATAGCAATGAAATTAGAAGTGCGGTTCTTATTATGCATGGAGATAAGGCTCATAGCTATTACTTTGGAAAAGATGCATATGAAGCTATGATTAAGGATAGCAAGTATACTGAGAATAAGGAACTTCTTACAATTCCGGGTGCGGTTCATACAGACCTTTATGATAATCTGGATGTGATTCCATTTGATAAGATGCAGAAATTCTTGGAAGAAAACGGAGTGTGCTAAATATGGGAAAGCGTGTATTAATTATATCAACAAGTCTTCGTGGTGGCAGCAACTCAGACATTCTTGCAAAGGAATGTGAGAAGGGTGCAATGGAAGCAGGTCACGAAGTAGAATATATTTCCTTAAAAGGAAAAGAAATAAAATACTGCATTGGATGTTTGTCTTGCCAGAACAAGGGTGTATGTGTATTAAAAGATGATGTAGCAGAAATTATGGAAAAGGTTAAAAAGGCAGAGATTATAGTATTTGCGACACCTATTTATTATTATGAAATGTCTGGTCAAATGAAGACACTTCTTGACCGTTTGAATCCATTATATCCTACAGATTATAAGTTTCGCGAAATCTATATGATTGCAACTGCAGCCGAGGATGAAGACAGTACTTTTGAAAAAGCATACAATGGTTTACAGGGTTGGGTAGATTGCTTTGAAAAGGCAGAACTTAAAGGTATTGTGACTGGTGGTGGAATAAATGATCCTTCTGAAGCGGTTAAGCATACAGATGCAATGACAAAGGCTTACAATCTTGGAAAGGGGCTGTAATTAATGAAACG
>JAKSSD010000177.1 GCA_024403275.1 Lachnospiraceae bacterium
TGCTGTACAGTATGAGGAAATGATTTTTTCTTCACTGGTTACTGCAGGAGTCATTAAAAAAGAAGATCCACATATAATGGCACTTAGGTTTTACACGCCCATTTATTATTTGCTGCAGAAGTATGATATGCATCCAGAACAGGAAGAGGAAGCTAAAAGAGAGTTGATATCAGTGGTGAAAGAGTTCTGCGAAACATATAAAGGATAGGGTGAGAATATAAAGTGAAGTATTTTCTTTTGGTAGTGATATTGATTGTAGTATTCTATCTGATGATTCAGGGCATCAGATGTATAATTGCGGTTCAAGAGGGGAAGAAACGCCTAGAGACATACAAGTCAAAGAATATAGAATTATCATATGGAAATATGAGCTATGTGGATAGTGGTAGTGGAGAAGTAATTTTATCCATACATGGAATTTTTGGAGGATATGATCAGGCATATGATACCTGTTCAGATTTTTCAGAAAAATATAGAATCCTAGCGCCATCACGATTTGGATATTTAGGTAGTGATACGATGGGAAGCGGCACACCAAAGGAACAGGCAAAAGCCTATGTAGAATTACTTGATGCACTTGGAATCCCTCAGGTTTATGTATTAGCAACATCTGCAGGAGGAAGTGTAGCGATTCGATTGGCTCTTGATTATCCAGAGAGAATCAAAGGATTGATATTATTTTGTTCTGCTATGCCACCAGCGGATAGACCTGTAAAATGTATAAAATATGCCGGACCACCTAAATTTATATGTAATGATTATGGGATGTTTTTGATCAGTCCGCTATTTAAATCAATTATGGGTATGGAGTCGTCTCTAATTAATAGCATGTTACCAATCAGTAAGAAAAGAACCGGGGTTGTGTTAGATGCTTCTGTAACAAATCTGGATATGATACGAGAATTTGATGATTATACGCTTGAGAAAATACAATTACCAGTTTTAGTGATTCATGCAAAGGATGATAAACTTGCATGTTATACAGATACAAAGGAATCAGTGAAGCGTCTTAAAAATTGCAG
>JAKSSD010000178.1 GCA_024403275.1 Lachnospiraceae bacterium
GGATGCTCAACAATACATCTTCTTTGCTTATAAGTATCATTATTGCTGTAGGTTATTTCATGAACTTTTTCTAATACTGCTTCATGCTCCCATCGTTGGAGTGTACGTCCGTTTTGTGAAGACGTGCAATTATCACGATATTTACAGTTGCTGCAAGAACTGCATTTATACTTTCTATATTTCATCCCATTCTTAGAGGTGTTTTCAAAGAATTCCAACTGTTGTCCAGCTGGACAAATATAAATATCTTTATCTGCATCATACTTGAATCTTTCTTTTCGGAACTCATTGTCTTTTGTACTATTGTTCGCCTTAGCTTTCTTTATCAACACAGTCATTCCATCATCTACACAATTCTTAATTTCAGACGCATTATAATATCCTGTATCAGCAATAACAGTGCATTCAGTTGATTCCAACAAATCAGTTGCATCTTTAGCCATTACATAGAGCTGGTTTTGATCATTTATATCATTAGTAGTTGAAATATCTATGACAAAGTGATTCTGAGCATCCACCACAGACTGGACATTATAACAGATATCTAAAGAACCATTATTTTTCATTCTTCGCGAATCTGGATCAGTAAGACTTTTTTGTTCAAGTCCTTGATCTGTTAATTCCAGTTTCTGCTGAAGATACTGCTTTTTCAGTTCCTGATAATCCTCAAGTTTCTTCTTAAACTCTGGCTCGCTCTTTGCGTCTTTTTCAATTGCCATAAGATATGCATTTATCTGTTCATCAGCATAAGCAATCTTTTTATCTAGTCCACTCTTCGTAAGGCAGTTATGTTTACTGTTTTGTGCTCGTATTTTTGTTCCATCAATAGCTATAAGATTCCCGTCAATTAATCCCCAGCCTTTAAGAATGAGTGTTAAATTTCGTAATGTCGCATGAAAAGCATCTCGGTTGTTCTTCACAAATCCAGATATAGTTCCATGATCTGGAGTGATTGCATTAATAAGCCACATAAGTTCAAGATTTCGTTTGCACTCGATTTCCAGAGAACG
>JAKSSD010000179.1 GCA_024403275.1 Lachnospiraceae bacterium
TGGTCCATTAAGACTTCCTCCTTTCATCAACAGACTAAATTAATAAGCAAACTTATAACACGACATGAAGCGAGAAAATGCCGTATTTATGCTATTAGACAAATCTGTCTAGCGTTTGTTTCTGGCTTAAATATAACTGTCTCTTCTTTTCTTCAGGAGAAAGCTTCTCCCATTCAGCTTGTTTCATAATTGATCCTTATCCTGCTCAATTAACTCAAGATATGAAGATTTGAGTATCCTCAAGGAAAAGTATTTGCAATGGAAGAAAAAAGCCTCAGACTCATCGTCCAAGGCTTAATCTCAATGTCTTTGTTAGCTCGAAATTATTCCGATAATTCGGGCTATTCGGGTTGAGCGATTAAATTATAAGTTTCTTGTCTAACCCTTATTGTTTGTTCCTCGTCTTATTTTATACCTAGCTTTAATCTTTCCTAACAGACCTGAAAGATACATTGCAAGTACTATCAACATACCAAAATCTAATCCAAGACCTGCACTTGCTATTATCTCATAAATGCTTCCCGGAGTGTCTAAACCTGCGCATTCAATGACAACAAATAAAATCATGCCTACTATTGCAATAACAGTAAGTATAAATAACCTTCCTTTTATTTTTTGATTAATTGCCTCCGCATAATCAGATAATGATAACACTGTTTCTTTTACTTCTTTTTCCATAATCTCGCTTTTCCTCTCTCCATTGATGATTTCAGGAATACTTACATCAAAAACCTCTGCAATATCAACTAAAACACTTATGTCTGGCATATTAGTTCCTGTCTCCCAACGAGATACAGTTCTTCCAGATACATATAACATTTCTGCAAATTCTTCCTGCGTAATTCCTTTTTCTTTACGAAGTTCTTTTAAAAAAACACCAATCTTCTTTTGGTCCATTAAGACTTCCTCCTTTCATCAACAGACTAAATTAATAAGCAAACTTATAACACGACATGAAGCGAGAAAATGCCGTATTTATGCTATTAGACAAATCTGTCTAGCGTT
>JAKSSD010000018.1 GCA_024403275.1 Lachnospiraceae bacterium
CTTTGTCTCTTCTTTGCCACGGAAACGTGTATTCTGAAGAAGAACTACATCGCCTTCGTTCATAGCTGCAACAGCTGCTGTAGCTGCTTCGCCTGTTACATTGTAATCTGATACGAAAACAACTTCTTTACCAAGCTTCTCTGAAAGTCTCTTAGCTACTGGAGCAAGTGATTCCTTCTCGTTTGGTCCTTCTTTAACCTTACCAAGGTGTGAACAAAGAATAACCTTTGCACCATCGTTGATTAATTTGTTAATTGTTGGAAGAGCTGCTACGATTCTTGTTTCGTCTGTAATAACGCCATCCTTTAATGGTACGTTAAAGTCACAACGAACTAAAACTCTTTTGCCCTTTGCGTTGAAATCGTCAACACTTTTCTTGTTTAATGACATGTCAATGTCCTCCTTAAATAAATATTTTCTGTAATCTGCGCATCATCACAGAATGAACTATGTGAAATTTTTCACAAGCGCAATTATTATAACAAAATATAGCGAAAATCGCAACTGTTATATCCTGCCATGACGCTTCTTTTTTATATGATACATTTCTTTATCTGCCTCATTAAGAAGCTGATTTATATCCATTCCTTCGATATAATCGTACATTTGGAAGCCTACAGAAATCGACAATTTATATTTTCTGTTTCCAGTCGAATTGATTTTCTCTATTTCTTCATCTATTTCCGCCATAAACTTCTCAATATCATATGGTTTGGAGGTTGAAGTAATAATAGCAAATTCATCCCCACCCATTCTTCCATATGCACCATTTTTCTTCTCAAATACCTTTTCAAGAACTCTTGAAGTATCAACGATAACTTTATCGCCCTCATCATGGCCATAATTATCATTTATATATTTAAGATTATCTGTATCTGCAAATCCAACAACAATATATTTAGGTCTTTGAATAAGTCCATTGTACTGTTGTGTAAGCATTTTGTTTGCTTTCTCAATAAATCCTCTTCGATTATTTACCCCTGTAAGCTCATCAATTTTCGAAAGGTTATCGAGTAGTAAATTATTCGCTTCAATAATCTTCATACTATCAGCAAGCTCAGTATTTGTATCCTGATTAACCTTAAGCAAATTAAATATTCTCAAAGAGGAACTAAGCTGATAAATAAGACTCTCGTAGGACATAAAATTATCATACTTAATATCACAAAGAAGAACTCCATAAAGCAAATTCTTGACATAGAGATTAAGCATAACCAGATAGTTCGACTCATCATTCATAATTGAAAATGCGTGTTTAAACATTTCCGAAACAGGAATCATCTGTTGTCTGTCTTCAGGACTAAATACTTCTTCATATCTCTGATAAGCCTTCAAGTACATGAATTCATCAACCTGAAAAACATCTGCAGGTTCGTTTTTAATAGGTTCCTTAAAAAGATAAAGGAAACTATGATCAATCCCGATAGTCTTGAATTTGGAAATTAATGATGAATATGTCGCCTCGCTAGCTTCTGAGAATCCTATCATATCTGCAGAAATTCGGTAAATATCATGCTGAAGCTGCTTCAACTTATATGCCCTTTCACTATCCTGTAAGGCTCTGTAAGAAGATAGTCTCTTATACATAAGAGAACTTATGTAAACCACAAGATTTTCTTTTTCTTTGTTTTGAGAGTTAGCAACTATACCATTTTTAATATTTTCAACAACCATTGATAATCTGGTTATCTCAATTTCACAATAAACGTCTTCTTCCATAAAGGCGTTAAAATATTTATACAGGCTCTTGGCATCCTCTTTATTTATATTCAAGCTCTTAAATAATCTCTCAACTTCAAGAATAAAGAATAAATACTTTCTGTATAGCTTCTCTTTATTGACTGTATTCGAAACTACTGATGGCTGGTAAATAAAATTAAATGTCTTCTTAGCATAGGTATCAAAATCGCTCTGAGGCTCAATCGAGAATTCCTGAGACGCCTTAACAATTTCATCATCATCACCAAGCAGAACAGACTCTCTCATTACAAATTTAGTATCCAGAACTCTGTCTTCAATCTTACTGTCTGGATAATCCATATACTCCACTGCCATTTCTACAGCTTCATAACCTAACCATTCAGGATCCGCTGAAACACTCGCAAGAGGTGGATCAAGATTAATAACTTTTTCAAGATTATCAAATCCAAGAAATGCTATATTTTTACCTATCTCTTTATCTCTAAACTGTTTAATAGCTTCATAACCGCCAATAGCCATACGGTCATTAGCAAAAACAATTCCATCTATATTTTTATTACCTTTTAAAAGGAAATAAACGTCATCTACACTCTTCTCTGTAAAGCATGAATGAACTATAAGCTTCTCATTAACTTTGATTCCATTCTCCTCTAGAGCTTCTTTATAAGCATTAACACGCTCGATAGAATCACTATTATCAGCAGGACCAGCAACCATCGCAATATTCTTGCATTTTTGTTTTCTGATCATGTAATTCACGCCATCTTTAAGACCATTTGAATTCTCATAACAAATATTAGGAATATCTTTATTGTCTCCTGATACAGTAATAACCTTAGTACGAGCCCATTGTTTGAGATATTTGTCAAAACTATTTCTAGAATCTGACAAAGATGACATACCAACCACACTAGAACAGGATATTATTACATCTACATTATTTTCTTTAAAATATGAGAATAAAGTTTGAAATTGATACTGAAATTCTCCATATAAAACTTCTTCATTTATATGGAAATAACGTCCTGGAACAATCAAAAGATTACAATCGCAATTCTGTGCAGCCCTCATGGCTCCCTTGCACAAAGCATTACTATATACATCCCTGATATCTCCAACTAATAAAGCAATTGTTAGTTTGCTCATAGATCCCCCTTTGTTACAATTCCATTTGTAACCATAAAAATGTAGTAGCTACATAAAATTATTCTGATTATACCACTTTTATTCATTATTTTAAATATATTAAATACATTCTAATAAGACATGATTTCTATTTTTTTTACAATAAATTTACTATTATAATCATATTTTATAACAATAGCGTATAAGGGTTTGTAAATACTATTACTTATCCGCTTATACTTACCTAAAATTCTAATTCTTATCTTCTTCAAGCAGATACTGCTTATATAAAAGCATTCCTTATCCGCTATCTCCCACAAATTAAAAACCCGGTTGGAAATCCAACCGGGTCTAAAATCAATATTCTACTAAATTATTTTAATTCAGCGAAATACTTAATTGTTCAAGAACTATTAAGTTCAAAACACTAAATTATTTTAACTCAGCAAAGTACTTAATTGTTCAAGAACTATCAAGTTCAAAAAGTTATATTATTTTAACTCAGCGAAATACTTGATTGTTCTTACCATCTGTGATGTGTAAGAGTTCTCGTTGTCATACCATGAAACAACCTGAACTAAGTTGTCTTCACCAACCATAGTCTGTGTTGCATCAAAGAGTGAACCATATGTCATACCAACGATATCTGAAGAAACGATTTCTTCTTCGTTGTAACCGAATGACTCGTTAGCAGCAGCCTTCATAGCAGCGTTGATTTCTTCCTTTGTTACAGCCTTCTCAACTGTAGCAACAAGGATTGTTGTTGATCCTGTAGGAGTTGGAACTCTCTGAGCAGAACCGATTAACTTGCCATTTAATTCTGGGATAACTAAACCGATAGCCTTAGCAGCACCTGTTGAGTTAGGAACGATATTAACAGCACCTGCACGTGATCTTCTAAGGTCACCCTTTCTCTGAGGACCATCAAGGATCATCTGATCACCTGTGTAAGCATGAATTGTTGACATGATACCAGACTTGATTGTTGCAAGATCGTTAAGAGCCTTAGCCATAGGAGCTAAGCAGTTTGTTGTACATGAAGCTGCTGAAATGATTGTATCATCAGCCTTAAGATCTGTGTGGTTTACATTGTAAACTACTGTTGGAAGGTCCTTACCAGCAGGAGCTGAGATAACTACCTTCTTAGCACCAGCATTGATGTGTGCCTGTGCTTTTTCCTTTGATGTATAGAAACCTGAGCATTCAAGAACTACATCTACGTCTAACTCGCCCCAAGGACAATTGTTAGCATCTGGCTCTTTGTAAATCTTAAGTGTCTTACCATCAACTGTGATAGAATCTTCACCAGCTGTAACCTTATCAGCTAATGCATACTTACCCTGTGATGAGTCATACTTAAGAAGATGAGCAAGCATCTTTGGAGATGTTAAATCGTTGATTGCTACTACTTCATAACCTTCTGCGCCGAACATCTGTCTGAAAGCAAGACGACCGATACGGCCAAAACCATTAATTGCTACTTTTACTGCCATTTTTTAAATCCTCCTAGATTTATTTTTATTTTATTCGACAATTGATAAATAATTGTCAAAATTTAATAAGCACTATTATTGTACTTGAAAAACATTTATATTTCAAGAGTAATTTTAGGCTGTCAAATCCACTTTTTTTCAAATTACTATAAAGCAAATGTATTTTATAGCAATTTACAAATCTGATATACCAATGTACTTACTCCATAAGCAACCGCAAGTTCATATATCAAAGTAATAAGGGTAAATTTCCAGGATGCACTCTCTTTTTTTATTGTGGCAATTGTTGCCATGCAAGGAGTATAAAGAAGTGAAAATACCATCAAAGCAAGTGCATTCGCTGCCCCAAAGGCTGGATATAAACTCTTAATACCTTCAAGCAAATCTCCAGATGAACTAGCTGTTGAGAACAAAACTGATATACTTGCAACAACTAATTCCTTTGCAGAAACGCCTGCCAAAAGTGCTACTACTATCTCCCACATATCAAGTCCGCATGGTTTTAATACAGGTGCAATAACTCTCGCTGCAATGGATGCAAATGAATCGCCTGCTTCTATAACCATTCCGTGTGGACCAAAATTAAGAATGAACCATAAAATGATAGAAGCCACAAATATAGTAGTTCCTGCTTTTGTAAGATAATCCTTAACCTTATTCCATACATAAATTCTAATCGATCTTAAATTAGGTCTCTTATATTCAGGAAGCTCGATGAGAAGCGAATTATTATTAGTAGACTTATCAAATAATTTCATCATAAAGGCAGATAATAATGCCACTATAATTCCAAGCACATACATTGAAAAACTTACTAATGGGGCAAATTTTCCAAAAAACAATCCTGAAATCAAAACATATATTGGTAGTCTTGCAGAACATGACATAAATGGAGTAATAAGCATTACTTTCTTTCTATCTTTGTCTGTTTCTAATGCTCTTGAAGCCATAACAGCAGGTACAGTACAACCAAAACCAAGAATCATTGGAAGAAATGCTCTGCCAGAAAGTCCAAGCTTACCCATAATACCATCCATTACATATGCAACTCTTGACATATATCCTGAATCCTCCAAGATTGCAAGAGCAATAAAAAGAATTATGATATTAGGAAGGAATGTCAAAATTCCACCCACACCAGCTATAATGCCGTCTACTATAAGGCTTTGTAGCCAGTTTGCAACATTAATTGCATTAAGGGAGTTAAGTACTCCTGTCTCAATCCACTCAAGCAATATTTCAAGATATCCCTTTATGAAATCACCCAAAGCAAAAGTTAAAAGGAATACAAATGCCATAATAAGTAAGAAGGCAGGAATTCCAAATACTGGATGTAGCATAATTCTATCAACCTTATCGGTCATCGCCTCTTTCTTACTTTTATTGAATAAACATTCTTTAACAATTTCATCTATATATGAATATTTAGCCTGTATAATCTCTCTTGCATAGGATTTATCTACAATCCTTGATACGTCTACAGGATGCTCTTCTGATACCAATTCATCATTCTCAAGAAGTTTAATAGCATGCCATCTTGCTGAAGAATGATTAGGATACTTAGCTGACATTACAACTTCAAGCTTTTCAATCTTCTCCTCGATATTATCAGAATATGAAAATACTTCGCCTAAAGTAACTGCCTCTTTATGATGAATAACTGCATGAAGAAGGATATCAAGTCCTCTTTTCTTCATTGCAGAAACCGGAACAACTGGAATATCGCAAAGCATTTCCGGAAATCTATGCATATCAATTTCCATTCCACGTTCTTCGACTATGTCCATCATATTCAAAGCCATTACAACAGGCTTACCAAGCTCAAGAAGCTGAAGTGACAAATACAGATTTCTTTCTAGATTAGAAGCATCCAAAACATTTACAATAACTTCTATATCATCATCAAGAATACAGTTTCTTGTAACTTTTTCTTCAATTGTATAAGTAGACAGTGAATAAATACCAGGAGTGTCAATAAGGACTAATTTCTCATCCTCAAATTCAACATATCCTTCTTTTTTCTCAACTGTTACGCCTGGCCAGTTGGCCACCTTTAATTTAGCTCCTGTTATAGCATTAAACAGTGTTGTTTTGCCGCAGTTCGGATTTCCAACAAATGCTACATGAAAGCCATCAGCATGCTTATCCACAAACTATCTCCTTCACCTCAATATTTGAAGTAATCTGTTTACCTAATGCAAGTCTTGAGCCACGGACTTTAATAACCATAGCTCCAGATTTTTTCTTGGTAATCACTTGAAGAATTGTCCCCTCATTAAGTCCAAGCGCTTCTAGTCTTCTTGATAAATCATCTTCAAGAAGAATTCTCTCCACTGAAACCTCTTTCCCAGGCTCAATGGACCAGAGTGTTTTATTATCCATTTCTATTTATCCTCTTGAAAGCAATGCTACGATTTTCTTTCTAAATACTACCGCCATAATGCCTACAACAAGTAAAACTACTGGTGCAACAAGACAAAACATTGCTGCATAGAATATTATCATCTCACTCTTAACAATTACATTATCGTATTGAAGAGATTTAGATGGAATTGTAATATTCGCTGTTTCATCCTTTAAAGATACGATTGCTGAAGTAATCTCGTTTTCGATATCAAATCCTGAAATATAAGACTGAAAATAATAAGTCTCCCATTCATATAAATCCGAATAATCAATATCCTTAGACTTATCACCAACCTTTATTGTCAAAGAACTTGGTTTTTTTTCATAAATACCATTTTTGTAAACAACCTTAATCTTATCTGAAGCTCTTTCATACTCATTCAAATAAAACTTGACTCTTTGATCTACACTTTCCTTTGAAGCAAATACAAATATTGTAACATCATCTGTATTTTCTTTAAGAATTGCCTTAGTTGTCTTTGAAATTGAATAAATCTTATTGTATGTACAGTCAAACTGTGTGAACTTAGTTGGTATAAATATAAGTCCTACATTAAATGCAATAATCGCAACAATCACTGCAAATGGAATAAGATTTGAGATGAAATATTTATTTCTTCCAACTGCACTAACCTGAACAGAATTCTTAGAAAACACCTTATATGCAAGAATAAGGAATATTACTGTTACTGAAATTGTATAAATTACATCAGCGATATCAAGAATCCCTGAACTTCCTACTGAGAATGGTCTGTAAATATAGAGATAACTAGCTACATTTACAAGTGGTCCTTCTCCTAAAACATTATAGATTAATGCAGGTACAAACAATATAAATACATTGATAAATACTGAAAGGAAGCCTGCAAGTATCTGATATTCAGTAATACTTGAAACAAATATACCAATAGCCACAAGATTGCATGCTAAAGCATAAAACATAATCACTGAAAGAATTGTATCTGGCACTGGAACTGTTCCATAAATCGCAATTACAATAATTCCAACACAGGCAATTAATGTTGCAATAAGCATTACTGTTGCCATAGATAGGAATTTACCTACAATTACCTTCCACAAAGCAATTGGTGAAGTAAGCAAGAGCTGATCAGTTTTTTGTCTCTTCTCTTCTGCTAAAACTCTCATTGTGATAATAGGAACAATAAATGCAAGAACTGTTACCAATGATCCTAATGAATCAGCAATATATGGTGACCCTCCTTGTTCACTTCCAGGATTCAAATTAGTTAATACGAAGAATACTCCTGCAAAAAATGTAAATGCAGCAAGGAATATCCATCCGAATAAAGATTTAAAAAATGATTTAAGTTCTTTAATATAAATTGCACTCATTACTATTTAGCCTCCTCCTTATTATCATTATCCATGATACTTTCTGAAGGTTCTTTTGAATTATCATTCTCAGTTTCTGTATCTTTATAAATTTCATCAAGGTCGACTCCATCGCGGATGGCCTGTAATTCAGCTTCATACTTCTCATCAGCCTCTCTGACAAGAGCAAGATATACTTCTTCAAGAGAAGATAATTCTTCATTCATCTCAAGAATAAGAAGTCTCGCATCAGAAAGCGCAAAAGAAACTTCTTCTCTAATATCTTTATCTTTAGCAAATTCAACCTTGAATAATACTGCCTCTTCTTCCTTATCAACATACTCTACTTTATCAGCGTCTTTGATTGTCTTAAGGATTTCCTCAACCTTTTCCTTATCTCCTTTAATCTTAAGATTGAGAATCTTCTTTTGTTCTTTACTTCTCAAAAGGTTTTCAGTTGTATCACATGCAACCATACGTCCGTGACAAATTACAAGAACATCATCACATGTAGCACTGATTTCTGAAAGAATATGTGAAGAAAGAATTACTGTGTGGTCACCCTTTAAGGATTTGATTAATTCTCTAATCTCAATAATCTGTTCAGGATCAAGACCAACAGTTGGCTCATCAAGAATTACAACCTTAGGATTGCCAATAATAGCCTGAGCTATACCAACTCTTTGCTTATAGCCCTTTGACAAATGCTTAATAAGCTTGGTTGAAACATCATTAAGACTTGTGGCCTTCATTACTCTGTCTACTTCAGATTTTCTATCCGCTTTCGCAACACCCTTTAAATGTGCAACAAAAGCTAAATATTCCCTAACACCCATATCTGGATATAGAGGTGGAATTTCTGGGAGATATCCGATATTTTTCTTAGCCTTATCCGTATCTTTGCCCATAAGATATCCATTTATTTCGATAGTTCCATAAGATGGAGCCAGATATCCTGTTATCATATTCATTGTTGTTGATTTGCCTGCACCATTTGGTCCAAGGAAACCATAAATATGGCCTTCCTTTACTTCAAAAGAAATGCCATCAACAGCAATACTGCCACTATAAATCTTTGATAAATCTTCAATTTTTATCATTATCGTCACTTCCTTATATATTTATAAAAAAATATAAAGTGGAGGAAATAAAGCCTTCCCCCACTTTGTATGTATTTCTAAACTACCTATCTTGGGATCTCTGTAAGAGTTTCTTTTTCACTTGTAACAGGATTCTCTTCCTTTACAGTTTCTTCTTTTGCGCTCATAACCTTATTTACTAAAGCATTAACGCCAGGAACCTTAACAGCCTTACCTCTGAATGAAATAATAACAAATATTACCATTAAGACAAATTCAACAAATCCAAGAACTGAAAGTATATATCTGCTTAAATCAAACTTAGCAAAAACATTGTATACATCGTAGTTGAAGAATTTAACGAAATCCCAACTTAAAAGTTTTCCAATAAAATTCATATAACCAGATGAAATCTTACCAAGAACAAGTGAAATAATTGTGAAAATAAGTGATAATATAAATGCATTTAATACATTTCTTCTAAGTGTCTCATTCTTGCTTACGCAAATAACTCCGACTGTAATAATAGCTGCAATTGTAAGACTATACCATCCAAAGAAAAAGGCAAGTGCACTCAAAAAAGCAACTGAAATACCTAACTTGTCACACTTCATAATAAACAAACCTCCGATTTACTGATTCTGCTCATTTTTTTCTTTTCTATTATTAACTGCTTTACGAATTGTAATTCCAATAGCAACGCCTGTTACTATAACAGCAATAAATACAAAAAACACAAGCAAATAACTTGAAAAACTTGATAAAAATGCCATTAATTGTTCCATTTTTTAGCCTCCAAAACATCAACTATAATATCATTGAACCGCCATCATCGTCAAGAAGGTCACTCTGTTTGGCCGCATTCGAAGCCAGCGAATCACATATCTCATTTTCTCTGTGACCAGCATGTCCTTTTATCCAATTAAAGGTAACATCCTGTCCTTCCATAGCCTTCAAAAGGCGTTCCCATAATTCGCGATTTTTAACCGGCTGCTTATCTGATTTAACCCAGTTGTTTTTCATCCAGGAATAAATCCATCCTTTATTAAAAGCATCGCAGACATATTTGGAATCTGAAACCACTTCAACCTCACATTTAGCCTTAAGTGCTTCAAATCCTGTAATTACTCCCATTAATTCCATTCGATTATTGGTGGTTGATTTATAACCTGCACTAAACTCTTTTTCATGAAGGTTATTCTCTTTGTCCACATATTGCAAAAGAGTACCATATCCACCAGGTCCGTCAGGATTACCTTTGCAGGCTCCATCAGAAAATAATTTAACTTTCATAAATACCTCCTGTTATTCCTGCATCCACTTTCCTTCAGTTAAGAATCTTTGGGCCAGAGCCTGTGCATTTTCCACAACCTCTGAGGGATAGCCCATTAATTTAAGTAAAAACAAAGCATTTCTTGTGTCAGATCTACCAAGGTTAAGTTTATATGAAAAATTAATATCTTCCTTACCTTCTTCCTCAGTTATTTCTTCTCTGAAATAATAATTGTCATATTCTTTTTCAAGCAAATATGTAAGTTCAATATCATGTGTTGCTGCAAAGGTTATAATTCCTTCTCCTGTAAGATTACGAAGAATCTCAGAAGCAGCAGCTACTCTGTCAACTGTATTTGTTCCTCTTAGAACCTCATCGAGGAAACAAATTACATTTACGTCTGAATTTCTGGCATTAAGAATTCTCTTAATCGAATTAATCTCTGCCATATAATAGCTTTCATTATCTGACAATGAATCCTTCAAAGACATTGACGAAAACAATAAAGAAGCTTTCATTTTAAATTCTTTAGCTGTAACAACATTTATAGTCTCTGCTAATAAACAGTTAATAAGCACCGTTCTTAAAAATGTAGACTTACCAGAAGCATTAGAACCTGTAATTAACATACATCTGTCAATCGTTACACTGTTGCTAACACAGTCCTTGATTAAAGGATGTACTGCATCTTTTAAAACTACTATCTTTTCATCTGTAAATTCAGGTACAGAAGCCTCTTCAAATGAAGCCTTGAAATTAGCTACACTAATCTGCGCTTCCATTCTGCCTAATAATGCAAAGATTTTGTCATAAACATCTTCTTTATCTATGACAAGATTAAGCATTCTGTAAAATACAAATAAATCAAATAGAAGAAAGCTATTGATGAAAGACATCATACCACTAGCCATATCGCTAGCACCCGATCTGTTAGACTGCTTAAGAAATGAAAGATATCCAGCGTTAATGCCTTTTATTTCAGATCTTAATTTCTTAATCTCTTCTATTTCCTTCTCATATCCTTCTGGATTGTATTTGATAAGCTTATCAGCAGTAACCAAGGTTCTTACAATATATTCAAAAGATGAAATATACTGCTCAACTGTCTTCTTTTTAGTAAGAGATATTGCTACACAAACGATAAGCCAGCAAACAAGAAGAACTACGCCTAAAGCCGTATTATATATAAAGCTTGCTGCTATAAGTAAATACACAATCCATACAGCAATAAAAAGTATGACCTTTACTGGTTTGACCTGACTCAGTAAATGTATATATTCATAGACGGAATATTTGCCGGTTTTACCCAGGGTTGCGAATAAAATCTGCAAATCCAGACGTTTTTTCTCGTCTGTAATCAAAGAATCAATCTGTTTGTTATATCGTGATAATGCCTCTTCGTCAGGTCTGAACTCTGGTTTTCTGAGCATATAATATAAATACTCTTCACCACATGAGGAATAACATCTATTTATAGAATTAAATAATGTATCTCCCTCTAAATCAGCCCAAGTGATGTTATCTACAATATATTCCTCTTCTTCAAGATGTTTAAAAAAATAACCTTTGACCTTTCGAATCTTATCACTATCCGCATCTATTCTTTTAAAAGTGCCAAAGTTTTTAGCAAGTTTTTCTCTAAACTTCTTAACTTTATTCTTTTCAAAGGCCAGATTGATTAACAGTAATAGCAGGATAAATCCTGCTACTGCTGCAATTGGAATAATATATTTCATTAAATATTAACCATCCTTTTAACGGCTAATGTAACTAACTTTTCAAAATTAGGAGCCGCATCCTTGCCTGCCTGCTGTACTTCCTCATGAGTAAGAGGTGTTGGAGAAATTCCTGCAGCAAGATTGCAGATACAAGAAATACCACAAATCTTAAGTCCCATATGATTAGCTACAATTGCTTCACACACTGTACTCATACCAACAGCATCTGCTCCAAGTATTCCAAGCATTTTAACATCTGCCGGAGATTCAAATGAAGGTCCTGTAAGCTGAGCATAAACCCCTTCCTTTAAGTCAATTGAAAGTTCTTTAGCTGATGTTCTAATGATTTCCTGAAGCTCTTTATTATAAACATTACTCATATCTGGGAAACGTGTACCAAGCTCATCAATATTTGCTCCAATAAGTGGATTAGGGAAAAGAGCCGCAATATGGTCAGTAAGCATCATAAAGTCTCCTGCCTTAAATGACTTATTAATTCCACCTGAAGCATTTGTGAGGAATAAAATCTGTGCACCAAGAAGTCCCATCAATCTGATTGGAAGAACAACATCTGAAAGATCATAACCTTCGTAATAGTGTACTCTTCCCTTCATGCATACAACAGGAGTCTCATCTACATAACCGAAGATGAATTTGCCTGCATGTCCAGGAACTGTCGATACTGGAAATCCTTCAATCTCAGAATATTCAATCTCACACTCAATCTTAATATTGTCAGCATAATTTCCAAGACCAGATCCAAGAACAATTGCTACCTTTGGAACAAAGTCTGTCTTTTCTCTGACACATTTCTCACACTTTTTTAATTTCTCGTAAATTGGATTCATACTTTTCTCCCCCTTTTTATTATTAAATAACCCCGTGGTAAATTAATTACCAGTCTTTGGATGTGATTTCATCCTTTCCTTCTCTCTTCATAAGAGAGCCTACTGCAGAAGCGGCATTCTTTCCATCAAATAAAATCGCATTAACCTCTTCAACTATTGGCATATTAACATTATATGTCTGAGAAAGCTTTAATGCAGCCTTAGCGCAGTTTGCGCCTTCAACTACCATCTTAACCTCTGTCTGCGCTTCCTCTAAGGATTTACCCTGACCAATAAGAATTCCTGCTCTTCTGTTTCTTGAATGCATACTTGCACAAGTAACAATCAAATCGCCAACACCAGAAAGACCATAGAATGTCTCTGCACGACCTCCCATAGCTATTCCAAGTCTTGTAATTTCAGCCATACCTCTTGTGATAATGGCTGCCTTTGAGTTATCTCCATATCCAAGACCATCAGCAATACCTGCAGCAAGTGCAATTACATTTTTCAAAGCTGCACCAATCTCAACGCCCTTAACGTCAGGAGATGTATATACTCTGAACACTTCACACATAAATATATCCTGAAGATATACTGCAGTTTCTTTCTTTTTAGCAGCTATAACTACAATTGTTGGAATCTCTCTTCCAACTTCTTCTGCATGTGAAGGACCTGATAAAACTGCAACAGTTGACTTTGGAATTTCTCTCTCAATTACTTCAGATAGAGTTAAAAGTGTATCGCCTTCAATACCTTTACCAACATTTACAATAATCTGGCCTTCCTTGTAGAATTCATTTACCTGCTTTGCTGTAGAAGCAACGAATGGAGAAGGAACCGCCATAACAAGCACATCCTTACCTTCTACTGCTTCCTTAAGGTTGCATGTGAATTTCATTTCTTTGGGAAGCTTTACACCTGGTAACTTGTCTATATGCTCATAATTAGCTTCTAACATTTCAATTTCATCTGAAAGTGCTGACCATACTGTAACGTCATTGCCGTTATTGCATAATAATTTAGCAAGAGCAATTCCCCAGCTTCCTGCACCAAGAACACTAACTTTACTCATTAATCTTCTTTCCTCTCTCGAATAATAAATTTCAAAGGTGTACCTCTGAAACCAAATGTATCACGAATTCTATTCTCTATATATCTAGTATAAGAGAAGTGCATAAGTTCTTTGTCATTTACAAATATAACGAAAGTTGGTGGTTTAACTGCAACCTGAGTAATGTAAAAGAGCTTAAGTCTCTTACCCTTATCTGTAGGAGGCTGCTGCATAGCTACGGCCTCAACCATAATCTCATTAAGCACACCAGTCTGAACTCTCATTGCGTGATTTTCCATAACTGCATCGATAGTTTCGAAAAGCTTTGGAAGTCTCTGGCCTGTGAGCGCTGATACAAATAAAATCTCTGCGTAAGGCATAAATGAAAGAACTGATTTAATATTCTTTGTAAATTCATTTATTGTCTTATCATCCTTTTCTACAGCATCCCACTTGTTAACCGCAATAATCATTGCCTTGCCACGCTCATGGGCAATACCTGCAATCTTTGCATCCTGCTCTGTAATACCCTCAACAGCATCGATAACAAGAACACACACATCGCATCTCTCAACAGCTGCAACTGTTCTTACTATCATATAATGCTCAAGATCTTCTTTGATCTTATTCTTCTTACGAACACCTGCTGTATCAATTAAAACATACTGCTTGCCATTATATTTTACTTCAGTATCTACGGCATCTCTTGTTGTACCTGCGATATCTGAAACAATAACTCTCTTCTCGCCAATAAGCTTATTGATGATAGAAGATTTACCAACATTTGGCTTACCAACGATAGCAACCTTAGGTCTTTCATCTTCTTCATCTGTATAAAGATCATCATCGAAATATGAAATAACCTTATCCAGCATATCACCAAGGCCAAGTCTATTTACACTACTTACAGCATATGGTTCGCCTATACCAAGGTTATAGAATTCATATACATCATTTCCGTATTTCTCAAATGAATCTACCTTATTAACAACTAATACAACTGGTTTCTTGCTCTTACGTAACATTGTTGCTACATGATAATCTGCATCCTGTAAGCCCTGCTTAACGTCTACAAGGAACATAATAACATCTGCTGTATTAATAGCTATCTGAGCCTGATCTCTCATCTGTGAAAGGATAACATCCTTGCTATCTGGTTCAATACCGCCAGTATCAATAAGCGTAAATGATGTATCAAGCCATGTAACATCTGCATATATTCTGTCTCTGGTAATACCAGGTGTATCTTTAACTATAGAAATTCTCTCTCCTGCCAAACAGTTAAACAGTGTTGATTTACCAACATTTGGTCTTCCAACTACCGCAACTATCGGTCTTCTTTTAACTTTTGCCATTATTCACCTACAAAATTTCTTTCATAAATCTCTAGTATTGTATCTATAAATCCACTGTTAGATTTTACAATATCAACGTTTACTTGTAAAGTTGACATAACATCCTCAACCATATAATCATCAAGGAAAACTCTCTCTCCTGCACGAAGCATACATTCAGGAATTACAAGGCTGTCTCCAAGGTCTTTTCCCTTAAGCTGTTTCATTATATCCGAGGCTGTTATAAGGCCTGCAACAGTGATTCTCTCTCCAAAGAATTCGTTTACTATCGAAACGACCTCTATATCAAGATTAGGGAGAAATTCACACATTCTCATAGCCATTTCTTTTACAAGCCCATATGCCAATTTACCTGTAATCGCTGTTATCTTAACCTTCTTATGATTCTCATCAGTTTTATAATCATTAATCAAGTCATTATATTGTAAATAAAAATCATCCCTGTCACTGGTTATCATGCCAACGCCATTAGCTAATTGAAGATATCCATCATATCTATCCGCTTCGGGAAGTTCCCTCTCAGCTAATAAATACCATTCGTCAGAAGCATGCACAAAATGAATCTCATGCTCCTCAAATGCAATCTTTTGCCATTTTTCAATCGTATCAATTACCTGACAGGCATCCTCCTTGGTAAATGGTTCAAGCTTTGCAAGACCATCTCTGTATTTAGTCAGACCTACTGGCACTACAGATACACTTTCAAGCACAGGGCAGTATTTATACATCTGCTCAATAGAATATTCTAATTCTTCCTTGTCATTGTAGCCTTTACATAATACTATCTGGCCATTCATGATAATATCTGCTTCATATAACTTATCGACCTTCTTTAAAGCTTCCCCTGCAAATCTATTATTAAGCATCTTGCATCTAAGCTCAGGATTCATGGTCTGAAAAGAAATATTTATAGGCTCCATTCTGTATCTGATAATTCTATCAAGTTCCGCATCATCAAGATTGGTCAAAGTAACATAGTTACCCTGAAGAAATGATAGTCTGTCGTCATCGTCCTTAAAATACAGAGTCTCTCTCATTCCAGGAGGCATCTGATCAATAAAGCAGAAAATACATTTATTTTTACAGGAAGTATAAGAATCCATAAATGAATTCTCAAATTCAATTCCTAAATCCTCTGTAAAATCTTTTTCAATTTCTACTTCACAGATTTCTCCCTGTTTCGTGTTAACCTCTAAAAGTAGTTCCTCATCCTGAACAAAGAACATATAGTCAAGAATATCCCTTATTTCTTCACCATTTATCTTAAGAATTTCATCGCCTGGCTCAAGGCCAATTTCCTCTGCAATTGAATCTTTAGCAACTGATTTAATTATATGTCTTTCATTTTTTCTCATATCTCACCAAAAAACTCTTGATTTTTTTATTATCATCATATAAAATAACTTTTGCAGTGCAAAATTACAAGCACTTATGGCTCGTTGGTCAAGCGGTCAAGACGCTGCCCTCTCACGGCAGAATCAGCGGTTCGATTCCGCTACGAGCTGTCAGGAACCTAAAGCAAATGCTTTAGGTTTTTTTATTTGTAAAAACCAACTAATAATTATATTATTAATCAATATTTCAAACTTTAAATCTATTTATTATTCTCAAGATTTTTTAATATTGCTACTCTCTTTGAAATAAGCGAAGCCATTATATCAAGGGCTTCTTTTTTATTCTTATTATTAATACACTGCTTAATTCCAATAAGCTGTCTGTCAAAATCATGTATTTCACATTCTCTAGCCATCTTTTGAATTTTATTTGCTATAAGAGTCGCGCTCTGCCAGGAAGAATGATTGATATTCTGTCCTAATTGCATGAAATATATGCTTTTCAAAAACTCTTCCTTAGTCATACTAATCTCCCAAATCAGGTAAAAATCTCAATTATTTTTTCAACCCCTCTTTTAAATCTGATATGAATTGGTTCATTAGAATCAAGTATTCCAACCTTGTAAAATGTAATCCCAAAATTCTTAGCTCCCATACAATCAGTTAAAAGCTGATCCCCAACAGCAACTACCTCTTCCTTTTCAAGCCCCATAATCTCTAAGGCTTTAATATAATTAGCTGTTTTAGGTTTGCCAGCCTTATGAATATAATTCATATTTCTATCCTTCATAAATAATTTGACTCTGTCTTCGTCATTATTTGAAAGAAGGAATACCTGCATTCCCATTTCATTTAATCTGTCAATCAGCATATCTGATTTATCATTCGAAGGGGCATCGTGAGCTACTAAGGTATTATCTATATCGAAAATAACGCCTCTGATTCCGTCTTGGTAGAGTTTTTCATAATCTATATCATATGAAGTTGTAAATTCATAATCTGGTTTAAATTTCTTAAACATTTAATCTACCTTTACTTAGTTAGGAATGAACTATCCAAAAGATTTCTTGTATATTCTTCTTCAGGTCTGTCAAAAATCTTTTCTGTATCGCCTTCTTCTACTATTTTACCATCTTTAAGTATATAAATATAGCCACACAAATCTCTGACTACCTTGATATCGTGAGAAATAAATAAAATAGCGAGATTCTTTTCCTTATTGAGCTTTTGCAAAAGCTTAATAACCTGTTTTTGCACTGTTACATCAAGAGCTGATACTGGTTCATCTGCAATAAGTATCTTAGGATTTGACAAAAGAGCCATCGCGATACCTACTCTTTGTCTTTGTCCTCCTGATAATTCATTTGGCCTATGATTAAGTACTGTTTCATCAAGTTCTACTTCATCAAGCATTTCTTTAATTATCAAATCAGCCTTTGGAAGTGCTTCCTTATCATTGTATCTAATAACTTCTTTGAACAACCATTCTACAGTCTTTTTAGGATTTAACGCAGCATAATTATCCTGAAATATATAACCTAACTTTTGGCAATTTAATTCTCCAGAATCCACCTTCAAAAGTCCTGCGATACATTTAGCAAGAGTAGATTTACCACATCCACTCTCTCCTAACAATCCTACAATGGAGCCTTCATTTACGTAAATATTTATATCCTTAACGCCTTTATCAGACTTAGGATATGTAAATTGTACATTCTTTAGTTCGCAAACTATATTAGACATTTTTACCTCTTAATATATTAGCTGTCTGGTATACTCTTCCTTCGGATTCCCAAAGATTTCATCAACTGTGCCTTCTTCCACAACCAGACCATTTCTCATTACTATTACTTTCTTACACAAAGCCTTAACAACACCAAGGTCATGTGAAATAAACAAAATTCCCGTACCTGTTTCCTCATTAAGTTTCTTAAGCAAATCTATAATGGTCTTTTGCACTGTAACATCCAAAGCTGTGGTCGGTTCATCACATATAAGAAGCTTTGGCTTCATAATTAGAGCCGCAGCTATCTGTGCTCTTTGTCTTTGACCTCCTGATAATTCATGAGGGTATGAGCGATAAATTCTTTCAGGATCATCAAATCCAACACTCGCTAAAGTTTCTATCGCTGCCTTTTTCATATCCTCTTTGCATAAGTTCAGTTCTTTCCTTCTGATTCTCATAGCTTCTTCAACCTGATATCCTACTCTAAGAACAGGATTCATGGAATTGAGAGGATCCTGAAATACTATACCAATTTCTTTGCCCTGAATAGAACGCAAAGTTGCTCTGGAAGAATTGAGTAAATCTACATCATCAAGCATTATGTTTCCCGATTTTTGCAAATCCTTACGATTCAAAAGACCTGCAATCGCCATAGCTGTCATACTCTTACCAGAACCAGATTCTCCAACTATACCAAGGATATCTCCATCCTCGAGCACGAAGTCTACATCCTCTACCGCCACCTCAGGTAATTCATGGTCAAAAAATTCAATTTTTAAATCTTTTACTGTAAGCATTATGAAATGACTCTCCGCTTGATAATAATCCGATTCCAAATAATAAAATAATCATGCTGATTCCTGGCAAAATCGCAAGATATGCTGAAGACTTAAGATACCCTCCCGCATCAGATAATAAAGTTCCTAAAGATGCAACAGGAGGCTGAACTCCTACTCCAAGGAAGCTAAGTCCAGCTTCTGCCAGAATACAGTTATTAAACGCAATAAAAATACAATTAACAAAGGTTTCCAAAACATTTGGGAGAATATGAACAAATAAGATTCTAATAGTTGGTACTCCAATCAGTTTAGCCATCTTAACATATTCAAGCTCTCTTTGTTTTCTAAATTCTGCTCTCATCATCTTTGCAAAGCTTGGAACAATTGCAATTCCAAGTGCCATAATAACCTGTACTGTACCCGAACCAAATAAGGTTACAAATACAAGTGCAAGAAGAATTGATGGAATAGCAAAAAGGACATCTATTATACTCATTAAAATGTCATCAAGAATTCCTGAAAAATATCCGCATAAAGCGCCAATTGTCGTGCCAACAATAGTACCAATTGCAACACTGAAAAAGGAAATAAGTACTGATATTCCCATTCCCATCTGTGTACGCTTAAGAAGATCTCTTCCAAATTCATCACATCCAAATAGATGAGCAAACGAAGGTCCTTTTAATATTAATTCATTATTCATTTTGTCAAAAGGATAAGGATTTACAAGGCCAAGAATAACAAATAGAATCATTACTCCAACTATAATTAATCCAACCTTTTTTTGTTTCAAAAATTTATTCATACTTTAATATAGCTTTGGCCACTTTTTCAGCGCCACTTCCTATGTTAAGTTTACTTATATTCTCAATAAGAGATTTTCTGCACTCTTCATCAGCAAGCTTAAGTATACCTTCTCTAAGATTATAATAAAACTTATTCTTGCTATCCACGCAGTTACCACCTGCAACTGCAAGGTTCTTTTCAACCATACTGTTATAAAACATTTTCTGGTTGTTATCATTTACATATACACATGAAGGAATTCCAAATCTCAATAAATCATAGCAAACAGGTTCTGCGCAAAAAACTGCTGCGTCACATTGTCCGAGCAATTTGCTAAAATTCTGAACATCCTGCTCAATTATTAGCTGTGAAGAATAGTTGCTCATCTGAAAAAGTCTGTCCTTGGTTACAGAATTCTTATTGGTCAAAACCTTAATTCTCACATTATCATCCATACAATCAAGAAGTGTATCTACTATTCCAGGAGCTAACTCATATCTGTCTAACTCACCTGTATATACCAAAACAGTATTAATATATGATTTATCCTTCTTAGAATTTCCAACCACATAATCCATGCTGAATGTAGCATAATCTATGCCTAATAATAATTCTACATTTGCTGGATATTTAGACATATAATCTAACTTTTCAGCAAAAATGTTAGAATTAATCACACAATCTACATCCATAATCTCATAACAGTAGTCATCTACATATACGACCTTGCAGACTTCACGAATTCTTTTTAGACCACCATTATCAATATCATAACTGTCTACAACACAAACTCCTGCATGTACCTCATTTATAATATCCTTTAAAATATTAATAGCTTCATCTGAACCAAGTCTCATTGAAGGCACAAGGCGATATTCAAGAAAACTCTTTTGAATATCACTAACATCCGAGTCTTCTCGACAAACAAACAAAACCTCTTTACCCATAAGCTTCATTGCCTTAGCTATAGCCAGGCATCTATACATATGAGATTTGCCTATCATTGAATTGGAATCTACTCTGAAAACTACCATATACGAACCTCTATAAGCTTAAACTCTAACCCTTGGATCAAGGTAACCATGTATAATATCCGTTATAAAACTAATAACCATAATAAGGAGCGCAATCATCAATACAATAGCTTCTACAACAGGGAAATCTCTTGTGTTAATCGAACTAACAAGAAGCTGTCCTAATCCAGGAATCGAAAATACCTGTTCTATTACAATACCAGAAACTATCATATCTGCAGCAATCATACCAATAAAAGTAATTGTAGGCATAATCGCATTCTTTAAAACATGTTTGTATAAAAGTCCTGAAGTATTATTTCCTCTTGCATAAGCAGTAAGGGAATAATCCTTTTTTGATTCATCAAGTATATTACTCTTCAAAAGTCTTGAACACATAGCAATCTTAGGTATTGCAAGCGCAATAGCTGGAAATATTAGAAAATAAATAAATCCCCAAAAATCATTCTTATATGATACATAACCGCCCGGTCTGAATAAATGCAAAATGACACCAAATATAAAGGTAATAAACATACCTAAAATAAATGGTGGCACAGACATGGCTACCTGATTTAAGGGATAAAACAATTTATCTACTATTCCACCTGAATGCTTAGCCACATATATTCCAAGAGGAATTGAAACTGCTGTAACAATTACTATGGCAAGAACAGAGAGGAATAAATTAATAATCAGTTTCTCAGCTAAAAGTGAAGAAACTGACATTCCGTATGTATATGAAGTTCCAAAATCCAGAGTGAAAATTCCTGTTACGAATCTAAAGTATCTGACCATAAATGGCTTATCAAGCCCCCATTTAATAGTCAAAGCTTCTATACTCTCTGGAGTAGCTCTTGTGCCGAGCTTATCCAAAACTGGATCACCCGGCACAAGTTCAAAAATCAAAAATATAACAAAACTAGCTACTAATAAGGTAATTATCAAAAATATTAACTTTTTGAAAATATATTTACCCATTAATCAACCGCCTTAATATTAGTCAAATCTAAAACATATATAGGATAGAATTTATATCCTGTAAATCTCTTATTTAATGCTACAAAATCAGGTAAATCCTGAATATAAACATTAGCTGCATCGCTGTTAAGAATCTCAGCGCACTCTCTAAAGTAAGCTGTAGCTTCTTCATCTGTTGAAGCCGCTGAGGCTTTTTCAAATGCAGCATCAAAATCAGCGTTACTATAATTAGTAAAGTTATTAGATGCATCAGAAGTAAATCTTGAAAGAAGAGCTTCTGCACTTAAGTTTGCTGCATCTACACCAATTACTGTAGCATCATAATTTCTGCCAATATAAGTATCAGATAACCATGAATCCCAATCTACAGGATTAATTGTTGCATTAATACCAATCTTTGCGAGCTGGTTCTTAACAACTAAAGCAGTATCCATATGCTGATCATAGTTACTTGGAACATTAATAGTCATTTCAAAGCCATCTGGATATGCACTCTTAGCCATTAATTCTTTAGCTTTTTCTTCATTGTATGAATATACATCTACAAGCTTTTCATCAAAATATTTACCAAAGTTAGGATAAATACTTGTTCCTATAGGTGAACCTGCACCTTCAGAAACATAATCCATGATTTCATTTACATCAACAACATAATTCATTGCCTGTCTTACGTAAACGTCTTTAAATGGCTCAAATTCATGGTTAAGATACAATGCCTGAACAAGATTCATAGAACCTTCATAAATTTCAAACTTCTCTGTATCCAATTGTTTCTTCTGTCCATTTGTAAGGTGAATACACATATCAATTGTGCCACCTTCAAGTTCCATAGCTATTGTATCTGCATTAGTACAGATTTTGAAAGTAACATTCTTAATGTTAGCCTTCTCTCCCCAGTAGTTATCATTTCTTTCAAAGATAACATTCTGAAGAGGAGTTCTAGACACATACTTATATGGTCCGGTTCCAATAGCCTTTTCTGATGGTGTTTCATTGTCCTTAGGAATAATTGCTGCTTCCACACTGGCAAGATATGAAAGGAATGCAGCATCTGCATTAGTCAGTTTGATTTCAACGCTATCATCTGAAATCACGTTAACTTCAGCAATATTAGAAAATGCCGAACTGACTGGCTCTCCTCCTAATCGTCCGGCAAACTTATTAATCGAATATTCTACATCTTCGATAGTAACCGGATTACCATTATGGAATTTAATTCCATTTCTCAACTTAAATGTGTAAATTGTTTTATCCTCTGATACACTTACACTTTCTGCTACTGCAGGCACGATATTTCCGTCACTATCCGGTTTTACAAGTCCCTCAAAAACATTGAAGAAGATTTCCTTAGTTCCTGCCGCTACCATTTCATGAGGGTCAAGACTATCTCCAATATCCTGTGAGATACCAATAGTTATAGAATCGTTAGCCTTTGTCTTGCCATCTGTGCATGAACACAGTACAGTAGTCAAAGTGAATATGAAAAGAAGGATAAGTGTCCTGAATTTTTTCATAATTCAAACCTTTCTATAAATATTATATTTACAAAAGGGACCGTAAATTACGATCCCTGATTGTACTTAATTAAGCATTTTTTTCAATTCATCCATGAATGTATTAACATCCTTGAATTCTCTGTAAACAGATGCAAATCTTACATAAGCAACAGGATCAACTCCTTTAAGTTTGTTCATGATTAATTCACCAATAATATCTGAACCAACTTCTTTATCTTCATTGCAGAAAATCTCAGTTTCAATTTCATCTACCATATCTCTGATCTGGTTAGCTGATACTGGACGCTTATGACATGCTCTTAAGATACCATCTTCGATTTTCTTTCTGTTATAAGCTTCTCTGTTATTATCTTTCTTTCTAACAATAAGAGGAATTGTTTCAATCTGTTCGTATGTTGTAAATCTCTTCTGACATTCATCACATACTCTTCTTCTTCTGATTGAGTTCTTATCTTCAACAGGTCTTGAATCAATTACTCTTGTATTTTCATGGTTGCAAAAAGGACATTTCATATAGCAAACTCCTATTCGTCTCTATTATTTTTAATAAAAGTAGGAACTGTAATCTTGTCCTTCTTAGTACTAACAATGCTATCTCTGTTTACCTGAGGAGGAGCTGTTCTTCTAGCTGGAGTAGATGTAATAGTAGGTCTTGAACCTGCTAAGCTGGAACCATACTTAGGTCCCTCATATCTGCTAGCTGCTGGAGTCTGAGCTGTAGGTGTAGAAATAACTGGTCTTCTAAACATTGATTCTTCTGCAGTAAGTCCTGTTGCAATAACAGTAACTGAACATGTATCTGAACCATTATCCTCTGATAAGAAACCACCATAAACATTAGCCTGAGAACCACACTTCTCAAGTAATCTCTTACCAACACCAGTAAAGTCTTTTAACTTAACCTTACCCTGAACATAGTAAACAATATCTGAAGCACCAACGATATCGATTTCGAGAAGCTGATTCTCGATAGCTTCGTTACATGCATCAACACCCTTATTATCGCCAGATGCCTGACCAATACCAATGTAAATATCACCCTTATTAGTCATAGCTCTCTTAATATCAGCAAAGTCGAGGTTCAAATCACCCTGTCTGTTAATGATATCTGTAATACCTGTAAGTGAATGCTCTAAGATTTCATCAGCTTTCTTCATAGCCATCTTAGCATCCATATCATCATCAGCAACCTTGAAAATATTATCATTCTTAATAACAATGATAGAATCAACTACTTCACGAAGTTTGGCGATTCCTTCATTTGCATACTTTTCACGAACCTGTCCTTCAAATGAGAAAGGTCTTGTAACAACACCAACTGTAAGGATACCAAGTTCCTTAGCAATCTGTGCAACGATAGGAGCAGCTCCAGTACCAGTACCGCCACCCATACCACATGTTACGAATACCATATCAGCACCAGTAAGTGCTGCTTCAAGTTCATCAACGCTCTCTTTTGCTGCGCCTTCACCAATTGTAGGATCTCCACCAGCTCCAAGACCTTTTGTAAGTCTTTCACCAATTCCGATAAGCTTTGGTGCCTTACAACAAGCAAGATCCTGTTTATCTGTGTTAATACCAATAAATTCAATACCCTGAACATTGTCATCAATCATTCTGTTAATAGCATTATTACCTGCACCACCAACACCAACAACAATAATTCTGGCTACAACATTCATTTCGTTTGGCTTAATCTCGATAGACATAAGCTGAGACATATTCAATCCTCCTCGAACACATTATTTATACTAATTATAGACATAATATCTGCATTTACACACATATATTGTTATTTTATATGTATTTTTTCAATAAATCAACAATATTATGTAAATTTATACTAAACATCTTCATTAAAAACTATATTTCCGTTACTTTCTGAATACTTTTCCATGTGAAGTACACCCTTTTTGCCTTCAAGACTAGGTAAAATAGATGGAAGAACCATAAATTTCTCATCAATATTCTGTCCATCTCCTATATATACTCTAACTTCATCAAAGAAAATAGTTACAGTCATATCATCACCGTAATTTATGATATCTGCGTCCAGACTATATTTATCCAAAAGCTTCGTAATATCAAGAATTGATCTGAAAACATCCGGATTTTCAACCGGAAGTGGTTCATAAACATTAAAATACTCAAACTGTAATCCTGTTACCACAGGAATTCTTGCAGTTTTAGTCTTGGAAACCTCAACTATTATCCCGTCATTATCAAAATACAGATAATTGCCAAGATTAGCTATACAGCCAGCAAGATATTTTTCATATACCATTATTTCAACGGTATTTTTATCAATAATTTTCACATCGATTTTCTCTACAAAAGGAACATCCTTTATAGATTTGTTCTTGTATTTAAGATTTAAAAAGACACTGTTTCTGCTTAATTTAGAATCAAGCACATAATCGATAATTTCCTGATCAGAATAATGCTTTGCTCCTTCAACAGTAACAGTATTTACCTTGAAAGCTTCAATAAATACAATAACTGCTATGCCCAGAATTAGAACTATAGCAAGGGGCAGAATAAAGTTAATAGCATTATATTTAAAAGCTCTTTTAAATACTGACAAATCAATCTTCAGTTTTCGCTTTTTCTTTTTACTCATTATCTTCTCTCAATTCTTTTACCAGCATTTAATACGAAACCTAATTCAATATACATAAATAAGATTGAACTTCCACCAGCAGAAATAAGTGGTAAAGGAAGTCCAGTGTTAGGGAAAATTCTTGTAACAACGCATACATTTATAAGAACCTGAAGTCCTATATGCGCCATTACACCCACCACCACCATTCGGTCAAACATATCATTCGTCTCGCAGGCTATCATGAACATCCTTAATAGCATTACGAAATATAAAGATAATACAAGCAAGCCACCAAAGAGGCCTAACTCTTCACAAATAAGTGCAAAAATCATATCATTCTGAGCTTCAGGAAGCTTCTTAATCTTTTGCATACTATTTCCAATGCCTTCGCCAAACAATCCACCAGAGCCAATAGCATACATAGCCTGTGTTGTCTGATCTGAAGTTGCTGGATAATCATCAGGATAAATCCAGGCAAGAATTCTTTTAGCCTGATAAGGATGAATCTCTGACTCTGGTTTTCCTTTATTCGGAATAATCAAAGCCAGCATTACTAAAAATCCTAATAATCCTATTACAAGTATCGTAAGCCCGGTCTTTCGGTAATCATGACCTGCTACTATCATCATTATGAATAATACTGCAAATATTACTATAGAACTTGAAAGGTCAGATGAACACAAAAGAACCAACATCGAAGGGATTCCGGCAATAGTTAAATATAATGCAATTCCTCTGAGTTTCTGTAACATCATACCAGCATTGTAAAGCATAATTGCAAATGCAATGATGAGAAGAAGCTTAACAACCTCAGAAGGCTGATATGAGATTCTCGAGTTAGGAATTACATTTATCCATCTATAAGCACCGTTTGCTTTTCTTATAGTACCAAGACCAACATTTACAGCTTCTGCTCCATCTCCTCCACTGTTGCCGCCAACATGCTTCATAACCTCAATATAGATGAAAAATGAACATGAAACCAAATAATAAATCGTAGGATTTTTAATAACATACCTATAAATATTTGGTATAAAATCCTCAAGTCTTCTAAAGTTAAATGATGCAACCACAAGCATCATAATTATACCAGCAAATATGTAAAACAAAGTCATAAACAGAAGTCTTTCACTGGATGTAACATGAATAATCTTAAGTAATGTAACCTTATCATTTAATTCGAATGCTGACGCTGAATATACGAATACAAGGCAAAATACCGACAAAAACAAGGAAACAAATACTATTGTAAGATCTATTCCCTTGTAAGAGATCAAAGGTTCTTTATTCTGTTTTCTTTTGTCTTTTTTCTCTCTCATAAATCAAACACCTGTGAATTAAACACCTAAATAAGCAATGCTACATAAAATAATAGTTACAATTGTAAATACAGTAACGACTTTTGTTTCTTTCCAGCCACATTTTTCAAAATGATGGTGGATTGGAGTCATCTTAAAAATTCTCTTACCATGTGTAAGCTTGAAATAGCTTACCTGCATCATTACAGAACCAACTTCTGCAACATAGATAAATGCAATAATGATAAGGAAAAGTGGAATTCTTAACTGAATTGCGCAGATAGCGATAAATCCACCAATCGCAAGTGCACCAGTATCTCCCATGAATACCTTGGCTGGATATGCATTAAACACAAGGAATGCAAGTAATGAACCAGCAAATGCAGCTATTGGAAGAATAAGACTGCTCTCTTGTTTAATAGCTACAAAGAACATAAATACAAGAATTACAAGTGATACCTTTGTACAAAGACCATCAAGACCATCTGTGAAATTAGCGCCTGTGTCAGTTCCAAGTATTACTAAAAAATCAAAAAGTATAACAAAAATACCAAGATTTATTTCAAATCCATTAGTAAATGGAATAATGATATTCATTGAAATATCTGTAGCAAAATACATATATGCCAATACAGCACCAGTAAATACTATCTGAAGGCCCATTTTCTGCCATGCTTTTAATCCTTCAGACTGTTTCTTCTTAACCTTGATAAAATCATCTATAAATCCTACAAGACCAAATAATACAGTCATAAGTGTAACTGGTATGAATTCTGTGTGATTAAATATTGATACAAGTATAGTAAGCATAAATCCAACTACGAATACAATTCCGCCCATAGTTGGTGTACCATTCTTTACAAGATGTGTTTCAGGTCCTACATTTCTTACAGTCTGACCAAATTTAAGTTTTCTTAAAAGAGGTATGACAAGCGGCATACCACAAACTGATATTACAAACGCACATATAAATAAAATAAAAACCTGTAACTCTGTACTCATTACTCTTCGCTACCCTCGCTTACTTCATTTTCGTTATTTTCAGAAATAATACCTTCTTCAAATGTTTCTTCTTCATCAACAACAATATTGGAAGTGTAAATTCCTTTTTCTTCAAGTTCCTGAAGTTCTTTTTCTGACAATTCCTCTGTCATAGGAATGTTAAGATAAGGAAGAACCTCTGTATAAATATTCTTTGTAAGAATACATGACTGTTGAACCGCACCAGTAGACTGGTCAGCAATATTTGGTCTGTCTATAACAACATACATAACAATCTGTGGATCATCTGCTGGTGCAAAGCTCATAAATGAAACTACATACTGTCCCTGCTGGTAACCACCAACACCTGAAATCTGAGCAGTTCCTGTCTTTCCACCAATTCTATAACCTGCTGGACGTGCTCTCCAACCTGTACCATAGCTTTCCTCAACTACACCGATACAATAATCAATCATTGTATCACTAGTAGACTCTGATACAGTCTGTTTTAAAACTCTTGGTTCTACATTTGTAACTACACATCCATTTGAATCAATAATCTTTCCTACAACGTGTGGCTCATAATATTTTCCACCATTTATAAGTGAATTGAAAGCGCAAATCATCTGAATCATAGTTGTATTATAGCCCTGACCAAATGAAGATGTTGCAAGCTCTACAGTATTAAGAGTTTTCTCGTTAAATACAAGGTTTTCAGCACTAACCTCACCTACAAGATCAATATTTGTCTTAATACCATATAAATCCTTTGTATATTCAAGGAATGTATCTTTACCTATAATTTTACCAAACTGAGTATATGCAGGGTTACAGGATTTAACAAGACTTGCTCTTAAATCTGTTGGTGTACCATCTGTACTACAACCCCATTTATGAGAACATCTGATAGTTCTGTCCAAAACCTGAATATAACCATTGCAATAATAGTTCTCATTACCTGTTAATTTACCAGAATCAAGTCCAATTGCAGTTGTGATTGTTTTAGCAACCGAACCTGGCTCGTAAGTATCTGATATACAGAAATTCTTCCATACACCATCACGAACATATCCAGATAAATCATCATCAAGCTTATTTAACTGTTCTTCACTAAGAAGAACAATATCATCCTTACCTGTTTCTTCATTAAGAACCTTAAGATATGGTGTATCTCCATTATCAAAGAAAATATTGCTTGATACTCCATTTATCCAGCCTTCTCTCTTAGCAAAATCCGACATAATTTCTTCAATCTGCTTTTGAGAATAATATTTATCAATTGTTACGGATCTTGGGTCATTTAAATCATAGAAAGGATAACCTGCCATAGCAAGAATATTTCCTGTATCACATTCCATAATAATAACTCCTGTATTATAAGAACCTGGTCTGTCCTCATAATCCATAGATTCATTAATTTCAACAATCTTCTCTTCTACAATTCTTTGAATAGAAGCATCAATGTTAAGCATTAATGAGTAGCCATCTGTAGCAGGAACTATTTCCTTTTCAAGATTTGTATAATCATTTATATATCCAAATGAACGACCATTTACGCCATTTAAAATATCATCATAATACTGTTCAAGACCATACTGGCCTTCGTCGCCAAGATTTACATAGCCAATAACATCGCATGCAAGTGTACTATTTGGATAAATTCTTTCATAAGAATCCTCAAACTGAATTCCATAGATAGCCAAATCTGTAGGAGAATTGATTGATTTGGCGATAGCTTCTCTGAGTGGCTGAATTTTCTCTGCGTCAATAGCTATAACCTTACCATTCTCATCCTTTGAAATTCTTTCATAAGCATCCTCTGGATTATTAGCAATAAATTCAAGAATTTCTTCCCTGTCAAAACCAAGATAATCGTGTAAGGCATCAGCTGTAGCTGTAATATAGCCGGGATTACCTTTTTGTTCTGCGTACTTTGTAACCTGTTTAGCATCAAGAACCACGATATACTTCTTAATATTTGAAGCAAGCACAGTTCCCTTGGAATCGTAAATACTTCCTCTTTCGTAAGGAATAATCACATCTGTTGTCTGTCTCTGTGAATAAACCGCCTTCTTATACTCTTCTCCATTATGTGTAACCAGATAAATAACTCTTGCTGACACTACGAGGAAGGCAATAATTAAAAGGCCGAATAACACACGAATAAGAGTAACCTGACGGCTACTCTTATCTTCTTTATCTCCATATTTAGAATCAAATCCTATTCCAATCATTCGTTCTATGCAAGCCCACCAGTATCGTAAGCTATCAAGTACAAAAGTCAGAACCTTTTGTAATATATCATTGCCAGACATTTTAGATCCTTTATTTAATAATATTTACTACTCTTACATAATCATTTACATAGTTTTCAGCATATGAAACAATCTGACCTTCTGCAGCATAATGCATTCCAAGTTCTTCGATAGCTACTCTTCTAATTTCTTCGTTATCAATAGAATTGTTAATGGCCTGAAGATCTTCGTCATTTGTTTTCTTAAGGCTTTCGTACTGGCTCTGTAATGCAGCGATTTCATCTACCGAACCAATAAGTCCACTCTGTAAATTAACATACATTAAAATTGCACCTACAAAAAGTCCGATGCATATTGCATAAAAGGCAACTAATATTAATCTTCTAAGAATTGCATTTCCTGCAATCCTGCCAGGTACAAGTTCAAGCTTCTTGCCATTTTCTTTAACTGGTGCAAGCTTTGTTGCTAAATTACCTCTTACTGCTGCTGTTGCCTGTGGTCTTCTCTTTAACCCTTTGAATTCTAAACTCTGTGCGTCCATTAATCAACCCTCTATTTCTTTTCAAATACTCTTAATTTAGCTGACTGACTTCTTGAATTAACTTCAAGTTCTTCCTCAGTCGCAACTATAGGCTTCCTTGTAATAACTGTGCCCTTTGATTTCTTACCGCATACGCAAACAGGAAAGTTTGGCGGGCATGTACAAGGATTCTCATTATTTCTAAAATTATTTTTAACTGCTCTGTCCTCTAAAGAATGGAAAGTAATAATACTAAGTCTTCCACCTGGTTTAAGGCAGTCAATCATGTCATCAAGTGTGTTTTCTAATACTTCAAGTTCTCTGTTGCATTCAATTCTTAAAGCCTGGAATGTTTTCTTTGATGGATGTCCACCCTTTTCTCTGAACTTAGCTGGTATTGCAGCTTTGATAATTTCATTAAGTTCAAAGGTGGTCTCAATCGCTTTCTCTGCTCTCCTTTGGCAGATATGTTTTGCTATATTCTTTGCGAATTTATCTTCACCATAATCTCTTATGATTCTGAATATTTCGTTTTCGCTATATCCATTTACAATTTCGTATGCTGTTAAGGTATTGTCCTTATCCATTCTCATATCGAGTGGAGCATCGAATCTGTAACTAAAGCCTCTTTCAGGATTATCGAACTGGTATGAGCTGACTCCAAGATCCGCCATAATACCATCAACACCCTCTGGGCTGTATTCATTTATAATTTCTTTTACTCTTTCAAAATTGGAATGGACATAGGTTACATTCGAAAAATTTTTTAGTCTCTCTCCTGCAGCAGCAAGCGCTTCCTTATCCTGATCTATTCCAATAAGTCTGCCTGTATTATTAAGTCTCGTGAGAATTTCAAACGAATGACCACCGCCGCCAAGGGTACAGTCAACATATGTTCCGCCTTCCTTAACATTGAGGCCATCAACCGTTTCTTTGAGCATTACTGATACATGTTTAAATTCCATTAAAATTCTCCTATGTCTTCAGCAATAGCTTCAATATCGTATTCAGCAGTAACTTCTTCAAGCTTGTTCTTAGCCCAGACTTCGATGTAACTTCCCTGACCAAGAAATACAAGTTCCTTCTCAAGCTCTGCAAATTTTCTTAAATTCTGAGGAATGGTAAGTCTCTCGAGACTGTCTAATTCTGTTTCAACCGATGAACCAAGGAAATGTCTCTTATAAGCTCTGTGGTTAGCCTTGTTCATATCAAGTCTGTCTAACTTCTCTGCGAACTTCTGCCATTCATCCATTGGGTAAATCAAAAGGCAGTCTTTAATACCCTTTACAATGATGAAAGTTTCGCCAATAGACTCACGAAACTTAACAGGGAGGATTACTCTTCCCTTTGAGTCCATATTATTCTGATATTCAGCCATAAAACTCATATCTTAAAACTCCATCATTGCAGTAAACTTTTCATTCTTTTAAAATGTGGTGTAATTCTATGAAAAGTTACTACTAAGTCACCCTTGATTCACTACTTACTCACCACTTGTTTTTAGTATAGAGTAGTTTTCGGCTTATTTCAAGGATTTTTTACCACTAAATTTGAAAATTTTAAGAATATTTTTAATTAATGCCCTATCTTCTCACAGAAGTAACACATTAGTAGGCAAAAGTAACATTTCAACTGGTAAAAAGAGCAATAAAAAAGCAGGTCCAAGTAGTTTTATCTACCTGACCTGCTAGATTTTTTTATTACTATTATTTAATTATTCATTTGGAATTTATACATTAAATCTAAAGAGAATTACGTCTCCATCTTTAACAACATATTCCTTACCTTCCATACCAACAAGACCTTTTTCTCTTGCTGCTGCAAGACTTCCGTACTCAAGAAGATCCTTATAGTTAACAACCTCTGCCTTAATGAAGCCTCTTTCAAAATCTGTATGAATCTTACCTGCGGCCTGTGGAGCCTTAGTACCCTTCTTGATTGTCCAAGCACGGCACTCATCCTCTCCTGCTGTAAGGAATGACATAAGGCCTAATAAGTCATAGCTTTCTGCAATAAGCTTATCAAGACCAGATGACTGTACACCAAGGTCTGATAAGAACATAGCCTTTTCCTCATCATCAAGTTCGGATAATTCTTCTTCAAGCTTAGCTGATACAGCGAAGCATTTAGAACCTTCATTAGCAGCAAGTTCACGAACCTTTGCTACATATTTATTTGATGCACCATCATCTGCAAGATCATCTTCTGCAACATTAGCTGCATAGATTGTCTTCTTAGCAGTAAGAAGGTTGTAGCTTTCAAACCATTTAATCAAATCTTCATCATCTGCAACTTCATATGTACGAGCCATCTTACCTGATTCAAGATGAGCCTTAACTGCCTCAAGAAGCTCAAGCTCCTTAGCAAGTGTCTTATCCATTCTTGCCTGCTTTGCAACCTTGGCGATTCTTCTATCAAGAATTTCAATATCAGAGAAAATCAACTCAAAATTAATTGTTTCAATATCTCTTTCAGGATCAACTGAGCCATCTACATGTACTACATTTGTATCTTCGAAGCAACGTACAACATGTACAATAGCATCTACTTCACGAATATTGGCAAGGAACTGGTTACCAAGACCTTCTCCCTTTGAAGCACCCTTTACAAGGCCAGCGATATCAACGAATTCAATTACTGCTGGAGTAACTTTCTTAGAATTATAAAGTTCACCTAATTTCTCAATTCTTTCATCTGGAACAGTAACTACACCAACATTTGGATCTATTGTTGCGAAAGGATAATTAGCAGCAAGTGCACCTGCTTTTGTAAGTGAATTAAATAAGGTAGATTTACCTACATTTGGTAATCCAACGATTCCTAATTTCATATATTTCCTCCTTGGGGACGCTTCTTTTGCCACGGTATCGGTAGTGGTGACGGTCCTTTTGCCACAAGGAGCGTCCCTATGGCCAATAACCCTTCCATCGCGTCTCTAATTTTTATATCAAAACAATAGAATGATAGCATATTGCATTTAAAATCTCAACTATCCCTTTGGCACACTTATACCTATATCATTAAAACTACCTATACTATTTGTTCCACTCCCTTACCATTTCAGACAACTATAATTTATCTATTTTCATCTATATCTTTTCAAAAACAAGAATCTTCTGGGTAATCTTCTTTATATATGGAAACCAAGAAAACATTTTTAATATTGGATAGATTGTAGCCATACCTCTTATTATGTTGTCATCCTTCACCCTTCGAAAACCTTTGGCGATGTATTTTATATCATCAAAAGAATCAGCGCCAAACACAAACTTCGCTCCAGTTTTCTGAATAGATTCCTCGACTTTCTCTTTATTCACCCATTTTTTCGCAAGGCATTCCATTAACACAGTGGCATTGTCAAAATTGTCATGTATGATAGAGAGCATTTGCTTATTTTCCTCAGAGGTCAGATACATACTTAATCCCTCAATAATGAAGAGCATCTTTCCTCTGACCGTAACCTGCTCAGCCCATGCT
>JAKSSD010000019.1 GCA_024403275.1 Lachnospiraceae bacterium
GGTGCATTCTTTGGTGGATGTCCTAACACAACATACGGCGAATCAGTTGGTTGTGTAGCTATTTCAGGAAATGCTTCAATCGTAACAATTTTTGCGACAGCAATTCTTGCTATCGTAGCATCATTCTTTGCTCCATTTGTTACATTCCTTGCAACTATTCCATCTTGCGTAATGGGTGGTGTTTGTGTAGCTCTTTACGGATTTATCGCTGTATCAGGTCTTAAGATGGTTCAAAAGGTTGACCTTGAAGAAAATTCAAACCTTTTCACAGTATCAGTTATCCTTATCTGTGGTATTGGTGGACTTGCAGTAAGCTTCGGTTCAGTAACAGTTACTGAGGTTGCTTGTGCATTAATTCTTGGTATTATTACAAACTTTATCTTAAAAACTAAGAAAAATGACAAATAAATAGTAAAACATCTATAATTTGTAGGGCATCCGTCAAGAAATTGGCGGATGTCGTTTTTTTATAAATGTGGTATAATCTTATTACTGTGGGTAATTTATATTAAATGTGATATAATATCTACGGAAAATGACTACTAATTATTTAGAAATACACGAGGGTTAAAAATGGAAGAACTTAAAGAGGGAGAATTTATATTTGGTGTACTTGATGTATACCTTGTAAAGGGAAGCGACGATCTAGTTGTTGTAGGTAAGTTAAAGGGTTCACTTAAAAAGGGTGACAGATTATATATTTCAAACTGCGGTGATGATGACGACGAACTTTTCATTTCATCAGTAGTTTCTATGGATATCGATGCTAAAGATGTTGATGAAGCTAAGGACTGTTTCGTGGCTATAAGAGTTAAAGATGGTATGATGCAAAACATCAAGCCTGGTACTGTTGTGAGATCTGAAAATATTGGAGAGCAGGATATCAGAACAGCATATCAGACAGCTTTGATTGATTCATATATCGCTAAGAGAAAATTCACATTTACAGAAGAAGATTTAAATAGAATGAGTCTTACTGACTGTGCTGAAACATGGAAATTAAGTGTTGCAGTTCTTTTGAATTCTGATAAGAAAGATTCAAAGGAAGAGATTGAAAGACTTAAGAGAAAATCAGCCAGAGTAGCAGAGGCTATTGTTAAGAAGCTTATTATGGCTGATGAGATTTACTGTATTTACAACAAAATCACAGGCGAGCCACATATGTTCTCAAGAACATTCAGACAGGGTTCAGGCTTTGTAAGTACACCACCAGACATTAAGCTTTTCACAAAGGCTTATAAGAAGATTGCTGAGGAGAATTATCCTGCAGATAAATTTGAAGTGGTAAGAATCGATAATCTTGATACAAAAGATGGTATTAAGAAATTCTTATTTGATGCATTTTTCTTAAATGGTGCATATGGCGTGAGAATTATTTCTGATACAGTAGCAATTCCTGTTGAAATGATTCTTGAGGATCCTAATGGAATTAATAAGGATAAGAATCTTGCACCAATGGCTAATCCAAATCTTGTTCGTTGGATGTTATTAAGAGCACAGATTGGTAAGCCACAGAATGAAGAGGAAGAAATGGCAGCAAAGATTTTCTACAGATTCTTTGCAAGAGAAGTAGCCAAGGCTAATTTCATTATTCCAATGAAGCCAGAAGGAGAAATGCCAGAACCAGATGAGAATGGCAAGAGAATCCTTAAGGAAGAAACAAAGCTTATCTTCCCTGTAAGACCAGGACAGAATGGTAGAACAATTATTCCTGCATATACAGACTGGAAGAAACTTAGAATGGAATATAATGAAGAGTGGGGCGGACTTGTTCAGCCAATGTCTGCATTTATTAATAAGTTTGACTGTTCTCTTAATGTAACAAAGAATGCAGGTTCAAGCTGCTTTATTAGCAAAGATATGTTTGATGAAATTGTTAAGATTGCAGAAGCTGATGCAGCACCAAAGGAAGAATAATTTATTATTGCACGTGTTGTTTTAGTGGAGTATAATAACTTGAAAAATTATTTTTGAAGGGAGTATAAAAATGGATCCAAAAGATATTAAATGGGAAGAATTAGGATTTGGATATATCGAGTGTGATTATCGTTATGTTTCCAAATATAAAGATGGAAAGTGGGATGATGGAGCAATCATTACAGATTCTAATATCGTATTAAATGAGTGTGCTTGTGTATTCCAGTACTCACAGTCAGTATTCGAAGGCTTAAAAGCATATTATACAAAAGAGGGAGATATCGTAACATTCAGACCTGACATGAACGCTCAGAGAATGTATGATTCAGCTAAGAGACTTGAGATGCCTCCATTCCCTATTGATCGTTTCGTTGACGCAGTAGAAAAGGTAGTAGCTGCTAACAAGCATTTCGTTCCACCTTACGGAACAGGTGCCAGCCTTTACTTAAGACCATTTATGATGGGTACAAATTCAGTTATTGGTGTTAAGCCAGCTGATGAATATGAATTCAGAATTCTTGTTACACCAGTAGGTCCATACTTCAAGGGCGGCGCTAAGCCAATTAAGATTAAAGTATCAGATTTTGATAGAGCAGCTCCATGTGGAACAGGTAATATCAAGGCTGGTCTTAACTATGCAATGAGCCTTTATCCAATTCAGCTTGCACATAGAGAAGGTTTTGCAGAGAATATGTATCTTGATGCAAAAACACGTACTAAGGTTGAAGAAACTGGTGGTGCAAACTTCATCTTTATTACAAAGGATGGCACACTTGTTACACCTAAGTCAGATTCAATTCTTCCATCAATTACAAGAAGAAGTATCATGGAAGTTGCTGAGAAGTATCTTGGTATGAAGGTTGAGTGCAGAGAAGTTCCATTTACAGAAGTTAAGGATTTTGCTGAATGTGGACTTTGTGGTACAGCAGCAGTTGTTTCTCCAGTTGGAATGATTTATGATCATGGCGAAGAAATCTACTTCCCAAGCGGAATGGATGATATGGGACCATGGACAAAGAAGATTTATGAAACACTTACAGGAATCCAGAGATGCGAAATCGAAGCTCCTGAAGGATGGATTAAGAAAATCAACTAATAATTCATTTATGCGATTGGTATTATGATTATTCCCCTTTAAGTAGACAAGGTAAATTACCAAATCTGCTTAAGGGGATTTTTGTTTATAAAAAGATAGGGAATTTAAGCCTTGAAATAGGCATTTTTAAGGCTTATTTAAGGGATTTGGAAAATTGGAGAGATAAATGGTATTTACTAAATTAAGCCTTGAGCAGGTTATAGATACATATAACAAAAGAATGATAGAGGATTTTCCTCCTGATGAACTTAAGCCACTTGAAATGATTTTAAAAGCAATAGATAAAGGAATTTATCTTTGCCTTGGAATGGTTGAAGATGGAAAAGTAATTAATTATGCATACTTTGTTAAATTAGGAGATGATTATCTTCTCGATTATTTTGCAACTATTCCAGAAAGTCGAAATAGAGGCGTTGGAGGGAAAAGTCTTCAGGCTTTGAGAGAATATTTAAAGGATGCGAGAAGTATTCTTGCTGAGGTAGAAGACCCTGCATTTGCAAAGGACGAAGCAGAGAAGGAAATCCAGTCAAGAAGGTATCAGTTTTATTTAAGAAATGGATTTATTGATACTAATGTTAAAGCCAGATGTTTCGGTGTGCCGTATATTGTTATCGAAACAGGTGGTTTATCAGACAAAGAAACAGTTTGTAATAATTATAAAAGGCTTTATAAATCTATTTTACCTGAAAAACTTTATGCAAATAATATTATTATTTAGTACAAACAAAGCACTGATATAAAGACTTTTATTGTTAAATATGGTAAAATAAAAGTTACGTAAAATCGAAAGAAGGCGTTATAAATAATGGAATCAACCTTAAGAAGGACATGGTCGGAGATTGACCTTGACGCATTAAAATATAATTATTCTGTTTTGAGAAACAAAGTTGGTAAAAGTGTTAAATTTCTTGGTGTTGTTAAAGCAGATGCATACGGACATGGTTCAATTATGGTATCCAAAACTCTTGAAGAAGCAGGGGCTGATTATCTTGCAGTTAGCAGTATAGATGAGGCTATGGAGTTAAGAGTAAATGGAATAAAAATGCCTATTCTTATTCTTGGACATACTCCAAAGGAGCAGGTTGAGAGACTTATTGAGTATGACATTACCCAGGCGGTTACATGTAAGGCTAAGGCTAAAGAGTATTCTAATGAAGCTGTAAAGATAAATAAGATTTTAAAGATTCATATTAAAGTTGACACTGGTATGTCAAGACTTGGGTATCTTTGCGATGGAGATTTTTTCGATACTGGTATTGAAGGAATTCTCGAGGCGATAAATATGAGAGGTTTAGATGCAGAAGGTATATTTACTCATTTTGCAGTATCAGATGAGGATGATGAAAAAAGTGTTGAGTATACCAAGCATCAGTTGAAACTCTTCAAGGATGTTATTTCAGAAGTAGAGAGAAGAATGGGAAGAAAATTCCGTATAAGACACTGTGCCAATACAGGAGCGGTGGCCAAATATCCTGAAACATACATGGATATGGTTAGACCAGGACTGTTGTTATACGGATATGGAGCTTATGCCAAAGAACTTGGTCTTAAGCCTGTAATGACTCTTAAGACTACGGTATCAACTATTAAGATATATCCTGCAGGCACTCCTGTTAGTTATGGTGGAATATATGTGACAGACAAGACCACGAGAATGGGCGTTCTTCCGTATGGATATGCAGATGGATTTTTCAGAGCATTATCCAATAAGGCGACACTTATGACAGCAAATGGCAAAGCTTTTGTCAGAGGAAAAATATGCATGGATATGTGCATGATTGATATTTCTGATATGCCTGATGTTGAAGTTGGTAGTGAGATAGAAGTATTTGGTAAGAATAACCCGATAGAAGAGCTTTCGGATCTGGCAGGAACAATACCATACGAATTGACCTGCGCAGTCAGTAAGAGGGTTCCAAGAAAATATATAGTTAATAATGAGGTTATAGAGCAGGAACTGATGCTCAGAATGAGAGGATAGTATGTTTAGAATTACAGAGAATACAAAGATTGGTGAATTATTAAGACAGTTTCCAGAGGCAGCAGAGATTCTTGGAAATATGGGAATGCATTGTCCAACTTGTCCTTCAGCACAGAATGAAACTTTAGCTCAGGCATGTGATGTGCATGATTTTGATGTAGATGATTTAATCGAAGATTTAAAGGGATTTCTTGAAGGCTAATATAAATAATCGTTAACGGGGGCGTAAATGAAGACACTTCTTAAGAATGTAAAACTTGTAAATGTGTTTACAGAGACAATCGAAGAAACAAATGTACTTATTGATGGCGAAATAGTCGCAGGAGTAGGCACTTATTATACAAGCGAAGATGCGGATGAATGTAGGGATTTAGCTGGTAAATATGTATGCCCGGGTTTTGTAGACGGACATATTCATATAGAGAGTACTATGATGACACCATGGGGACTTGCAAATGCCTGTCTTCCAAAAGGAACCACATCAGTAGTTACTGATCCACATGAAATCGCTAATGTATGTGGTGTGGATGGTATTAAATATATGCTTCAGGCATCAGAGGGATTGCCACTTAATGTATATGTTATGCTTCCATCTTGCGTACCAGCTACCATGTTTGATGAATCAGGTGCAAATCTTTTTGCTAAAGATTTAGAAGAACTCTATTCTAACAAAAGAGTATTGGGCTTAGCTGAAATGATGAATTATCCTGGAATTATATATGGAGATGAAGCAACCATTGAAAAGGTTACAGAATGTGTAAAAAAGGACAAGGTTGTAGATGGTCATGCGCCACTTCTAAAAGGCAGGGATTTGGATAAATATGTATCTTACGGAATCCAGTCTGACCATGAGTGCTCTTCTTACGAGGAAGCTTATGAACGTATTCAAAAAGGTCAGTGGATAATGATAAGAGAAGGCTCAGCGGCAAAGAACCTTGAAGGTCTTCATAAGCTGATTGACGGACCAGAATACCAAAGATGCGTTTTTGTTACAGATGATAGAAATCCAATGGATATTCTTACAGAAGGTCATATTGATAATATAGTAAGAAAAGCGATAGCTCTTGGCAAAGATCCTGTAAGAGTTATTAAGATGGCTTCGTTAAATGCAGCTTTATGCTTTGGCATTAAAAGAGCAGGTGCAATTGCTCCAGGTTATAAGGCAGATATATTGATCCTAGATGATTTAAATAAGGTTTCAATCAAAGAAGTATATGCTTCAGGTAAATGCATATATGCAGATGGACAGATTAGCGAAATTAAAAAGCCTTTGATAGATAAAAAATTAGTTGATATAGTATCGAATTCTTTCCATCTTGATACTTTGACTAAAGAAGATTTTTATGTAGAGCCTAAGGGAAATAAATGCAGAGTAATCAAAGTTATTGAAGGTCAGATTCTTACCGATGAAGTAATCGAAGAGCTTGATTTTACAAAAAATAACGGAATTAATACAGATAAAGATATTCTTAAACTGGCAGTAATAGAAAGACATAAAAATACAGGGCATAAAGGAATTGGATATATTGAAGGAATTGGACTTAAGGAAGGTGCCCTTGCTGCTTCAGTATCACATGATTCGCATAATCTTATTGTTATCGGTTCAAATGATGAGGATATGATGGTGGCTGCAAATCAGGTAATAGAGATGGGCGGCGGAATGACTGTAGTTAAGAAGCAAGAAGTGATTGCAAAGCTTTCACTTCCAGTTGCAGGACTTATGGGGATAAATGATGCTGCAACAATGGCTAAGGATAATGAGACTTTGCGTAGCAAAGCGAGAGAATTAGGGGTAAAAGAAAACATCGAACCATTTATGAATATGGCATTTGTAAGTCTTCCTGTTATACCGTCCTTAAAAATGACGACAACAGGACTTGTAGATGTTAACCAGTTCAAGAAAGTAGATTTATTCGTATAGCAAAAGAGGAGAAAATTATGCAGTGTGTTGAGGTTAAGGAAATTAGACAGATTCATATGGGGCAGGCAAAGTGTTCCGTTGACCTTGGTGATGGAAGTGAAAGAGGAGAATATGTAAATCAGGATTATATCCTGAGTACACTTGGTAGACCGATGAGGTCAATATCACTTATGACTTGTTATTATCCTCTTGATGAGGCTTTTCCAAAGAGAGCCCATAATGCTTTCGCCGATCAGGATGTTAAATTCCAATGGGATTATCCTTATGATGATTATGAAACTTATAAGGGTGGTCTTGTAGGGCTTAAGGATAAAGAACCATTTAACTGGATGAGAGATGTAAGAAGTCATGGCCAGGATGTTTGTCTTACAATTACAATGGATACCCATATTTCAGATGAGCATCTTGTTGCAATAGCAAAGGACCTTGCTCCATTTGGAAGAGTATTATTAAGAGTTAATCATGAAGCTACAGGAAACTGGTTTTCATTTAATAAAAGAGCCAGCTATGAAGAGGTAGCAGAATTCTTTGCTCATGTATGTGATATATTCCACAAAGAAGCAGAGAATGTTAAATTAATTCTTTGTCTTGATGGCTATAAGAGTCTGGATGAAGAGAAAATGACTATGGAAGATATCTTTGACAGAGCTATTAAGAATGCTGATATATTCTCGGTAGACCGTTATATGGCTCTTCATTGGGGATGGCCATATGATGTTGCAGATTCTGATACAAATAATTATTCAAGAAGCAAGGTTGAAGAGATTTATGAATTAGGCAAGAGAAGCTTTAAGAGATACTGTGAGATTGCAGGTGAGAAAAGACCTATGGTTTTGTCAGAAGCAAATGCTGATGGAGATGTAACAGGACCATATGATCAGGCTAAGATGCTTAAAGATTTTTGCAAACTTGTTAAAGAGGATGAAGATAAGTGGTTAGATGGATTTACACTTTATCAGTTTAGAGACAGAGGTCGTCTTGGACTGGAGTGGGAGGATCCAAATAATAGCGAGAATGGTATTAAGCTTCCTTTAATGGATGTATTTAAGGAAATCATTAATGATGAGTATTTCATGCCAGAAATGATTTGTGAGAAAGAATCAACAATACCAGCTAAGCTTAGATGGGGTGGAAGCGAAGATGCAGATGGCGTAGCTTTGAAGCTTCATTTTGATGCTAATCCGGTATTTTGTGAAGCATATTTCGAGGATGAGCTTGAGGATGCCAATCTTATGATGGAGATAAATGGCAAATGGTTTTATAAGAAAAAAGGTGTTAAATTCATAGATTTCATGCCTGCATTTTTTGAAAAGCCTATTAATGAAGAGTGCGATTTGAATATTAATATATTTGCACCACCTGCTTCAGGTGAAAATGATCCAACCCAGGGAGCTGACTGGAAGATGAATTACTATTTTGAAATGAAAGCTTTACCTAAGTTTAGAATTCAGACAGTACCTGTTGTTAAATAATATAAGTCTTTGTAAATGGAAAGAAGAAGGTAACAAGAATGGATGCAAGAAGAGTAGCAAAAGAAAAGAAACCAATTGAACCAATTATTACAAGTTTACTTGAAACTGATGCATATAAGTTTTCAATGGGACAGGCTATTTATCATCAGTTTAGTGACTATAAGACAACCTGGGATTTTAAGTGCAGAAATACAGATGTTCATTTCACAAAAGAAATGGTTGAAGAAATCAGAGACCAGATAAGAATGTACTGTAACTTAAGATTTAGTGAGGATGAGCTTGAATATCTTCACAATATTAAGTGGATTAAGGGTTCATATATCGATTTCTTAAGACTTTGGAAACCAAGATTTGCGGATTTTGAAATTACAGATAATGCTGAATGCGGACTAGCTATTCAGACTAAGGGAACCTGGCTTAATACTTCAATGTATGAAATTCCAACTCTTGCTATCGTAAATGAAGTTTATTTTAGAATGGCCTATGATTACGATGAGTTATATCAAAGCTTTAGAGAAAGACTTGCCAATAAAGTATCAAAACTTGAAAGTGGTATATATGATTTGAGCAACTTCTCGGAATTTGGTATGAGAAGAAGATTTTCTGCTGAGGCACAGGACCTTGCAGTCAGATCACTCAAAAATGGCAAGCTTCGCAATTCTAATTTTGTTGGTACATCAAATGTTTATCTTGCTAAAAAATATGGAATCACACCAGTTGGTACAATGGCACATGAATGGATTATGTGTGTTGGACAGGGTAATCATAAGCACAATCCCGCATATTCTAACTGGTATGCTTTGGATGCATGGGTAAAAGAATACGGAGTATTAAATGGTACTGCTTTGACAGATGCTATTACTACAAAATGCTTCCTTAAAGATTTTCAGCTTACATATGCAACACTTTTCAGTGGTTGTCGTCATGATTCAGGTGACCCATATGAGTGGGGCGATGAAATGATTGCTCATTATGAGAAGCTTGGAATTGATCCTAAGACTAAAACATTATTATTCTCAGATAGTCTTGATTTTGACAGAGCAACAGCAATTCATAAATATTTTAAGGGTAGAATCAAGGTTGCCTTTGGTATCGGTACATATATTTCAAATGATACAAAGGTTCCAGCTCTTAATATCATTATGAAGACAACAGCCTGCAATGGTATGGACGTTGCAAAATTGTCAGATGTAGAAGGCAAAGGAATGTGCAAGAATCCAGATTACATTCATTATCTTAAGAGATGTATTGACTGGAGAATGACTCATGCAGATGACAGGTTAATGTAATGGCTGAAGAAAGAAAAAGAAGAGTTCACTATTCGGGTAAATATCCGAAGAAGTTTGAAGAAAAATATAAAGAACATAATCCAGACAAATATGCTGATGAGATAGCTCATGTTATAGATAAAGGTAGCACGCCAGCAGGTATGCATATCTCTATCATGGTAAACGAGATTATTGAATTCTTGGATATTAAGCCAGGACAAAGAGGTTTGGATGCAACGCTTGGCTATGGCGGACATACAAGGGCGATGCTTGATAAGCTTGAAGGAAATGGTCATATTGTAGGTCTCGATGTTGACCCGATTGAGTCCCAAAAGACGCTTGAGAGATTAAGAAATGCCGGATATGGAGAGGATATATTTAACAGGAAGCTTATCAATTTTGCAAATATTGATGAAGTTGCAAAGGAATATGGTAAGTTTGATTTTATCCTTGCAGATTTAGGTGTATCTTCTATGCAAATAGATAACCCAGAGAGAGGGTTTTCGTATAAGATTGATGGACCATTGGATTTGAGAATGAATCCTACAAAGGGAGATAGCGCTGCTGACAGATTAAGACAGATTACTAAGGAAGAATTCGAGGGCATGCTGATTGAGAATTCTGATGAGCCATATGCTAAGGAAATAGCTGAGAAAGTCTTCTTTAGAATGAAGCAGGGCAATAAGATGGATACCACTACGGAGCTTCGAGAAGCAATAGAAGCTGCGCTAGCTTATGTTCCAAAGGATGAGAAAAAGGAAGCAATTAAGAAGTCCTGTCAGAGAACCTTTCAGGCATTAAGAATAGATGTTAATTCAGAATTTGAAGTTTTATATTCATTCTTAAATAAATTGCCAGAGGTACTTAATCCGGGAGGAAGAGTAGCGATTCTTACTTTCCATTCAGGGGAAGACAGATTGGTAAAACAGTCCTTTAAGGAATTCTATAATGAAGGGATTTACTCGGATATTTGTAAAGATGTAGTAAGACCTTCCAAAGAAGAGTGCAGAAAGAACGGAAGAGCTAAGTGCACCAAAATGCGTTATGCAGTAAGAAGTTAAATAAAAAGTCACTCGTTTAGTGAGGCTTGATGCTTCATTAAAGCGAGTGACTTATTTTATTTTGAAAACGCCAGTTGCGTTCTAGGATATATTTGAACAATCAACTATCTCTCATAGTAAAGCTCTGAGAAGATTGCCTTTGCATTTTCTGCTGATTTATCATCATACATGAATGAATAATCAATTGGATCGTACTGGAAAGCAAATTTGTCGAAACAGAAATTGAAGAAGTCTTCGCTAACAGGCTCGCCATTAATGAAATAGTACATAGCAGTTATTTCATGGTTTGAATCCTCATCATTAGTGAATTCAAATGAAATGATAGGCAAAGAGTTTTGTCCATCAAGGATATTTTTATAATAAGAGAGAGCAAGGTAATTGCCGTCACCATAATAAGAAACAAAGAGGTTAGAACCGTATAAATACTGCATACAACCATTTGAACCAAAATCACCAACGAAATATACTTCTTCATCGTAAGGAACGTACTGATAAAGTGATACATAATCTGAACGATTTTCGCCAGCGCAAACTGCTAAAGCAGGTACTGCTGGATTGTTGATATTTACAAATGTGTAACGAGAGTTTTCATCCAAGTCGTCAATGACTCTCTGGTATGCACTAACTGTTTCATTTAATTCGTCATCACTTAAATTGTAAGCCTGGTAAAAATCAACGTCATACATATCGTTGTAAGGCATCATATCATAAATAGATAAGCTGACTAAATCGCCATATACTTCTCTCCAAGCTTTATGTAAAGCGTTATATTCTTCCTCAGTTACATCTTCATCATTAACTCTAAAGTAGAGTTCAGGAAGGTCAAGACCTTCGTAGTCTTCAGGATGAGCTTCATAATCTGCGAAATCGATAAGTCCACTATCGTCCTGGAAATTGTGAAGAGATACTTCTTTATTGTTTTCATCAAGGTATAAATATTCAAAATAGTTATAACCCATACCTGAGTAGAAAGTATAAAAAATGTTGCAACCTGGATAATAAGCCATTGAACCGTAGCTTCCAAATGAACCAAGATCTTCAACTTCTTTAGTTTCAAAGTTGTATCTGCAAATAGTTACAGAAGCTGCATGTGAGTAATCGTAGCAATATGCAATGTCCATAAGGTTACTTGCGTTAGTCTGAATAGGAAGAAAGTGAAGATTAAAATAATTATCACTATCTGTAGCGTTATCTAACTGCTCAAGATAATCTAAATATGCTTCAGAAGCTTCTATAAGCTGTTCTTCGCTATATTGACGTTCTGCAAAATCAGGAATATCAAAACTCAAAATAGTTGCAACAGGTAAATCTTCTTCGATTACTTCTGGATCGTTGTTATCATCAATTGTTTCAACTGGTTCAGTAGTATTGTTATTGTCATCACCTTCAATAATGGAAGCGTGATTGTTTAAAGTAGGATCAGCAGGTGGAACATTAGCTGATGGGATAGATAAATCACAGGCTACAAGACTTGAGATACAAGCAAATGCAGCTATGATTGAAGTTAATTTCTTGAAATTCATTTATAATTCTCCTCTCAATTTACATCAATGTTAAATATATATCATCAATTATTAAATTTCAATAAAATAGATTGTTAGTTTGTTCACAAATGATTTATAAGTGTGGTAGAATTACCCTATATTTTCTGTGTTTCGGGGTAGACTAAAATGAAAAAGAAAGCAAGAAAAAATAGAATACTTATTTTTTTGAATGTATGGAGTAATGAATTCTCCCAACAGGTTTTGGAAGAGATTATTAAAGAAGCTAAAAAGGATAATGTGGATGTATTTGTATTTGCATCGTGGATTTATGCTTCGGATAATCCTGACAAGAATCATAATCAGTTGAATCTTTTCAAACTTCCAAATCCAGAGGAATTTGATGGTGCAATTGTACTTACGAATTCATTTAATTTATCAATAGAAGAAGAAAAAGTTAAAGAAGTTTTAGAAAATTCAGGGATACCAGTTATTTCTACAGAGATTAAGGTTCCAGGATGGGTTTATATAGGAACAGATAATTATAAGGGAGAATATGACCTTGCCCGTCACCTTCTTGATGTGCATAAATGCAAGGATTTAGTATATATTTCAGGATTATTAGATAATAAGGAGAATGAAATAAGAAAACAGGCAATAGAAGATGCTTTGGCTGAAAAGAATCTCGTTTTGTCAGATACAATTGTTGGTGATTTTGGTTATTATGTAGCCAGAGAAGAGACTAGAAAATGGATAAAGAAGAATAAAAAGCTTCCAGATGCCTTTGTTTGTGCAAATGATTTGTCTGCACTTGGAACAGTGGCAGCAGTATTTGAGTGTGGTTATTCAGTTCCGCAGGACGTTTTGGTTACAGGATTTGATTATAACCTTGATGGAAGAACTACTGAACCAATTCTTGCAACTGTTAAAAGAGAATGGGATAAGATGGGTGTGGCTGCCTATAAGGAGCTTTACAGACAGATTGATAATCCTGACCCAAATGTGGAGATTAATCTCTCTGCGGAATTCATTCCTTCAGAAAGCTGTGGATGTCCGGTAAGTGAAGAGAATGATAAATTTAGAAAAAAGACAATAAGAAATAAATATGCAGATAATAACGAATTTATTATGCTTGATTATTTCTTTAAAGAGCTTAGAATGAAGACCTCCAATCTGACACATAAGGAGGATTTCAATGGTGCGGTTAAAGATATATTTGATGGCTGCACATTTATGGGCGATGATTTCTGGGTATGCACAGAACCAGCATTCTTCGAGATCCCTAATAGCGAATATACAAGTAAGATAACAAGAATTAGCAGACACCTTGATGTTTTATACAGTAAGGAAGAAGGAGTTAGCAAAAAAGCTTTTGATTTTAATTCAGATATTCTTGTTCCTAAATATAAGAAGAAAAAGGATGAGTCGAATGTTTATGTGTTTGCTCCATTAACCAATTTAGATTATATCATTGGTTATGTTGTAGCCAAGAATAATACGGAGCTTTTATACAAAGGAATGCTTTACAACTGGATTATTAATATGATTAGTATTTTTAACCAGATGAGAAATATTGTATTTGCCCAAAAGGCTAATGAGCAGTTGAGAATTATCTCAATGACGGATCAGTTAACAGGAATGTATAACAGACTTGGACTATCTGATGAGATTGGTAAATTCATAAATGAAAACAGAAATAAAAATGTGACAACTACACTTTTATTTGCTGATATTGATAGTATGAAATTTATTAATGACTTCTTTGGACATCTTAAAGGAGATCTTGCTATTAAGGCTGCTGCAGATGCTTTGAAAGAGAAACTTACGGGAGAGTGGAATTTTGCTAGATTTGGTGGCGATGAATTCGTTATAGTTGGTCTGTTAGAAGACGGAACGGATATTGATAAATTCAGAAGAAAACTTATGAAAGATATAAAGGATTATATTGATAGCCTTGAATTAGGATTTCCTTTATCCATAAGTATAGGTATTACACAGATTCTTCCAAAGGATAAGAGCAGACTGGAAGATTACATTAAAATAGCAGATGATTCCATGTACCAGGAAAAAGAAGAAGCTCATATGAGAATCAAAGAAGAAATGAAAAAGTATAAAAAACAGATACTTTAAGTTGTAGAGAAATAAAAAGACCAGTGCTAATTTGATATTTGGCACTGGTTTTTTGGTTTGAGAACAAAAACAAAACATTTTATAAAAGAAAAAACTCCGGGGAAGCGGAGTCTTTTCTTTGTGTAAAAGGGGAATTCTTTCGGAATGATCTATTTGTAATATATCAATTCGAATTACATTTATAGTATATTGCTCTAACGTGGTTAAATATATAAATATTTTGCTTAAAAATAAAAATATATTACTCTAATGTTAAAAAAATAACGTAATTCATTAGAAAATCCAATAAAAATTGATATTAAACTTATTAAGTTGAAGATAGTAATTAATTGTTATATATTTATTTACAGACATTATATTTACACATTTACCTATTAATGTATGTATATTACAAGTGACGGGATATTTAGAATGGAAGAAAAGCTTGTTATTATCGCAAAAGATGAATTTATAAATGAAGCAAAAGAAATAGCAAAGCATCTTAATATTGAATTAAAAGAGTCTGCTATGGATAAAGAGTTATATCTTAAACTAGACGAGAAGGGCTTATCTCTTAATTATGAGGAGCTTGAAATGTATGGGGATTTAACATCCATGGCTAGAAGATTGAAAAAAGACAATCTTAGCCATGAATTCATAGTTAAGGCTTCTAAAATAAAAGGAGCAAATAATCCTATTACAATTCTTGATGCGACGGCTGGAATGGGAGAGGATTCATTGCTTCTTGCAGCAGCTGGATTTGAGGTTGATTTATATGAATACAATCCAGTTATTGCAGCGCTTCTTAGAGATTCTTTGAAAAGAGCGGCAGCTGAGCCTTCGATGGCAGATATTGTTTCAAGAATGGTACTTCATGAAGAAGATAGCATTAAAGCAATGGAAAAGCTTGAATATTCGCCAGATGTGGTGGTTCTTGATCCAATGTTTCCAGAGAGACAAAAAAGTGCTTCAGTTAAGAAAAAATTTCAACTACTACAAAAATTAGAATGTCCATGTGCGACTGAGGAAGAATTATTTAATGCAGCTAAAAAGTGCAATCCCAGGAAAATAGTTATAAAACGTCCATTAAAGGGGGCCTTCCTTGATGGCAAAAAACCTGACTATTCTCTTGAAGGAAAAGCAATAAGATATGATGTTTTTGTATTCAGTTATAAAGCTGATTGATAATTGTTCGCTCTTGTGTTAACTTATAAAGGCGACACATGTTATTTATATATATATGGAGTACATAAATGGATAAATTATTTAATTCACCAGAAGAAGTAGTAGATTTAAACATCAAGGCTGGTGTGAAAAAAGCCAATCTTCCTTTTGTGAAAATGTTTCTTCTTGGAATACTTGCAGGAATGTTTATTGCAATTGGTGGCGAGGCGTCATCTTTAGCTTCTCATGGCGTAGCAAATGTAGGGCTTGCCAGAACTATTACGGGAGCCGTATTCCCAGTAGGCCTTATGATGATTGTTATTGTAGGTGGAGAACTTTTTACCGGAAATACTATGATTTTTATGGCTGTTCTTCAGAAAGAAGCAAGCTTTTTACAATATGTTAGAAATCTTACAGTTGTATTTATTTCAAATCTCGTAGGTTCATTATTAGTGGTATTTCTTACATATTTTAGCGGTCAGTGGAATTATTCTGATGGAGGACTTGGAGCATATACTATTAAGATTGCTTTAGGTAAAGTTAATCTTGGCTTTGGAACTGCTTTTACCAGTGGTATTATGTGTAATATTTTGGTATGTGTAGCAGTATTGATGGCCATAGCAGCTAAGGATATTGCCGGTAAGGTGTGGGGTATATTCTTCCCAATATTTGCCTTCGTTATCTCAGGATTTGAGCACTGTGTTGCAAATATGTATTATATTCCAGCTGGAATGCTTGCAAAAACTAATCCTTCTTATGTAAATAAAGCGATGGAATTATATGGAATTACTGCTGAAAAACTTGAAAATCTCTCTGTTTTTGGTATGATTAAGAATATGATTCCGGTTACTCTTGGCAATATTGTCGGAGGAGCTATTTGTGTTGGTGCAATGCTTATATTTATCAATAAGAAATGTAAACAGTCCAGGACAAAGTAGAATAGTGTAAAAAGATTTTAATAGCTATTGAATATATGAAAAATAAGTGGTAATATATTAATGCCTACCAAAAAGGTAGGAAATAAAAAATTAGGAGTTAATTATGAAGATTTATGCTGATAACGCTGCTACTACAAAGATGAGTAAGCAGGCAATTGATGCAATGATTCCTTATATGGAAGAGATATATGGTAACCCTTCAAGTCTTTATGAAATCGGTCAGAAGGCTAAGGAAGCTTTGGAGGAGGCAAGAGAAAGAGTCGCTAAGGTTCTTAATTGCCAGCCAAGAGAGATTATTTTCACTTCAGGCGGAAGTGAAGCAGATAACCAGGCTATTAATTCAGCAGCTAAGGTTGGTGCAATGAAGGGTAAGAAGCATATTATTTCTACTACTTTTGAGCATCATGCAGTATTACATACACTTAAGAAACTTGAGAAGGAAGGTTTTGAAATTACACTTCTTGATGTACATTCAAATGGCCTTGTAGATCTTAAGGAGCTTGAGGAAGCAATTAGACCAGATACAGCGCTTGTTACAATTATGTATGCAAACAATGAGATTGGTACAGTTCAGCCAATTAGAGAGATTGGTGCAATTTGTCGTGCCAAGGGCGTTACATTCCACACAGACGCAGTTCAGGCGGTAGCTCACATCCCTGTAGATGTTGAGGCTGACAATATTGATATGTTATCTTTATCAGCACATAAGTTCCACGGACCTAAGGGTGTTGGTGTTTTATATGTTAAGAAAGGTGTTCCAGTATTTAACCTTATCGAGGGTGGAGCACAGGAGAGAGGCAAGAGAGCTGGTACAGAAAACGTTCCTGGTATCATGGGAATGGCAAAGGCTCTTGAGGATGCTACTAATAGTCTTGAAAAGGATACAGCACATCTTCTTCCTCTTAGAGATAAGCTTATTGCAGGACTTGATGCAATTCCATATTCAGAGTTAAATGGAGACAGAGAGCACAGACTCCCAGCAACGGTTAACTTCTGCTTCGAAGGAATTGAGGGTGAGTCACTTCTTATGCTTCTTGATGATAAAGGAATCTCTGCTTCATCAGGTTCAGCATGTACATCTGGATCACTTGATCCAAGCCATGTATTACTTGCAATTGGCAGACCACATGAGGTTGCTCATGGTTCACTCAGATTATCATTCGACAGTAATATTACTGAAGAAGAAATTGATTATATAATAGAGTCAGTTAACGAAGTAGTTACTTATCTTAGAAATATGTCTCCATTCTGGAGAGATTTGATGACAGGTAAGAGACCACACGTATTTAGCGAATAATAGGAGGATTAAAGTAATGGCTTTATATAGCGACGTAGTAATGGATCATTTCAGAAACCCAAGAAATGTTGGTGTTATTGAAGATGCTAATGGTATTGGTGAAGAAGGTAACGCAGTTTGTGGCGATATCATGAAGATTTATCTTAAGATTAATGATGATGAAATCATCGAAGATGTTAAGTTTGAAACTTTTGGCTGTACAAGCGCTATTGCATCAAGTTCAATGGCAACAGAAATGATTAAAGGTAAGCCAGTTTCAGAAGCACTTGAATTATCTAACAAGGCTGTTGCAGAAGCTTTACAGGGTCTTCCAGAGAATAAGATGCACTGTTCAGTACTTGCTGAAGAAGCAATCAAGAAAGCTATCGAAGATTATCAGAGCAGAAAGAACAAATAAATTTAATATTTTATTGACATTGTAAGCTATTAGCAATAAAATACATATTAACAAATTAATACTTTAAACCGATGAAGTGGAGATAACGGCAATAAAAGCCTTTACAGAGAATCCGGGATGCTGAGATCCGGTAAGAAACAGATTGTCAAATGGACCACGGAGGGTGTAGTCAAATGTAAGTTATTACAGAGTATTCTACAACGTTTGTCACACGTCAGTTGACAGGGATATGTTGGTATCCTGCTAAGCGCATAGTAACCTATGAAATCAAGGTGGCACCGCGGATAATTATTTAAGTAATATTCGTCCTTGACAGAAGTATATTCTGTCAAGGACTTTTTTGTTATGACGACGAGGAGAATCGGATTTGCTTATAAGCAAATTTCGGTCTGTAATAAAGGAATTAGAAAAACTAAATCTAGGAGGTATATATGCAAATTATTCCAAGCATTGAAGAGGTAAAGGAAATTAAAGCACAAAACAAATATGATGTAGTACCATTAAGTGCAGAAATCCTTTCAGACTTCATTACACCAATTGAAGCAATGAAAATATTAAAGAATGTTTCGACTCACTGCTATATGCTCGAGTCAGCTATGGCTAATGAAAAATGGGGCAGATATACATTCCTTGGATATGAGCCTAAGTTAGAAGTCACATGTGTTGATGGCGAAATGAAGATAGGCGATTTAAAATTTACGACAAATGAACCTCAGAAATACATAAGAGATATTCTTAGTGGATATAAGAGCCCAAGATTTGAATATCTTCCACCATTTACAGGTGGTCTTGTAGGATATTTCGCTTATGATTATTTAAGTTACAGCGAACCTACAACAAAATGTAAGGCTGAAGATGCAGAGAATTTCAAGGATGTTGACCTTATGTTATTTGATAAGGTTATAGCATTTGATAATGTTAAACAAAAAATCATCATTATTGCAAATGCATCACTTGATGATGTTGAGACTTCTTATAATAAAGCAATTCTTGAAATCAATCAGATTGTTGATTTACTTAAGAATGGTGCTAAGAGAGATGAAGCAGGTAAGCTTCTTGGAGAGGTTACAGCTTTATTTAACAAAGAGAAGTACTGTGAAATGGTTGAGAAGGGTAAATATCATATTAAGGAAGGCGATATTTTCCAGATAGTATTATCAAACAGATTAAGCGCTCCTTTTGAAGGAAGTCTTTTAAATGCATACAGAGTTCTTAGAACTATTAATCCATCACCATATATGTTCTATTTCTATGGAACAGATGTTGAGGTTGCAGGTGCATCACCAGAAACACTTGTTAAGCTTGAGGATGGAATTCTTCATACATTCCCACTTGCAGGTACAAGACCAAGAGGAAAGACAGATGAAGAGGATAAGAGATTAGAGGAAGATTTACTTCAGGATAAGAAGGAACTTGCTGAACATAACATGCTTGTAGACCTTGGAAGAAATGATCTTGGAAAGATTAGTAAATTCGGTACAGTTGAAGTAGAGAAATTACACTCAATCGAAAGATATTCACATGTTATGCATATCGGTTCAACAGTAAGAGGCGAAATCAGAGATGATAAGGACGCACTTGATGCAATCGATGCGGTTCTTCCAGCAGGTACACTTTCAGGTGCTCCAAAGATCAGAGCTTGTCAGCTTATTGGAGAGCTTGAGAATAATAAGAGAGGTATTTACGGTGGAGCAATTGGATATATTGATTTCACTGGAAATATGGATACATGTATTGCAATCAGAATTGCTTACAAGAAAAATGGCCAGGTATTCGTAAGAAGTGGTGCAGGAATTGTTGCTGATTCTGATCCTGAGAAAGAATATCAGGAGTGTATTAACAAAGCAGCAGCAGTTGTAAGTGCCCTTAAGCAGGCAGAGGAGGTATAAAATGATTCTTCTAATTGATAATTATGATAGTTTTGCTTATAACCTCTATCAGTATGTTGGAGAAATTAATCCAGACATAAAGGTAATCAGAAATGACGAGATGACAATAGAGGAAATTAAAGCTTTAAATCCAGATAAGATTATTCTTTCGCCTGGACCTGGAAGACCAGAGGATGCAGGAGTAATCGTTGAAGCAGCGAGAACTCTTGGAAAGGAAATTCCAACTCTTGGTGTTTGCTTAGGACATCAGGCTATATGTGCAGCATTTGGTGCAACAGTTACTTATGCTAAAGAATTGATGCATGGTAAGCAGTCAGAGGTTGAGATTGATACAAACTCAAAGTTATTTAAGGGCGTACCAAGTAAGACAATGATTGCAAGATATCATTCACTTGCAGCAGCTGAAGAAACAATGCCTGATTGTTTAAAGGTTACAGCCAAGACAGCAGATGGAGAGATTATGGCGATTGAGCATAAGGAATATCCGATTTATGGAGTTCAGTTTCATCCAGAATCAATCATGACGCCAGAAGGTAAGAAGATGATTAGAAACTTTATTGAAGGTTGAAAATTTAAATTAAACAGATAAATTGATAAAAGAAAAGGAGATTAAAACAATGATTAAAGAAGCAATTATTAAGATTGTAAACAAGGGTGATTTAACATTTGATGAGGCGTATACAGTAATGAATGAGATTATGAGTGGTGAGACTACACCTACTCAGAACGCTGCATTCCTTTCAGCATTATCTACTAAGAGTGCAAAGGCTGAAACAACCGATGAAATCGCTGGTTGTGCTAAGGCAATGAGAGACCATGCTACTAAGGTTGAAACAGGAATGGACGTATTCGAAATCGTAGGTACAGGTGGAGATAATGCACAGAGCTTCAATATTTCTACTACTTCTGCTTTAGTTGCAGCAGCAGGTGGTATGAAGGTAGCTAAGCATGGTAACAGAGCGGCATCATCACTTTGTGGTACAGCAGACTGTCTCGAAGCACTTGGTGTAAATATAGATCAGAGCCCAGAGAGATGTGTTGATATGCTTAAAGAAGCAGGTATGTGTTTCTTCTTCGCACAGAAATATCACTCATCAATGAAGTATGTAGGACCAATCAGAAAAGAGTTGGGTTTCAGAACAGTATTTAATATCCTTGGACCACTTACAAATCCAGGAAATCCTAAGATGCAGCTTCTTGGTGTATATGATGAGTACCTTGTAGAGCCATTAGCACAGGTTCTTTGCAGCCTTGGTATCGAAAGAGGTATGGTTGTATATGGTATGGATAAGCTTGATGAGATTTCACTTAGTGCTCCAACAAAGATTTGTGAGTTTAAGGATGGCTGGTATAAGACATACACAATCGAGCCAGAAGATTTTGGATTTGAGAAATGTACAAAGGACGACCTTAAGGGAGGTACTCCAGAAGAAAATGCAAAGATTACAATTGACATCTTAAATGGTGCAAAAGGACATAAGAGAAATGCAGTATTACTTAATGCAGGTGCTTCTCTTTACATTGGCGGCAAGGCAGACAGCTTCAAGGATGGTGTTAAGCTTGCAGCAGAAATCATTGATTCTGGCAAGTGTATTGAAGTTTTAAATAAGATGATTGAAGTAAGTAATCGTCCAGAATAAATTATTTGGAGAGTAGAAATGACAATTCTTGATGAATTAGCTGCATATGCGTTAGTAAGAGTAGAAGAAGCTAAAAAGAAGGTATCTTTAGAAGAGGTTAAGGCAAAGGCTTTAGCACTTCCAAAAGGTGATTTTGAATTTGAGAAAGCTCTTAAGAAAGACGATATTGCATTTATATGTGAATGTAAGAAAGCTTCTCCTTCTAAAGGAATTATTGCAGAAAACTTCCCATATCTTGATATTGCAAAAGAGTATGAGGCAGCAGGCGCTGATTGTATTTCTGTACTTACTGAACCTAAATGGTTCCTTGGAAGCGATGAGTATTTAAAAGAAATTACAAATACAGTTGCTACTCCATGTATTAGAAAAGATTTTACTGTAGATGAGTATATGATTTATGAAGCAAAAGTTCTTGGAGCCAAGGCAGTGCTTCTTATATGTACAATACTTAGTACAGATAAAATAAAGGAATACATTGGTATCTGTGATGAACTTGGTATTTCAGCGCTTGTTGAAACACACAATGAAGATGAAGTACATATGGCAATAGAAGCAGGAGCAAGAATTATTGGTGTTAATAACAGAAATCTAAAGGATTTCACAGTAGATACTGATAACAGCAGAAGACTTAGAGAAATTATTCCAAGAGATGTTGTATTCGTATCAGAAAGTGGTGTTAAGGATGCCAATGATATTAAGCTTTTAAGAGAGATAGGAGCAGATGCTGTTCTTATTGGTGAAACGCTTATGCGTTCACCAGATAAGAAGGTAATGCTTGATACTCTGAAAGGAATACAATGACTAAAGTAAAAATGTGTGGTCTTAGCAGACCAATAGATATAGAGATGGCTAATGAATTAAAGCCTGACTATATTGGATTTGTATTTTATAAAAAGAGCAAAAGATACATTGATTTTGATAAGGCTTCGAGCTTAAAATCACTTCTCGATTCTAATATAAAGTCTGTTGCAGTTTTTATAGATGTTGAACTTGAAGAGATTAAATATCTTGCAGAAAATGATATAGTCGATGTTATTCAGCTTCATGGTCCACAGGATAATGATTTTATTAGTGAGATAAGAAAATTTACAGATAAACCAATCTTTAAGGCATTTTCAATTAAGAGCGAAGATGATATTCTAAAGATTGAGCAAAGTAAGGCAGATATGGTACTTATTGATTCTCCAGTTGCTGGTTCAGGTAAAACATTTGACTGGTCACTTCTTAAATCTGTAAAAAGAGATTATTTTTTAGCGGGCGGACTTAACAAGGATAATGTCATCGAGGCAATGAAAACGCTTAAGCCTTATGGAGTAGATGTCAGTTCAGGAATAGAAACTGATAACTTAAAAGATTATATGAAAGCAAAAGAATTTATAACAATTGTTAGAAAGGAAGACGATAATGAGTAATCCTAACGGAAGATTTGGTATTCATGGTGGACAGTATATTCCAGAAACACTTATGAATGCAGTAATCGAGCTTGAAGAAGCATACAATCATTACAAAAATGATCCAGAATTCAATGCAGAGTTAAAACAGCTTCTTGATGATTATGCAGGAAGACCATCAAGATTATATTATGCAGAGAAGCTTACAAAGGATCTTGGAGGAGCAAAGATTTATCTTAAGAGAGAAGATTTAAATCATACAGGTTCTCATAAGATTAATAACGTTCTTGGCCAGGCTTTGCTTGCAAAGAAAATGGGTAAGACAAGACTTATAGCTGAGACAGGCGCAGGCCAGCATGGTGTAGCTACAGCAACTGCTGCAGCACTTATGGGTATGGAATGTGTTGTATTTATGGGCGAAGAGGATACAATTCGTCAGGCACTTAACGTATACAGAATGAGACTTCTTGGTGCTGAAGTTATTCCAGTTAAAACAGGTACTGCAACACTTAAGGACGCTGTATCAGAAGCAATGAGAGAGTGGACATCAAGAATTAGTGATACTCATTACTGCCTTGGTTCAGTTATGGGACCACATCCATTCCCAACAATTGTTAGAGATTTCCAGGCAGTTATTTCTAAGGAAATCAAAGAACAGATGTTAGAGAAGGAAGGCAGACTTCCAGATGCAGTTATCGCTTGTGTAGGTGGTGGCTCAAATGCTATGGGTACTTTCTATAACTTTATTGAGGATAAGGAAGTTGCTCTTATTGGTTGTGAGGCAGCAGGTCGTGGTATTGATACATATGAGACAGCAGCTACAGTAAATACTGGTTCACTTGGTATTTTCCATGGTATGAAATCATATTTCTGCCAGGATAAATATGGTCAGATTGCTCCTGTATATTCTATTTCAGCTGGACTTGATTATCCAGGAATTGGACCAGAGCATGCATATTTACATGATATTGGCAGAGCTCAGTATGTTCCAGTTACAGACGATGAAGCAGTTAATGCTTTTGAATATTTATCAAGAGTAGAAGGTATTATTCCTGCAATTGAGTCTGCTCATGCAGTTGCTCATGCAATGAAGATTGCCCCAACTATGGATAAGGATAAAATTATTGTTATCACAATTTCAGGACGTGGTGATAAGGACTGTGCTGCAATTGCACGTTACAGAGGGGAGGATATCCATGAGTAAGATTAGTGAAGCATTTAAGAATAAAGCATTTATTCCATTTATAACATGTGGTGATCCTGACCTTGATACAACAAAGGCTATTGTTAAGGAAATGGTTGCTAATGGTGCAAGCCTTATTGAGCTTGGTATTCCATTTTCAGATCCAACAGCTGAAGGTCCTGTTATTCAAGGAGCCAATATTCGTGCATTAAGTGGTGGAGTTACTACAGATAAGATTTTTGATTTTGTAAGAGATTTAAGAAAAGAGATTACAATTCCACTTGTATTTATGACTTATGCAAATGTTGTATTTTCATATGGTGCAGAAAAATTCATTTCAACATGTAAGGAGATTGGAATTGACGGACTTATTCTTCCAGATCTTCCATTTGAAGAAAAAGAAGAATTTGATGACATTTGTAATTCAAATGATGTAGACCTTATTTCATTTATTGCTCCAACGTCAGAAAACAGAATTGCAATGATTGCAAAGGAAGCAAAAGGATTTATTTATGTAGTATCAAGTCTTGGTGTAACAGGAACACGTTCAGAGATTAAAACTGACCTTGATGCTATTGTAAGTACTATTAAGCAGTATACAGATGTTCCTTGCTCAGTAGGATTTGGTATCTCAACGCCAGAACAGGCAGCGAAGATTTCTAAATTCTCAGATGGTGTAATTGTAGGTTCTGCAATTATTAAAATTGTTGAGAAATATGGCAAGGAAGCTCCTAAGTATGTAGGCGAATATGTTAAATCTATGACTGATGCTATCAAATAAAGGAAAATTATGGAAACATTAAAGGATAAATATGCACCTTACTTTAAGATAGGTACAGCATTTGAAAACTATGATTTGGTTAATGCAGACCTTATTAAGACACAGTTTAATAGTATGACTTGTGCTAATGCTATGAAGTTTGGTTGCTTAACTGAAAAACCAGGCGAATATGAGTTCAAGTATGCAGATGAGCTTGTTAAATTTGCCAAGGATAACAATATGGCAATTCATGGCCATAACTATGTATGGCATAACCAGACGCCTGATTATATATTTGAAAATACTTCAGCAGAAGAACTTATCGAGACTCTTAAGAATCATGTTCGTATTCTTAAAGATCATTTCGGAGAGTTAGATTCTTTTGATGCAGTTAATGAAGCAATTGAGGATAAATCAGAGCAGTATCTTCGTGACACTAAATGGAAGAGAATTCTTGGAGATGATTATGTATCTAAGGTATTCAGAGCAATTCATGAGGTAGTGCCTAATACACAGTTATTCTATAATGATTATAATGAAAGCTTCCCTGAAAAGAGAGAGAAGATTGTTAGACTTCTTAAGGAAATGTTAGCAGATGGTGTTCCAGTATATGGAATGGGACTTCAGTCACATATCAGTATATATGGTCCAGATCTTGATGAAATCAAAAGGTCAATTGAAGCTTATGCAGCACTCGGGCTCAGATTAAGAATCTCTGAACTTGATGTATCAATGTATTTAAATAATAATGATAAGGATCCAGAGGTTAAGATGCCTAATCCAGAGCTTATGAAAAAGCAGGCAGACTATTATGGAGAGTTATTCAAGATATACCGCTCATATGCAGATCATATTGACGCAGTTACATTCTGGGGAGTAACAGATAAAGATAGCTGGTTGAATTATTTCCCAATTCCAGGAAGAAGAAATTATCCATTGTTATTTGATGATAATGGTCAGCCAAAGGAAGCATTCTATTCAGTTATGAATTTCTAAGGAGTTAAAAAACAAACTAAATAAAATAACCAAATCCTATGTTGTGAAATTTGTTACAACATAGGATTTTTTATTTAAAGAAGAATGCTTTCGTTAAGCAGGTTATTCAAGGAAAATAATTATATATTTATATCTTTTAAACATATATTGACACTTATAAAAAAGGAAACTATACTATTTTAGTAGGATATATATGAATTAAAGAAAGGGGGACTATGTTTTGAAGATTTCAACTAAGGGCAGATATGCATTGAGATTGATGATTGATCTTGCATCCAGACCTAAAAATGAGAAAAGCAGCCTTAAAGATATAGCCACTAGACAGAATATTTCTGATAAATATTTGGAACAAATAATAGCTATGCTTAATAAGGCTGGTTATGTAAGAAGTGTTAGGGGAGCACAGGGTGGTTATTATCTTTCAAAGAATCCAGAAGATTATACAGTTGGTATGATTCTTAGACTTACAGAAGGAAGTCTTTCACCAGTTTCATGCATTGATGATGATGCGCAGGTTTGTGAAAGAAGTGAAACATGTGTAACATCAATCGTTTATAAGAAAATAAATGATGCAATAAATGGAGTAGTTGACGGAATAACTTTACAGGATCTGCTTAACTGGCAGGATGAAAAGAACGGAAACTACGTTATTTAAGTAAAAACAAATGCCTTAAATAGGGCAAAAATTGAATATTCTGATAAAATTTAAAATAATTCTTATAAAACCTATTGACATAGTAGGAAATAAAGCGTAATATACAAACATCAACAAAACCTATCTGAATAGTAGGAATAAAAACTACAGAAAGGATATTAAAGATGGTCAATTGGTTAAATAAGGAAATAGCGTTGGAAGGCCGAATGCAAGTTCTTCGATGTTGCAGATAGTAATCTGATATATTTATAGCCTTAAGAGGCATCGGAAAATTAAGTAATTGAAAAGAATTTATTGAAAAGAATGGAGAACAAAACAATGGCTAAGAAAACATACAACGAAAGAAATTTTAAATTTGAAACAAAGCAGTTACATGTAGGACAGGAATCAGCAGACCCAGTTACAGATGCAAGAGCAGTTCCTATTTACCTTACATCATCATATGTGTTCCATAACAGTGAACATGCATCAGACAGATTTGGACTTAGAGATGCAGGTAATATTTACGGAAGATTAACAAACCCAACACAGGGCGTGTTCGAACAGAGAATTAACAGTCTTGAAGGTGGTGTTGCAGCACTTGCAGTTAGCTCAGGAGCAGCCGCATTGTCATATACATATCAGGCACTTGCTCATGCTGGAGATCACATTGTAGCAGCTAAGAATATTTATGGCGGTACATATAATCTTCTTGCTCACACATTACCAGATTACGGAATTGAAGCAAGCTTCGTAGATCCATTTGATTATGAAGCTATTAAGGCAGCTATCAAGCCAAATACAAAGGCTATTACAATTGAAACACTTGGTAATCCTAATTCAGAAGTAGTTGATATCGAAAGAATCGCTAAAATTGCTCATGAAGCAGGAATTCCACTTGTAGTCGATAATACATTTGCAACACCTTACCAGGTAAGACCTATTGAATATGGTGCTGATATCGTAGTTCATTCAGCTACAAAGTTCATCGGTGGACATGGTACAACAATCGGTGGTGTAATAATTGACAGTGGTAAGTTTGATTGGACACAGAATGATAAGTGGCCATGGCTTACAGAACCAAACGTTTCATATCATGGTGTAAGCTTTGCAAAGGATTGTGCTCCAGCAGCATTTGCAACATACATCAGAGCTATATTACTTAGAGATACAGGTGCAACATTATCACCAGTACATGCATTTATCTTCTTACAGGGCCTTGAAACTTTATCATTAAGAGTTGAGAGACATACAGAGAATGCACTTAAGGTAGCTGATTTCTTAAATAAGCATCCATTGGTAGAAAAGGTAAATCATCCTTCAGTAACAAAGGATTTAGTTCAGCAGGAACTTTATAAAAAATATTTCCCTAACGGCGGTGGTTCAATCTTTACATTTGAGATTAAGGGAGATGCACAGACAGCCAAGAAGTTTATCGATAATCTTGAATTATTCTCACTTCTTGCAAATGTTGCAGATGTTAAGTCACTGGCTATTCATCCAGCATCTACTACTCATTCTGAATGCAATGAAGAAGAATTACTTGATCAGGGAATTAGACCAAATACAATCAGATTATCAATAGGTACAGAGCATATTGATGACATTATTGAAGATTTAAGTGAAGCTTTTAAAGCAATTGCAGAGTAATTAGAAAAGGAAAAAGTTATGAGTAAAATTTATAAGAGTGCAGTAGAACTTATAGGAAATACACCATTAGTAGAATTAACACATTTAGAAAAAGAATTTGGTCTTGAAGCAAAGCTTCTTGCCAAGGTTGAGTTATTTAACCCAGCTGGTTCAGTAAAGGATCGTGTTGCAAAAGAAATGATTGACCAGGCTGAAAAGGATGGCCTCTTGGTAGCAGGTTCAACTATTATTGAACCTACAAGTGGAAATACCGGTATTGGTCTTGCAGCTATCGCAGCAGCAAGAGGATATAAACTTATCATTGTTCTTCCAGAGACAATGAGTGTTGAGAGAAGAAATATCATTAGGGCTTATGGTGCTCAGATTGTTCTTTCTGATGGTACAAAGGGTATGAAGGGAGCGATTGCAAAGGCGGAAGAGCTTCATTCAGAAATTAAGGATAGCTGGATTGCTGGTCAGTTTGTTAACCCAGCAAACCCTGCAGCACATAAGAAGACAACAGGTCCAGAAATCTGGAATGATACAGATGGAGAAGTTGATGCTTTCGTAGCTGGTGTTGGTACAGGTGGAACAATCACAGGTGTTGGTGAATATCTTAAGGATAAGAAGCCAGGCGTTAAAGTATTTGCTGTAGAACCTGAAACATCTCCAGTTCTTTCAAAGGGAACTGCAGGTCCTCATAAGATCCAGGGTATTGGTGCTGGCTTCGTTCCAGATATTCTTAATACAAAGATTTATGATGAAGTTATTCCAGTTTCAAATGAAGACGCTATCGAAACAGGAAAGACAATTGCTACAAAAGAAGGTATTCTTGTTGGAATCTCATCTGGTGCTGCTTTATATGCAGCTATTCAGGTTGCAAAGAAGCCAGAGTTTAAGGATAAGACAGTAGTAGTATTATTGCCAGATAGTGGTGACAGATACTATTCAACAGATCTTTTCAAATTTGAATAAATAAATTATGCCACGCTTACAAAAGACCTTACTATCTCCTTGGTGAGGTCTTTTTCTTTTGCATCATTTATAAATTTTTGCTATTATGTATTAGACAAATAATGCCAATTAATAAGGATAAAAAAATGAAGTGTATCATAATTAATGAAGAAATAACTGAAGAAGAATGTATGTGCATTCAGGCTGAAGCACATAAAAAGAAAAATGGCAAAGAGCTTCCTAAGAAATTTAAAAGAGTAATTGGATGGAATGTGATTTGCCCATCATGTAAATATCACGAGAAGGATAAGAAAAAGTAGAAATGGTTACATTAAATGATTATTTATACAATGGAGATACAGTAATTAAGATTCTTCATAATTATTCAAGGGATCTTCGTCAAAGTGCCAAGAAAACAGGCAATCAGGTGGATGTTGCTCACTGCAATTTCTTATTACAGATGTCTGAGCTTTTGGAACATAATGACTTCCTTACATCACAGTCCCTTAGAATTAGAGAATTTTATAAATATATGACAGAAACTTATCCTGATCTTGCTTTTACATTTAAGGGAAGAATCAAGTCTCTTATTAGAGCAGAGGCTAAATTTAATGGTCAGATAGTAGAATATATATCTAATTATTATGCAGAAAATGGCACATATCCAACTGCAGCACAGATTAAGGAGAGACTATCAGCAACTAAGGATTTGATTGCATATAGAATTATTATTTCAATGCCTAAATGTCATGTTGATAGCGAAGAGGAGCGTAAGGAAATAGAGATGAAGCGTCTCTATGAGATTGCAAATAAATTGCCAGCATTCCTTGAGGAACGCGGATTTGATGCCCAGTCAACGGGTCCCATATGGGCAAAGGAAAAGGCTCAGAATCTGGATGGTCAGGAAGAAATGGAGAGTCCATTGAATGAAGAGGTTAAGCCTTATTATAAGGACTATATTGCCAACACTGGTTCATCAGGCTATCAGTCACTTCATATTACCTTCTTTGATAATATTTCAAGAAGCTACTTAGAGGTTCAGCTTAGAACCTATGATATGGATAGCTATGCAGAGATTGGACCTGCAAACCATATTGGATATGAGAGCAAGCAAAATGAAGAGCGTTCTAAAAGAAATGCAATTCCAAAGGGAGAATGCATCTTCTTTGATGAGGCTTATGAGAGAGTTAAAATGCTTCAGAATCTTGAACTTAAGGAGCTTGATGTAAATATGTTTGCAGCTATGAGCAATTCACTTATTAATGATTCCTGTGGATTGTTTAGAGGTCGATTGATCTTACCATATGAGCATTTATCAAGATTCCAAAATGATATAATTGATTAATTGCTAATCTTTTAAATTTTCAAAAAGTTATGGGAAAAGTTGGATCGATGATGAAGGTATTTTGCAAATCAATATGATTGATTTTTTTCGGATGCTAATAGTCTTAATAGATGATTTGTTTTGATAATACGGTCTAGTATAATAGATATATAAAGATTAATGGAGACGTGATAAATGACGGGTTATATGAAAGAAATGCGTAAACTTGTTGGTCATAGGACGATTATTCAATGTGCTGCAAGTATAATTTGTGTTGACACGGATAATAACATTTTGCTGGGCAGACGTTCGGATAATCATATGCTTGGATACGCTGGTGGTTCTGTTGAAATTGATGAGCATGTTGAAGATTGTGCTAGAAGGGAATTGTTTGAGGAAATGGGAATAGTCGCAAAAAAACTTGAATTTTTTTGTGTTAATTCTGGCCCTGAGACGCATTATATTTATCCTAATGGAGATGAAGTATCAAACATTGAGATTATATATGTTTGTAAGGAATGGGAAGGTATTCCTAAATCAGTCGATGGTGAAATGGCAGATTTAAAGTTCTATCCGCCAGCAGAAATTGTTCTTGATGAAGTGTCACCACCTATAAGGCATGTTATAGATTCATTTATACATAAGATATCGATATAACATTCTGATAATGTGAACTATGTTTTTAGGGAGATTATATGTAAAATGATTTATTTTGAAAATGAAGAAGTATTGATTAGAGAAATGATGCCTAATGATGCACAGATAATAACTGATGAGGAGATTAAGCAGGGCTGGCATCAAACTACTGAAAAATATGAAATGCGACTAAGGGATCAGGCTGAAGGAAAATCTCATGCAATTGTAGCCGAGTATAAAAACAAAATTGCGGGATATATAAATGTATATTTGAATGCATGTGGTGGCCCCTTTGCTGATCAAAATATACCAGTGATTGTTGATTTTGGAGTTTTGGAAAAATATAGAGAAAAAGGAATAGGAAGCAAATTGATGGATGTTGCTGAAAGCATTGCAGCAAAACATTCCGACATAGTTTGTCTTTCCGTGGGCCTTCATAGTGGATATGGTGCAGCGCAGCGTATGTATGTTAAAAGGGGATATATTCCAGATGGATCAGGTGTGTGGTATGGCGGAAGTGTTTGCCCAGAGTATGAGAATTGCTGTAATGATGATGACCTTGAGTTATTCTTTTCAAAGAAGTTAGAGTCTGCGAACTAGTTTGGACGATAGGAAGTATAATTTTGATTATATCGTCTAGGAAGGGGCAATTATGTTTGAAAAGATATTTAAGAAAATTTTTGGTTTGTAAATAATATTTTGAGAATACTGTGCATTCAAGAAAGGGGAAAATATAAAATGAGTTGTGTGTTTTGCCACAAGGAGCAGCTTGTAACAGATATAGTAT
>JAKSSD010000002.1 GCA_024403275.1 Lachnospiraceae bacterium
CTCAATATTAATCGATCGGTTTCTATTGTTTTCGTCCCTTTGTGTTCCATCCTATCTCACTATTAATCCCTAATTCGTTCTTCATTACCGGATTTTTCCCTGACATCTAAACCGCACACCACCATACTCTCAACGGTTGGGTGCGCTGAACTGCTTTTTACAAAAACATCTAAATCACTAACTCAATTTTTCCAGCCGGATTTTTCATGCAAAGATATGTTCTCTCGCACGCTGTCAGCACTCCGAGTGAGCGATTTGAATGTCAGCAGATATGCGAAAAAAACCTGAAACAGGCACTTTTCAGCCATCATTCCTTATCCCTTGACATCAATACTACCGTTTCAACGTGTGTCGTCTGCGGAAACTGATCGCAAGCACACCATTTCTCCAACTTGTAACCACCATCTGCTATAAGTTTAAGGTCTCTTGATAAAGTTGCGCTATCACAACTTACATAGACTATTCGATCTGGTGCCATTTTAATCATTGTTTCAATACAGGCCTCATCCAGACCTTTTCTTGGAGGATCAACCACAATTACATCTGGACTTTTAGCTTCAGTATCACTGCTCTTATTATAGAATTCAGGTAATACCTCTTCTGCTTTACCTACCATAAATGTTGTATTAGTCAAATTATTATTCTTTGCATTGGTCTTGGCATCATCTATTGCTTCCTTAATAATCTCAACTCCATATACATGACCAGCCTTTTGAGCCAAGAACAAAGATATTGTACCTATTCCACAGTAAAGATCCCATACAGTTTCTCCACCTGTCAAAGATGCATATTCCAATGCCTTCTCATATAATCTCTTAGTCTGATATGGATTAACCTGGAAGAAAGAAAGTGGTGAAATCTTGAATTTCAAATCACCTATATAATCTTCTATGGTATCCTCTCCCCATAATGTTTCATAAGAATTGCCCATAATAACGTTAGTATTCTCACTGTTAACACTTATAGAGATACTCTTTATATTTTTTGAATAGTTATTAAGCATTGTGATAAGGTTATCAACATTTTTATCTTTGATTACATTTCTTTTGCTAATAACCAAACAAACCATAATTTCGTTGGTCGAAAAACCTTTTCTTAGTAATATATGTCTGATTCCATCAACTTTTTTATCATAATTATATGGATAAATCTGACTATCCTTCATCCACTCTTTGATAATCTTGATAATATCTTTGTATTCTTCTGGCCCTAAAACGCAATCCTCTACCGCAATAATAGAATGACTATGACCAGCATAAAAACCAGTTATAATTTCTCCAGTTTTTTCATTGAGACCAACTGGATACTGCGCCTTATTTCTGTACCTGAAAGGCTCTTCCATTCCAAGAATAGTTTCTTCTATGCTCTTAATATATTCGCTATCGAATCCACCAATTCTTACAAGATTATTAAATACCTTATCTCTTTTGAATTCCAATTGCTTCTCATAGCCTATAGCTTGAAGTTGACATCCTCCACATGCTTTTGCTCTTGGACATTTTGGCTCAATACGAAATAAGGAGGGGACTTTTATCTCCTCCAAATGTGCGTAGGCATAATTCTTTTTTGCCTTCATTATTTTGACAAGACAGATGTCTCCAACCACTGAATCTTTTACGAATACTGTGTAGCCATCCACCTTGCCAATTCCCATTCCTTCCGCATCCATATCTACTATTTCTGCAGTTAGTAAATCATCTTTTTTGTAAATCTTACTCATTAATTATTCGCCCTTTGTCATTCGAATGCTGCTTTCAAATGGTTTACAGTACGCCCAGTCATAAGTATCTGCATCTTCTACAAACTGTGTGAAAGTCTGCATTTTTGCATCTGTATCATCTGCATAGCTTAAAGCCATTGCTTCTGCAATGCCTGGTTTTTTAGGAGATCCAAACTCCAATTTGCCATGATGTGCAGCTATACAATGCTTAAGTTCAGATTCTAATCCTTTTGGAAATCCTGGAATCAACTTAATCTTTTCTGTCACCATCTCAATTCCAATAATAATATGACCTAAAAGATTACCTTCATCTGTATAATCATTCTCAGGAAATTCTGAAAACTCATAAATTTTACCTACATCATGAAGAAGAGCAGCTGTTAATAATAAATCCTTATTAAGGATTGGATACTGCTTACAATAGAATGCACACAATCTGGCTACTCCAAGTGAATGTTCTACAAGTCCTCCGGCGAAATTATGATGAACCGTCTTAGCTGCTGATGACATCTTAAATTTCTGAATAATTTCCTTATCGTTTACGAAAAACTCTTCAAGAAGTGAATGTAAATAATTATTATCAACAGTAGCAATACATTTAATTATTGCATCATACATCTCATTAATATCTTTTTTGCTTGTAGGAATAAATTCTGAAATATCTATCTCTGACTCATCTGCCTTACGAAGCTGCTTAATATCTACCTGAAGATTTCCATTAAAGGTTTTAGCCTCACCATTAACGTATACATAATCCATTGGCTCAAAATCACTTATTCCAGCACTATCTGCATTCCATATTTTGCAGTCAATATTGCCTGTTTTATCAGCCAGAATAACATTTAAATATTCTTTTCCATTTTTAGTAGTAGCTGAATTCTTAGTTTTGCAAAGATAAACATCCTGCACTACATATCCATCTTTAATGTCCTTAATATATCTCATTTAAGTCTCCTTAAGCCATATTAAACTGTTGTAAATTTATAACCTACACACCATACAGTTTCTATTTTCCATTTTTCATGGTCTTTAATTTTCTCACGAATTCTCTTAATATGAACGTCTACTGTTCTAGTATCACCAGGGTAGTCATATCCCCAGATTCTATCGAGAAGCTGTTCTCTTGTAAAAACCTGATTTGGTGAGCTTGCAAGGAAAAACAATAATTCTAATTCCTTTGGAGGCATGTTAATACTCTCGCCCTTATAAATTACTGAATAATTCGTAAGCGAAACGTGAAGGTCCTGATATTCTACAGTCTGTGAATCTTTAACTGGTTCAACTGTCTTATTTTCTGGCTCCTTATATCTTCTAAGAACAGCTTTAACTCTAGCTACTAATTCCTTAGAATCAAATGGTTTTTCCATATAATCATCAGCACCAAGCTCAAGACCAAGAACTTTATCAAATATTTCACCCTTAGCTGAAAGCATAATAATTGGAACCTGGCTTTTAGCTCTTATTTCTCTGCAAACCTGATATCCATCAATTCCTGGAAGCATAAGGTCCAAAAGAATAAGATTTGGTTCAAATTCTTCAAATGCTTCAAGTGCAGACTCACCATCATTAACAATATATGTCTCAAAACATTCTTTTGTTAAATATAAAGAAATGAGTTCTGCTATGTTATTGTCATCATCTACTATTAAGATTTTTTGTTTTGCAATCATTCGTTATTTCCTTACTTAAATTTAACTATTGTTACTCCAGCATCGCCTTCACCTTGTTCTCCAAGATGAAACTCATCCACATAATCCTGATGTTTAAGGAATTTGTGTACTGCTGTTCGAAGTGCTCCCGTTCCCTTTCCATGCACAACTCTTACACTATGAAGATGCGAAAGATATGCATCATCCAGATATTTATCAAGCTTTGATATTGCTTCATCAGAATTAAGACCAAGCAAATTGATTTCTGTTGAAATAGATTTAGCCTTTGAAAATCCAGATGCATAATTGGTCTGAACCTTAGGTGCTACTTCAACCTCAGCCTGTCCATAAGTTAAGTCATTTACATTTACCTTAAATTCCATAACTCCGGCTGCAATCATTACATTGCCCTTAGCATCTGGCAACTTCTTAACTGTACCTTTAATACCCATTGAGATTGATTGAACTGGATCTCCAATTTTAATCTTGCTCTTGTCAACTTTAGTCTTTGATTTATCAACCTTTTTGACACTAAGCTGCTTACTCTTCTCGTCAATATTTTTTCTAAGATTAGCTCTCTTTTTCTCCATTTCCTGAATGGATGAACCTGCATGGTAGAGTCTTATTGCCTCATCTGCTTGCTCCTTAGCATCTTCGAGAATTTCTCTAGCTTCTTCTCTAGCCTGTCTAATAATTTTGTCTCTTGATTCTTTGACATTTGCTTTATTATCATCAAGTTCAGCCTTTAATTTAGCCACCTCATTCTTAAGTCTTTCCGCTTCTTCTCTATCTGCTTCAAGATTTCGACGAGTTTCTTCTAAATCTTTTAATAAATCTTCAAAGCTTTCGTCAGTTTCATCCATCTCCTGACGTGCTCTGTCAATAATTCTTTTATCAAGACCTAATTTCTCTGATATTGCGAAAGCATTACTTTTTCCCGCTATACCGATAAATAATCTGTAGGTTGGAGAAAGAGTCTCAACATTAAATTCACAACAAGCATTTTCAACACCCTGTGTATTAAGAGCAAATACTTTAAGTTCGGCATAATGAGTAGTTACCATTACTGTAGCTCTCTTATCCATAAGCCTTGAAATGATAGCTATCGCTAAAGCTGCACCTTCTGTTGGATCTGTACCTGAACATAACTCATCAAAAAGACATAAACTATTATGGTTTGCCTCCTTGAGTATGCTTACAATTCCCTTCATATGTCCTGAAAAAGTTGATAAATTCTGCTCAATACTTTGTTCATCACCAATTTCAGCAAAAATGTCTCTGTAAATTCTTAACTTGCTACCTGGTGCTGCAGGAATAAATAAACCTGACTGACCCATTGCACACAATAAACCTGTTGTTTTTAAAGAAACTGTCTTTCCGCCAGTATTAGGACCTGTAATAATAAGACAGCCGTACTTCTCACCAAGAAGAATATCGATAGGCACAACCTTATTCTTATCGATAAATGGATGACGTGCTCTTTTTACATCAATATACTCCCCTGATTCATAATCAGGCTTAACCGCTTCTTGTGCAATTGCAAGATTGGCTTTTGCAAATATAAAATCAAGTTCTGTTAGAATCTCTTGATTTCTCTTAAGCTCTTCAACATGTGAAGCTGCTTCCATTGATAAGCTATGAAGAATTCTGTTGATTTCTTCTCGCTCCTCTACCACAAGTTCCTGAATCTTATTATTTAACTCAACTATAGCAGCTGGCTCTATAAAGAATGTTGAACCTGCTTTAGACTGATCATGTACAAGACCTTTTACTGAGCCCTTATACTCAGCCTTAACTGGAAGACAGTATCTATTATTTCGCATAGTTATTACTGCATCTTGAAGGTAAGTTCTATATGTGGAATTTACCATTTTATTCAAATCGCTATGAATTTTAGATGCTGTATTAGTCTGCTCTCTTCTTATTCTTTTAAGTTCTGATGATGCATCATCGGCTATTTCATCTTCTGATACTATTACTCTTCTTATTTCTTTGGCCAAAGATTCCAGTGGACAAATCTCTGCAAACTTAGGAGTAAGAGAATCCTCCCTCTCCATATCGGCATCATAAGATGCCACCCTTTTTGCACTCTCACAGGCTGATGCCACCTGAAGAAGTTCTGATATTCCAAGAGTAGCCTCTAAGAAAAGTGCTCTGTAACATTCTGTCAAATCTGTATTGCCGTTTGCATTTAATCTTCCAGCAGATAAAACTCTTGCTACCGCATCATCTGTATTTTGTAAACTGTCTAAAATAGCCTCTCTATTCCTTAATGGATGCAGAGAGGCGCACTTAGTCTTGCCGAGCTGCGACGATGCGTGCTCGGCAAGTAAATCTTTAATTTTGTTATATTCTAATATTTGTAAAGTTTTGTTATTCATTATTTCTTGAAAAGTTTATATGTAAAATCTGCGTTGTTCTTGCCTCTGTAAACGCCCTTAACAAGTAATGCATATTTATCACCATAGAAGAAAAGATTCATTACATCGCTATCTGGTGATTTTCTCATTTCTACTGTTACTTCCTCATCCCATAATTCTTCTGGAAGCTTCTTAAGTAAAACGCCCTTAACATAACTGTCAACTTTGTTTTCCATAAGGCACTGTGTATCCTGTTTCTGTTCTTTAAAATGAACGATTAATTTCTGTTCCTGAATTGTTGATATACAAGTAGCTTTCTTGAAGTAGCTTCCTACTATCTCGTAAATAGCATACTCAAAAGCTGTCTGGTTTGTTGTAAATGTCATCTTCTGCATTGTTCTATCTCCTTATTTCAAGCGCTCAGTAATTTGTGCGCATTTCTCATATATTGTCTCAACATCTATATTACCATTAAAATAGCCATCTTTGTAGAGTATTTTTCCGTTTATTATAGTCATTTTAACATTTATTTTTGAACCACTATAAACAATATTCTTTGGAATATTAAGTATTGGCTGCATATTTGGTTGTGAAAGGTCAATAAGAATGATATCTGCTAATTTACCTTCTGCTATAGCATCTGCATCCTTAAGTTCCATTGCATGAGCTCCATTTACACAGGCCATTTTTAATACTTCAAGGGCATCTACTGCCTTTGGATCATTATCTCTTAGTTTGGCCAAAGCTGTAACAAGGAACATTTCCCTAAAGAAATCCAGACAGTTATTTGAAGAAGGTCCATCAGTTCCGATAGCCACTTCAATTCCTTTTTCAAGATAATCAGATATTGGTGCGATACCACTTGCAAGCTTAGCATTAGAAGCTGGGTTAGTAACGATTCTTAATCCTCTCTTCTTCATAATGTCCATATCTTCTTTAGTACACCATACGCCATGATAAATTCCACCACCAAAATCCCATAAACCAAGGCTATCAAACAAAGCCATTGGAGTCATATTATATCTTTCAATACACTCATCATGCTCTGTCTTTGTTTCTGACATATGTGTATAAAGAGGTGCTTTATACTTATGAATAAGCTCTGACACCTTTTTTAGTGTATCAAGATCACATGTGTATTCTGCATGAACTCCCATAAGGAATCCAACTATTTCTTCCTTGCCATTAAGGTCATTAAATCTTTTTTCAAGTTCTTCAACTGTAGGACCAAATTTATTAAGGCCTGATACCAACTGAGTACGCATTCCAAACTCTGCTGCCGCATCACTTATTGTATATGGATTAAGATACATATCCGCTATCGCTGTTACACCTGACTGTAAATATTCAAGAAATGCCAATTTTGAGAGCCAGTAAATATCTTCACCAGTCATCTTATCTTCTCTTGGGAATATCTCATTAAATAACCAGTCCTGAAGATTAAGGTCATCTGCTAATGATCTAAAAGCAGTCATACCTGAATGAGTGTGTGCATTCTTAAATCCTGGCATGAGAACATTTCTCTCGCAATCGATTTCTTTATCAAATTTGCCGCCTTCTGTTGGCGCGCCCGCATAAATAATTCTGTTTCCTTCGATATGAACTTCTCCATCATACATTTCCTGACCTGGAACCATACTGAGAATTCTTGCATTATATAATCTTGTTGTCATTAAATTATCCTTTCTAAATTATTTTGCTGCATTTATTCCTGCCTGATATCCTGAGACAAAAGCCCAATGGAGATTGTAACCTCCACACTTTCCATCTACATCAAGCACTTCTCCTGCAAAATACAATCCCTGAGATATTCTGGATTCAAGATTTCCATCTACCTCATTTATATTTACTCCACCTTTAGTAACCTGTGCATTAGAGAAGCTGTCATGATCATCAATATTTATCAAAAGATTTTTGATAGCTTCTACATAATCATGATTAATTAGCTTGTCATTTATTAAATCTGCTGTCTTCTCTCCAAAGTTAATCCTTAAAAATGTTTCAACGTCTTCCTGTCTATTAAGAATCACCGCTAATTCTTCTTTTGACATTTCTGGTACAAAATCTATAGCCACCTGACATTTGCATTTTTCTTCCAATGGTTTGGAAATAAATCTGCTTAAATTAAATATACATATTCCGGATAAGCCTTCCTTGGTAAACTGAATTTCGCCATTTTCTTTAGCGACTTCCTCATCATTTACTATGGCCTTTACAAGTGCTTTTATTCTGACTCCGCCCATTTTCGTCAGTCCTTTATCTTTGCTTATAAGCCTTGTAAGAACAGGATATGTAAATTCTACTTTGTGACCGAGAGTTCTTGCCAATCTGTATCCACCACCATCTGAACCTGTAGATGGATATGCTTTTCCGCCCGTTGCAATTATTAAGCGATCAGCTTTAATCTCTCTTGAATCCTCTAATGTCAGTGTATATTCATTACTGTCTTTACTAACATTTACTACTTTATTCCCGCAAATAATATTTATTTTTTCATCTGCAAGAAGTTTTTCTAATAAATCCTTTACGCTTGTTGCTTTTTCACTCTTAGGATATAAAAGGTTTTCCTTTTTATAGGTAAGCATACCCTTTTCTTCAAAAAATCTCTCAAGCCATAATGGATTATATTTATTAATAATCTCTGCGAAAGGATGTGTTTCGTCAAAATTGTAATACTCAAACGACATATCTTCATTTGAATAATTACATTTCCCATTTCCAGTAAGCAGAAGTTTATTAGCTAATTTGTCATTTCTGTCGATTAATGTTACCAATCCCCCATTTGCCGCTACCGCATAAGCAGCCATCATTCCGGCTGGTCCACCACCAACAACCACTATTTTTTTCATATCAATACACCATATATCAATACTATTCCAAAACAATTCACACTATTTCGATTATAACATAAAACTAATCAATTTTGATAGCCATCTTTCCTTAGCCTTAAAAAGAAAAAAGAACACCAACCTATGATGTTCTCTCTCCTTTGACATATTTTTCGTTAATCCGGTTTATCAGAAAGTGGTCCAGAATATTCAGTCCTCAAATAAAATGATAATTAACCCTCCCAAAATATTAATTATCAAATCTTTCTCATACGAATACGTCTATTGAAAAGATATGCGATCGCATAGGAATTGACCGAAGCTGATTTAACCGGATGTTCATATAATAAAATAAAAATCACTAAAAAGCAATTACTTTTTAGTGATTTTATACTACTAATTTTTTGTTTTTGTTATTGTATTTGTATATATTGCACAATATCAATCTTTTCTCGCATTAGCAAGAAGTAACTTGATTCTGTTTTGCTGATTAATCTCACTTGCACTAGCATCATAATCGATTGCAATGATATTTACATCTGGATTTCTTTCCTTAACCACTTTCATTACACCCTTACCAACAATGTGGTTTGGAAGGCATCCGAATGGCTGAGCACATACAATATTATTAGTTCCCTTATCAATATGCTCTATCATTTCTGCAACAAGAAGCCAGCCCTCGCCCATTTTTACACCTAAATTAATGTATTCCTTACCCAATTTAACTGTGTGCTCGAATGGCGTTGGTGCTTCGAAATCGCTTTCTTCGTTAATAACCTGAATGATATCCTTTTGTTTCTTTTTAAGAAGCTTATAAGCAATCTTTAAGGCAAAAATACTCTTTTTATGAGTTCTGTACATTTCATGCTCAACAATTCTTCCATATACATAGAACATGGCAAAATCCAAAAGACCAGCCATTGAAGGTGCTGCACCCTCACTGATAAGATAGTTTTCCAAATCTCTATTTGCCAATGGAGAGAATTTAACATAGATTTCTCCAACAATACCAACCTTAACCTTCTCTTCGTTAGTCATTGATATAGAAGCGAAATCCTTAATAATCTCTCTGTAGGTATCTTTAATCTTATAATATGGAAGACTTCCTGGCTTGCCTAACTGTTTAACAATCTTTTCTGTCCAGTAATCAGCCTTTGCCTCAGCATCACCTTTATGAATCTCCCTTGCCTTTGTCTGGTTGGCAAGAGTCATAATTATATCTCCATATAAAACTGAGTACATCATTCTTCTTATCATTGGAAGTGTAAGCTTAAATCCAGAGTTTTTCTCAATACCTACAAAGTTAAGAGAAATAACTGGAACATGTCCATATCCCGCTTTTTTTAGAGCTTTTCTGATAAGAGAAATATAGTTAGAAGCACGACATCCACCACCTGTCTGTGTGAAAAACAAAGCTGTTTTATTAATGTCATATTTACCACTGTTTAGTGCACTAATTAACTGTCCTACAACAAGTGTGGCTGGATAGCATGTATCATTATGAACATATTTAAGACCAGTCTCTATTACCTCTTTACCTGTATTTTCCAACAGTTCTGCATTATATCCGTATACATTCAAAAGAGCTGCCAGCATTTTTAAGTGTCTTGGAAGCATTGTAGGAATAAGGATTTTATAATCCTTTTTCATTTCCTGGGTAAATTCCACTCTTTCTGAATCGTTCATTTACTTTCCCTCTCTCATCTCAAGTGCGCCAAGTAATGATCTCAAACGGATATTAACGGCTGACAAGTTATTTATCTCATCAATCTTGATCTGAGTATAAATCTTTCCTTTATTTTCTAAGATTGATCTTACTTCATCTGTTGTAATGGCATCGATACCACAACCAAATGAAACCAACTGAACCATTTCCATGTCCTTTTGTGAACATACATAATGAGCTGCTGAATATAATCTCTGATGGAAAGTCCACTGATTAAGGATGTTAGTATCAACCTTGCCTATCTTATAAGCTACAGATTCCTCTGTGATAACTGCAAATCCAAGACTTCCTGCAAGCAAATCAATTCCGTGTCCAATTTCAGGATCAATATGATATGGACGGCCTGCCATAACCATAATCTTTTTATTAAGCTCACGGGCTCTGGCAATTATTCTCTCTGCTTCATTATAAAGATCTTTCTTATACTTATTATATTTTTCAAAGCCAGCTTTAACGGCCTCTAAATATCTCTTCTTCTTAACATCGATGAGTTCTTTAGGTATAGTCATCTCAAGTTCTCTTGCAAGTTCCTTTTCATCATTGATATTAAGGAATGGGGCAACATACATTACCTCATTAAGTACATCCATATTATCCTTAAGAAGTTCTGGATAATAAGCTACTACTGGGCAGTTATAATGATTATCACCTGCCTGCTCATCAATATTATATGTAAGACATGGAACAAAAATTGCATCCACCTTATCTTTTACAAGCTTCTCAATGTGGCCATGCATGATTTTGGCTGGATAACAAACTGTATCAGATGGAATACTATCCTGACCTAAAAGATAAGTATCTCTTGATGATAATCCCGATAAAACAACCTTAAAACCAAGATTTTCAAATATTCCTATCCAAAGTGGTGCAAGATCATACATTCCAAGCTGTAAAGGCATACCAATAACCTTACCGCTTCCTTGTGGATTAGTAAGATTCATAAGGTAATTACGCTTATATTCGAAAAGATTAAGCTCTTCTGTGTTCTTTTCCTTAGCCTGCATCTTCTCACAACGGTTTCCGGATACATATTTTCCACCATCTGAGAATGTATTAATAGTCAAAGAACAATGATTAGTACAACCCTGACAAACTGCTGCCTTTGAAGTATGAACAAACTTCTCAAGACCTTCAAGAGTAATAAGTTCTGACTCCTCAAGGTTAAGTCCTAAAGAATAAATCGCCGCACCGTATGCACCCATAATTCCTGCAATAGTTGGACGAACTACATTCTTACCGATTTCTTTTTCAAATGCTCTTAATACTGCGTCATTTAAGAAAGTTCCACCCTGAACTACAACATTTTCACCTAAATCCTTAGGAGAATCTGCTCTGATAACCTTATAAATTGCATTTTTTATAACTGATACAGAAATACCAGCAGATATGTTTTCTACTGAAATTCCATCCTTCTGAGCCTGTTTAATCGAAGAGTTCATAAAAACAGTACATCTGGAGCCAAGATCAACAGGTGCATTTCCCTTAATTCCAAGCTTTGCAAACTCTTTTGAATCATATCCCATAGATTTTGCAAAAGTTTCAATAAATGAACCACAACCTGAAGAACACGCTTCATTAAGCATAATGCTATCTACTGCTTCATTTTTAATCTTGATACATTTAATATCCTGTCCACCTATATCGAGGATGAAATCAACATTTGGAGAGAAATGCTTTGACGCCATGAAATGAGCCATAGTCTCAACAAGACCTCTATCCACATGGAAAGCATTCTTAATAAGCTGTTCACCGTAACCAGTTACAGCTGAACCGCAGATTTTAATTCTGTCGCCGCAAATCTTTCTAACTTCTAACAGCTTCTCTTTAACAACATCAACTGGGTTGCCCTTATTAGAGTTGTAATAATACCAGAGAATATCTTTATCTTCATTAATTAATACAAGCTTTGTTGTAGTTGAACCACAGTCAATTCCAAGATATGCCTTACCTGAATATTCATTTATATCCTTAAATTCAACTGTTTCTGCAGCATGTCTTGTATTAAATTCTTCCAATTCCTCTTCGTTAGCAAATAAAGCAGGCATACTAGTAGTAACTTTCTTTGAACTAACGGTTTCTGCTAACTTTTCAATAAGGCCTTCGTATGAGTAATGCTGTTCTGTCTTCTCTGCAAAAATAGACGCTCCAAGTGCAACTGCATACAAAGCATAATCTGGAAATACTGCGTGCTCATCATCTAACTTAAGAGTATCCTTAAATGCCTTTCTAAGACCTTTGTTATAATATAAAGGTCCTCCAAGGAACATTACTTTTCCTTTAATTTTTCTACCCTGAGCAAGTCCGGCAATTGTCTGGTTAACAACTGCCATATAAATGCTGGCAGCGATATCGCTTTTTGATACACCCTGATTAATAAGTGGCTGAATATCTGTCTTGGCAAATACACCACATCTTGAAGCGATTGGATAAATCTTTTCACATTTAAGGCTTAATTCGTCAAGTTCATCAGGAGTAACATTTAAAAGTGTTGCCATCTGATCGATAAATGCACCTGTACCACCTGCACATGTGCCATTCATTCTCTCATCAACACCACCTTTCAAGAAAATAATCTTGGCATCTTCACCACCAAGCTCTATTACTACCTCTGTTTCTGGCTCTTTCTTCTCTACAAGAGCAAATGTTGCATATACTTCCTGTACAAACTGAAGTCTGGCTATCTCAGCAACACCCATTCCGGCTGAACCAGAAATACCAATCTTAATCTTTTTCCCAGTTAAATAACTTTCTGCATCCTTTAACATAGACAATGTTTTTTGTCTAACCTGCGAAAAATGTCTCTCATATTTCTTATAAATTACTTCTTCGCCGTCGCGAATAATTAATTTAGCTGTAGTAGAACCAATATCTATTCCTACAAGAACTTCGTTATTACTTCCTTGCATAAAAATCTCTCTTTACTGTCCTATAAATTCTCTAACCTGCGGCATCATTCTCTTCGCAGTTTCTCTTCCTTCTTCGTACAAATCCTCAATTTTCTCCATATTTCTATCCATATGAGAAACACTGTTTTTACCACTCGGACAAATAGTTAATACTTTTCCCTCGTCTCCTAATTCTGCCGCATGCTTATACTGACCTTCCAAAAGAGGAATTCGTACTTTAATCGCTTCAAACAAAGGTTTAAAGCTTGATGGATATATTATTTTCATAAACCATATATATTTTTTCAGGTTTGAAGGCTTGTCTCCCTCACCTTTAGTAGATAAGAAAATAATCTTTTCGCAACCCTTTTGCATTGCATGATCAATTGGAATAGGGTCTGATATAGAACCATCCATATAAAAATTTTCTCCAATTTTACATGGCTTACATATAATTGGTAACGAACAAGTAGCTTTGAATACCTGGCAATAGCTATCTACTGTCTTGTCATCTCTAAGGTATTCCGCCTTACCTGTTGTGCAATTAGTTGCAACGACCTCAACCTCTGTTGGATTACTAAAATATTTATCTATATCGAATACTGGCTCTTTGGTAAACATATCCTTACCATATAATTTGTCCAGATTCATATATTGTCCGCTTCTGAAAAACTCTTTAATTCCGTAGTAAGATAATCCCTCTTTGGAAATTAGCCCTTCTTTAGTTCTTCCTTGCTGACCTGATATGAAATTACTTAACGCACTTGCACCTGCTGAAACACCACAGGCATAATCGAAACTCAATCCTTCTTCGATAAATACGTCTAAAACCCCGGCGATAAAAGCACCCCTAACGCCACCGCCTTCAAGTATTAATCCGCTCTTCATTATCTTCTTCTTTTCCAAAATATATTTATGCTTTCACATTTAGCCATTATAACATAATAAACCATTTAATAATGTATCATTAAAATGTTAAGAAAACATTAACTTTATTATAACACTTTAATAACTTTAATTTCTATAAACAACCATGCCTCTTTGCCTATACTTCTCCTTTATTCTACTGATTTTTATTTATATACTTTTATAGCTTTTTAAAAACTGATAAAATAGTACTGAGCTTAATTTTAGGAGGAACTATGTTTACTATTCTTATTGCCGAAGACAACAAAAACACAGCCAGACTCATGGAAGTTGTTCTTACACAGAATGGCTACAATACCTTACTTGCACCAAATGGAGAGGAAGCCCTTAAGATTCTTGATGATAATCATGTTGATTTAGTACTTCTTGATCTTATGATGCCTGTTATGGATGGTATTACTTTTACCAGAGTTCTCAGACAATCAGGATCTCAGATTCCTATCCTTATGGTTACTGCAAAAGACAGCCAGGAAGATATTCGTCGTGGCTTTTTAACAGGAACTGACGATTATATGATTAAGCCTATTGATGAAGTTGAAATGCTTTTAAGAATTCAGGCTCTTTTAAGAAGGGCAAGAATTGCCGTTGAACATGAACTTGTCATTGGAAATACTACACTTGATTATAATTCTTTCACCATCAAAGAAGGTGAAGAAGTATATGAAATTCCTAAAAAAGAGTTCCAAATGCTTTTTAAATTCCTTTCATTCCCTAATAAGACTTTTACCCGTCGTCAGCTTATGGAAGAATTCTGGGATTCAGAAACTCAGTCTGAAGAAAGAACAGTCGACGTTCATATTAACAGACTCCGTGAAAGATTTAAAAATAGTCAAGATTTTGAAATTGTTACAGTACGTGGTCTTGGATACAAGGCAGTCAAGAAAGAATAAGCAGGATTATGATTACATTTTTCAGAAAATTTATACGATTTATGCATTCTCTTATAATGAAAATGATTCGAAGCTTTACGTTTCGAATCTCTTTTTTCATGGTTTTTGCCATTACCGTTCTTAATGTTTTAGCCGGTGGCATTATGGCTATTTTATATCAGACTCCTCTTGGTGAAAAGATGGGTCTTACTCCTCTTACACTTACCATTATAGTTTTGGCTTTTAGTTATGTATCAACTGCCACCTTCTCTATTATTTTTAATAGAAATATCACTCTGCCACTTCGTAAATTAACTCAACTTACCAAGGAGATTGAAAATGGTAATTATGATGTCGATGTTTCTGGTATTACAAACTTTTTCACAGCCAAAACAGATATCGGTGCACTAGTTGACGCTTTTGGAGATATGACACAGGAGTTATCCTCTACTGAAATCTTCCGTAAGGACTTCATTCATAATTTCTCACATGAATTTAAAACTCCTATCATTTCTATCAGTGGTTTTGCAAAACAGCTTTATAAAGGAAATCTTACTAAAGAACAGCAAAACGAATTTGTCAAAATCATTATGGATGAAAGCAATCACCTTGCTAACATGTCATCAAATGTTCTATTGTTATCCAAACTTGAAAATCAGGAAATTATTACTGATAAAGAAACTTTCAGTCTTGACGAACAGCTTCGTACCTGTATGCTTTTGTTTGAAGAACAGTGGAGTGCTAAAAATATAAATATTGATATGGAAGATTTGGAAGAAATTGAATATTATCAAAATCCAGATCTTTTATCTCATGTTTGGATGAATATTTTAGGAAATGCAGTTAAATTTACGCCCGAATATGGCACAATCTCTGTTAAATGCAGTCGTGCTAACGATAGTATTTACGTAAGTATAGCTGACAATGGAATCGGTATGGATAAAGAAACATCTACTCACATATTTGAGAAATTCTACCAGGGCGATACATCTCATGCTACTTCTGGAAATGGTTTAGGCTTGTCTTTAGTTAAGAGAATTGTAACTATGATGAATGGAAGAATTTCAGTTACAAGTGCAAAAGAAAAGGGCAGCACATTTATCGTGTCGCTACCCATTACTAATTAATTCTTATCTACAATGGCTTTTCCATACCATTTTTTCCTTGCCCAATAGTACATTACTATCAGACCTCTTATACATTCGTCAGTAGCTGTTCCAATAAATACTCCAGCTACTCCTAATCCAACTATTATACCCATCGTATAACCTATTGTAAGACCAAGTCCCCACATAGTTATTAATCCGATGATAAGTGGGAATATATAAGCTCCCGCAGCTTTCAAGCTGTTTACAAATGTCATATTCAGACATCTTCCTATTTCTACGAAAATATCTACAAACATAATCATTCTTCCAAGTTCTATAACCGCTGGATTATCTGTAAATATACTAAGAGTATAAGGACAAAGAATCCAATTAAGTGTTGAAAGCGCTATTGTAATCGGCAACGAAACTCCAAGAGTTTGGAACACACGCTTATATGCCGCATCTTCTTTTCCTGCACCAACCAAGTGACCTGTAATGATTTGAGTTCCCATAGCCGAAGCATTTGAGAAAATCATTGCAAAGGATATAAGTGTCTGACAATATACCTTGGCATTTACCGCATCATTTCCCATTGAATTAATTACAGAAAGAAGACACATCTGATAGAGATTGTATGACAAGTTCTCTCCTGCTGATGGAAGACCAATCTTTATCATCTTTATAAGCAAACTGAATGGGAATGGATTCAAATACTTAAAGGACAACTTACCTATCTTTGCCATATAGAAGAATACAAGTGCCGCAATAAGTGCAAGCGTTCTAGCTGTAACTGTTGAAATCGCAACACCGGCAACACCAAGATTAAGACTCTTAAGTGGTCCGTAAAGGAACATATAGTTTCCACCGATGTTAATAACATTTACTACCAGTGAAATATACATACCAACCTTAGGATATCCATTACATCTTAATATCTGAAGCAATACGTTATATATCGCCATAAGGAAGCTTCCGCCTCCTACAATTAGAATATATGTAGATGCATATCTGCTCATTTCAGGTGTTATATTTAAAAACTTAATGAATATAGGTCTTGCTAATACCACTCCAAGACTTAAGGTAACACCAAAAGTAGCATTTACAACTACCGCTAGTGTATAAATCATATTCATCTTGTCAAATTGCTTTGCACCTAGATACTGCGCAACTACTACAGAAGTTGCAGTTGCAATAATATTAAAGAGGATGTTAAGCATAAACATTATCTGGTTAGAGTTTCCTACGGCTCCAACAGCAAATTCATCAAAATGACTTAACATTAAAGTATCTACATTATTAAGCATTGTTCCAAGAAGCATTTCAAGGAACATAGGTCCCGCAATTAATAAAAGCGGTGTTTTTTCACTAATTTCAAAAGACTTTTTCTTACCCATCATAACCTCAATAAAAAATCTCTCATTTCTAAATCCCAATGAATAATACTCTCTTTAAATATTATTCTCAATAGTGATTAAAAAAAATGAGAGATTTGTACAATTTTCAAGTTGATTATTTTCAACTTCATTTTTTATGATTTTTTACACAAATTCCGCGATATTTCTTCTATTTTTTTTCTTCTTTAACGAAATCAGAAGCATCTACAGAATACAGATATTCAATAAATTTATCATCCATTTCGCTATCCTTATTATTAATAATAAAGGCAATATAAATATCCTCTCCTGTTCGACTATAAATACCAGCTTTTTCAGTAACGTACTCTGGAAGCTTAAATGCTACCATGTTCATTGTTCCATCTTCTAAGCTAGAATCCTCAATATAATATCTGTCTTCCTCTGGAATCTTAAGTCTGTCTGCCATTTCAGTTGTATCCTTGAAATAATCAAGTAACATATAATGATCTATGAATTTACCATCAATCAAGAAATAATCATAAAATCCAGCTGACATCTGTGGGAAGAGAAGCTGATCTTGTGTTTCATCTGTCATTACTTCACCTGTTACAGATTCTGTAAAGTCCATTGTAAGGTCATCTGAAAGATTAACTCTTTGTTTTATACGCTTCTTTGTACTAATTTCTTTAATATAACCGTCTGTAAGAGCCGTTTTTCCTTCTTCTGTAATAGTACAGTAAAGCAATCCACCTGAGTAGACAACTTCTTTATTAGACATAAATGCATCATATACAAACCAGAGCACAAAGGCTGCTGCTAATACAATAAGAATTACTTTTCCAAGATAATAATCCTTGAAGAAGGTTAATTTCCCCTTATTATCAAGTCTTTCAATAGTTTCCTTCTCAGCATTAATCTTTCCTTTAAGAGTATGCTCATCAGGACGAAGAATAAGCATTTCTTCTTCTGTTGCCTCTGAAACGATTGTTTCTGATTCTTCATCAGAATTTTCAGACTCTTCATCATTTTCTAAAGCTTCTGCACTTGCATTTTTTTTATTTAGATTCTTTTCCATCTTGTTATAACTTTTAACACAAACAACTGTCATAAAATAGAATGCTGAAGTTGTTCCAAATACAAGAATTGCTGGAAGCCAATTTGCATACCATATACATGCAACAATAGTTGCTATTTCCAAAGCAGCTATTAATACAAGTGGAATAAAATTCAAAAAAGTAAATAATGCAGCTGCTTTAACTGCTTCAAGATTTGTAACCTTATATCTGGCAATAAATGGGAAAATTGATAGTGTAGTTAAAAGAACAAAAACTGTTAATACCAAAAGAAGTATTACATATATTCCCTTTAACTCTGAATATCCTTTGTTATTAAGCCACATCCAGTCAAATATTAGAAATACATTAATAGCAAGTAAAATAACCCAAAGTATAGTGGACTGCTTAAAATTCTCCTTAAATGATTTAAAGAAAGGTTTGAAAATCGTTACCTCTTCACCTTTGGTTAGTTTCATTCCTACATAATATTTAGCTGTTGTTGAAGCTCCAAATGTTAAGATTGGTAAACTACATACAATCCATAAAATATTAAGAATTATATAATCTGCAACCTTCCCTAAAAAGTTCATTACAGGGCTATCAAATTTAAAAATGTTCATTATACTTAATCTGCCTTTCGGTTTCTATATGCCATTATAATATAAAACAAACTTGTTAACTATATGTGAATTACAAAAAAATACCCACTTCAGAATAGCAGTTCCGAAGTGGGCCAATATATAAGTAAGAAATTTGGTTAACCTTTTACACCACCGATTGTAAGACCTGTTACAAAGTATCTCTGTAAGAAAGGGTAGAGACAGAGAATAGGTACCATTGTAACAACTGTAGCAGCTGATCTTACTGATACAGGAGTAACCTGCTTTGAAGTAGTTGTTGACTGACTAGTTGAGTTTCCACTACCTGACTGCTGCATTACTGAATTGAGAAGTTTCATCAATTCGTACTGTAATGTTGTATACTCTGTTTTCAAACGGTTGTAGAGCATTGCATCGAACCATGAGTTCCACTGCCATACTGCTACGAACAAAGCAACAGTTGCGTAAACTGGTTTACAAAGTGGAGAAATAATTTTAACGAAGATTGTAATATATCCCGCACCATCCAACTGTGCTGATTCTTCCAATTCTGTAGGAAGATCTTCCATGTATGTTCTAAGTACCATTACGTTGAAAGCACTGACCATACCAGGAATAACGTATACCCAGAATGAACTTGTAAGTCCTAAGTACTTATAAAGTAACATTACTGGAATCATACCACCGTTAACATACATTGTGATTACCCAGAATAATGATAACTGTGATCTGAATAAGAATCTCTTACGGCTGATTACGAATGCAAGTAAAGCATTGGCAACTAATGATGAAAGTGTACCAAGTACTGTTCTAGCTACTGTAATCTTAGCACCCTGTACGAAGCCCTGAATAGCAAATACTGTTGCGTAGCTTTCAATGGATGGCTTTCTTGGCCAGAGGTAAATATGACCTCTAACGGCATCAAGACCATCATTGAATGAATATGCTACTGTATTAAGTACAGGATAAAGTGTAATTAATGTAAATAATATTAAGAATATTGTATTGCAGATAACGAAGATAATATCTCCTGTGCTCATTTTCTTTGTATTCTTATGAGCAAGTTTCTTCAATACTTTAGCTTCCTCATCAGTAATCTCTTTTCCATGAGAAGCTTCATAATTTAATTTAAAATCATCTTTAGCCATTTATTTCACCCCTCCTAGAATAATGATTCCTGACCGGCCTTCTTAGCAATTGTATTTGATATTACAATCAAGACAATAGCTACTACAGACTTAAATATACCAGCGGCAGTACCGAGTGAGTAATCCATCTGAGAGATACCCCATTTCAAAACGTAGATATCAATTGTCTGAGATACCTTCTGTACAAGACCGTTACCTAATAAGTACTGTACTTCGAAACCAGCGTTAAGTACGTTACCGATGTTCATAACGAGAAGAATCATGATTGTTGGTGCGATACTTGGTAATGTGATATATTTCATCTTACCCCATCTGCCAGCACCATCGATTTCAGCTGCCTCGTAAAGACAAGGGTCAATAGCTGTAATAGCGGCAAGATAGATAATTGCGTTCCAACCTGTTTCCTTCCAAACGTTTGAGAATGCTACGATTGGCCAGAACCATGCCGGATGGGCAAAAAAGTTATAACTATCATTTATAATATGTAAGTTTCTTAACAATTCATTGATGATACCAGTACTTGATAATGAGTCATGTACAATACCTGTAACGATGATCCATGAAAGGAAGTGTGGTAAGTATGAAATTGTCTGAACCATCTTTTTTCCAAATTTATTTTTTACTTCATTAAGTAAGATAGCAAATACGATTGCCATAATGAATGTTGTAGCAAGGTTTAAAACACCCATGCCTAATGTGTTTCTGATAACACGAATAAATTCTCCATCCCAGAATTCTCTTGTCCAGAATTTTAAAGTAGGGAAAAGGAATTTAAATTTAGCGAACCAAACCCATTTTGAATGTAAAAATCCAGTTTTGAGTTTAAAGTTCTGGAATGCCATTATCCAACCTCCAAGAGGTAAATAATAGAATAAAATACCGTAGAGAACGAATATTGCTGAAATAACAAGCAATACTGACTGTCTCTTTAATTCGCCTTTAGATAATTTCAACTTAGAAGGTGCTTTAGGCATAACACTTTCTTTAGCTTTAACTTCAACTTCTTCGTTTTTTGCTGTTTCAGCTACGAATTCTTCAACGACTTTTTCAGAGTTTTCAACTTGTTCAAATTCGTTTGCCATATATATGTTGCCTCCCTTTCTTTTAAAATGGCAACCACAGTAATAATACTATGGTTGCCACTTATATTTAGCATTGCAATATCAATTAGAAAACCCTAATTATTCTGCCATTGCAGCACGTCTTTCAAGCTCTTCCTGCATTTCTGCTAAGAAGTCTTCTGGCTTACAAGCGTTGTATGCATCCATGTACTTAGTCCATTCAGACTCGAAGTCACCAGACATAACAACCTTTGGAATCCATTCATGCTTAACTGTACCCATCTTTGTCCAAGCTTCACCACCAGCTGTTTCAGCTGTCATAGCATTTGAGTATGAGTACATTGGGTACCAGATACCCATTTCTTCTACTACTGAACCGATCATGTCTGGGTAACCACCAGCATTGTATGCCTTGAATGTGTTAGCAAGAGGCTCTGAAAGACCAGCATAGAACTCTGAAGCCTGTTCACCTGGCTGCATTGCGTTCTTACCATCTTTGCTTGTTCCTAACCACTGTGGCATGTATGAGTAGTTACATACGTGAGAAGCCTTATATGTTGAATCATTAAGCTGATCTCTCATTTCCTGTGTTCTGTAGTACATACCATCTTCATCTACTAAGTAGTCCTGACCTTCAATACCCCAGAAACGAAGATCATGAATGTCCTGATCAAGGATATCGCTAAGGAACTTGAATGCTGCATCTGGATCTTCACATGAAGTTGTAACTGCACATCCTGATGAGTTGTTAAGTGTATCACCATATGTATGCCATCTCTGCTTCATACCTGGCTCAATTGTAAGTCCAAGAGGAACATACTCACAACCTAAATCTGATAACTTTGTATCAGCGAAGATAGGTGTAATTGTGTAGTTGAAATCCCAGTTCTGGTCACACATACCAAGGATTGCACCTGTAGAAAGCTTTGCAATGTACTCATCGTATGTCTGAGTAGCAAATTCCTTATCAATGATGCCCTTGTTGTATTCTTCGTTTAACTTAGCAAAGTACTTCTTTGCAGTTGGTGTTGTATTGTAGTCAACGATCTTCATTGTTGTTGTATCTACGATAACTGAACCATCGTTTGGATAACCATCGAGGAATTCAGGTGCGTTTTCGATACAGAAGTATCTCCAGTCATCACAAAGAGCTGTGTAAGGAATGATAGGAATATCATTACCAGCTGGATCTGTGAATGACTTATGCTCTGCATAGTAATCTTCAAGTACCTTGAAGTAATCATCAAGTGTTTCGATTGTTGGGTAGTTAGCCCACTCAAGTACTCTACACTGGATCCAGAAAGCTTCGTCGTTATGACCTGTAGCCTTTGGCTCGCCATATGTGTTACAGAATACGTTAGCCCAGTAGATCTTACCATCATCCTGACGGAAGAATTCCCACTCAGCATCTGAGTATAACTCTTTAAGGTTAGGATATTTCTCGATGTATTCATCCCAAGCAACAAGTACGTCGTTCTCGTATAACTGAACCATACCGTCACCACCATCGATGAAGTCAGGTAAATCACCTGAAGCAAGGATTGAACCTACAGCTTCTTCTGCTGTCTGACCTGTTAACCAAGTCTCTTTTACTCTAACACCTGTTCTCTTAGCGATTTCTTCCTGTGCTGCGTTTCCATCGTTAATTTCTGAACCTGGCATTGCTGAGAACATTGTGAAGTTGATGATTTCATCTTCACTATATGTTGTCTTCTCACCTGGCTCAGTAACGCCTGGTTCTGCTGGATCTACAGGATCAACAGGATCAACTACGTTGCCACCATTGTCACAGCCTACTAAAGCTGCTGCACTAAGCATACCTGCCATGCCGAGTGCAAGGAATCTTTTCATTTCCATTTTTTTACCTCCTAAATATTACCGCTTTTGCGGCTAATTGTATTTCTATTATAAATTCATTCTAAAAATAAAAAACCCGATAAATTATAATAAAAAACCCGATAAAATATAGTATCTTATCTATACTTTATCGGGATTTACTAAATTATACTGTTATTTTTCCTGTATTTTGATGGTGTACAACCCTTAATTTCGATAAATTTTCTAATAAAATAGTCACAATCAAGGTATCCAACCTCTTCAGATATCTGATTTATCTTCTTTTCACTCGTTACTAACTGTTTAGCTGCTTCATTAATTCTAATATTTGTCAGGTAATCTTTAAATGACATATTATATTTTTTTCTAAATACCTGTCCAAGATAAGAGCTATTCATATAGTATTTCTCGCCAAGATTTCGAAGACTTATATTTTCTGCAAAATGTTCTGCTATTTCTTTTTCTATATTACTCAAAATACCTCGTGAAAAGTTCTTACGAAGACTCATAAGATAATCCGCATATTCTAATGCGAAATTCTTCATATGTTGTAAACTTCCTCGTGACAAAGTATCTTCAAAAGAATTTTCTGATATATATTGTATAACTTCTTCCTGGTTAATATTATCATCCTGTTCTGTAGCTAAATGAATCAACTGAAATAAAAGATAGTTGATATTTAAATTTGCAAGGTTGCTTCCATCTCCATCGCTGTACATTTCTGAATATAATGTCTCAACACTGGCTTCTATTCGTTCCTTCTCATTTTTCTCAATAGCTGCAATACATTCATCTATACTTTTTTTACAAAGAAAGGCAGATTTTTGTTCAATTTGAACTTCTTCTTCATATATATATACACTTTTCTGACTGTGGAAACCTTTAATACTATTAAGCATACAACATGAGCTGTATGACTTAGCTATACCTGAAATATCATTAACTTTCTTACCGCAGGTTACTCTAACTGGCTTTAATAGTACATTTTCAACCTTTTTAGTAAGCTTCTCAAAATATTCTGCATCTGTCATATCATTTCTTGTTGCCATATGATCACAATATATGAATCCTATATCATAACTGTTCTCATCATAGGAAACGTCAAAAATAAAATGATTAGCATTATCCATGACAACCTTTTTGCATACAGCGTAAAGTTGTCTCTGATTTGCTCTCTTTTCACTATCGTCTTCTTCTATATCTGCATTCTGTGATATGACTTCAATATCTGCATATCTTACTTTTCCTGATATTTGCATATGTTTTTCAACATACTCTAAATTGTTATTATCATATTTACCTTTAATTAAGGAAATTACATTTCTTGCTAAATATGCATCTTCAAGCTTTTGCTGATTATCTATTTTTTCTCTATCTTCCTTATCAAGGTTTGATACATTTCTTAATAAGGATAATATGTCTTTCTTTTGTACAGGCTTTAAAATATAATCCATACTATTATTCTTAATTGCCCTTTGCGCATATGAGAAATCATCAAAACCCGTAAGAATCGCAAATCTTGCACTTGATAATTTTTCATTCTGAATAGTCTCAAGCAAATCAAGACCTGTCATAACAGGCATCTGTATATCAGAAATGATAAGATCTACTTCATTTTCCTTAAGAAAATCTAAGGCCTCCTTGCCATTTGACAAAGCTGCAACTATCTCATATCCCTCTTTATTCCAGTCAATCAATATTTGTAAGCCCTGCAAAATAAATGGCTCATCGTCTACAAGCATTACCTTAAGCATTATCTTTCTCCTCAATGTCAGATAATTTTTTCAATGGTATTTTTATTATAACACTTAATCCTACTCCTGGCTCGCTTTCTATTGAAAACGAAACTTCATTATTAGTTACCATCTTTAATCTTAGACAGGCATTAAGAATTCCAACGTGTTTTTTACCCTTAATAGTCTCGATAGATACATTATTAATGTTATCTATCATCGTTGCTACTTCTTCTTCGCTCATACCTTCACCGGTATCTTCTATTTCTATAAATAAATGTGTTCTGTTTTTGTATACTCTTACAAATATCCATCCTGGTGATGATTTTGATTCTATTCCGTGAACACACGCATTTTCAACGAAAGTAACCACTGTTAACTTAGGTACCTTGTATTCTTCACAACCATCCTCAATATCAATATTGTATGATAATCTCTCGCCAAATCTGTATCCCTGAAGTGCTAAGTAAGCCTCTATTGATTCGATTTCCTTTTTGATTGTAACGTAATCTCTTCCCCATTCAACATTTTGTCTCTCCATAATGGCCAACTTATCAACCATTATTGCTGTTTCATTTTCACCTTTTAAAAGACTATGCATTCTGATACTTTCAAGGGCATTAAACATAAAATGAGGATTTATCTGACTCTGCAATGCCAGTAATTCTGCTTTTTGTCTGGCAATATCACTTTCCTGCTCCTTGATTTTGTTAGTATATACGGTAGTTATAAGCTCATTAGTAATATCTACCATTTTATTATACTTTTGCATCAAAGATGCAATTTCATCTGTGCCATCTATTTTGCCAATTGAAGTAAAGGTATTGGTTTTCTCACTTCCGAAAGCATTTTCTAATGTATGAATTCTGCTGACTATTGTATTCTCAATAGACCTTAATACAACTAGAGGAATAATAATTGTTATAAGAAGCAAGGTTACAATTATTCCTATATTATCCTTAACTACTGTTGCAATTAAGGATTCGTCGTTTACAACTACAATTTTGAGAGTAGAGTCCGCTAATCTCATATGCTGAACTACATTATTTTTTCCTGATAAATCTATGGATTCAGTACTAACAATGCTTTGTCCCTCTGTGGAGAAAACTACATAGTCCTTATATATTACGTATACTGGATATTTGGTCGTAAATGCTTTAAGATCGGATTCCATACTACTACTATCATGTCCGATAACTACAAGCTTTGCACAACCACTTCTTTTAGTATTAATTCTTTTAACGTATAAGAATTTTCTCTTTTCACCTATACTTGAATTAATTGTATCATCATAATAAGCAATAACTGCTTCTTTTTGTCCGCTTTCAATAAATTCTTTATACCAGGTGTCAGAATAGGCTCCTGATAATTTCTTAATAAACATACTATCAAGAATTCCTTTATTATCCGCATATATTACAAGACTATCTCTATCCAAGCCAAGTGTGGTTTCAAGAAAAGAATCGTTAATAATATCAAAATACTGTGAATAATAATCGTAATCGCTTTCAAAATCAGTATCTAGGAATTCTCTCATCTTATTATTCATGGAAATACTGTTTGAAAGACGTACATCACCATCTATCAAGTTATTGAAATAGTTTCTATATACGGCTCCTACATATTCCATATCATATTTAATGGAGTTTATTTCCTGTATATACACTGCTCGAAGAACTATCGAGTCTGTTATTACAAGGGGAACTACTACACACAAAAAATAAAGCACAAAGAATTTATGCTTTAACTGAAGTTTATTCATTATTTTCTCTATTGGTCTAAGTAGTAGTCCGAAAAATTTTCTCATATTTCCTAAAAAAACAATGCTTCCGTGTTTTTTAGACACGGAAGCATTAACCTAAAACCTAATTAATTACTTAAAAGGATTCTCTGTTGCATAAAGGTCTCCAGCTGGCTTATTGTAACCAATCTCCTCAACCTCAACTCCGATGTACTTAAATACTTCATAAAGAGCTTTTCCATAGTGACCGAATGCTACTGCACCATGATGTGGATAGTTCTTCTCAATGAGTACGTGTCTGTAGAAACGACCCATTTCCTTAATAGCGAATACACCGATAGCACCGAATGACTTAGTAGCAACTGGTAAAACTTCACCGTTAGCAATGTAACCACGAAGAATATTATCAGATGTTGACTGAAGTCTGAAGAATGTGATGTCACCAGGAATGATATCACCTTCAAGTGTACCCTGTGTAACTTCTTCTGGAAGATTTCTAGCCATGATCTTCTGGTATCTCATCTCGCAGAATGAAAGCTTCTTTGTATTTGTGTTACCACAATGGAATCCCATGAATGTATCCTTGTGTGTATAATCGAATTTACCTTCGATTGATTCTTTGTACATATCAGCTGGAACTGAGTTGTTAATATCAAGAAGAGTAACGATATCTTCTGATACACATGTTCCGATGAACTCTGAAAGACATCCGTAGATATCAACTTCACATGATACAGGAATACCCATACCTGTTAAACGGCTGTTAACGTAGCAAGGAACGCATCCAAACTGTGTCTGGAATGCAGGCCAGCACTTACCAGCGATTGCAACATATTTTCTGTATCCTCTGTGAGCCTCAACCCAGTCAAGAAGTGTTAATTCATACTGAGCAAGCTTTGAAAGTACTTCTGGCTTCTTGTTTCCAGCGCCAAGTTCTTCTTCCATCTCTTTGATCTTTGCAGGAATTCTTTCGTCTCCCTCATGCTTCTTGAATGATTCGAAAAGGTCAAGCTCTGAGTTCTCTTCGATTTCAACACCAAGGTTGTAAAGCTGCTTAATTGGAGCGTTACAAGCAAGGAAGTTAAGTGGTCTAGGACCAAAGCTTATAATCTTAAGGTTAGCAAGACCATCAACTGCACGTGCAATTGGAAGGAACTCGTTAATCATATCAGCACATTCCTCAGCTGTACCAACTGGGTACTCTGGGATGTAAGCCTTAATGTTACGAAGCTTTAAGTTGTAGCTTGCGTTAAGCATACCACAGTAAGCATCTCCACGGCCATCCATAAGGTCAGCCTGTGACTCTTCTGCTGCTGCAACGAACATCTTAGGACCTTCGAAGTGCTTAGCAAGTAATGTTTCTGAAATTTCTGGACCAAAGTTTCCAAGATATACGCAAAGTGCGTTACATCCAGCTTTCTTGATATCTTCAAGAGCCTGAACCATGTGGATTTCACTCTCTACGATACAAATAGGACACTCATAGATGTCATCTGCGTTGTACTTAGCCTTGTAAGCATCAACTAATGCCTTTCTTCTATTTACAGAAAGACTTTCTGGGAAGCAGTCACGAGATACTGCTACAATACCAATTTTGATTTTTGGAACGTTGTTCATTTAGTAGTAACCTCCTAATATTATTTTAAAAATTCCTTAACGCCTTCAGTGATGCCTTCTGCATCAAGTTTGAATTTGTGTAAAAGCTGTCCTGCTGTACCTGACTCACCAAATACATCCTGAACACCAATCTTCTTGATTGTTGCAACACCTGTTTCAGCAAGTACGTCAGCTACTGCGCTTCCTAAACCACCGATTACAGAATGCTCTTCAACTGTAACAACCTTTCCTGTCTTCTTTGCAGAAGCAAGTACTAAGTCTTTATCAAGAGGCTTAATTGTGTGGATATTGATTACTTCTGCATCAATTCCGTCTTTTGCAAGAGCTTCAGCTGCTGCAAGAGCTTCACAAACACAAACGCCTGTTGCGATAATTGTAACATCTTTTCCTTCTTTTAAACAGATACCTTTACCGATTTCGAACTTGTAATCAGCATTGTCATTAATTACAGGAACTGCTGATCTACCAAATCTCATGTAAACAGGTCCTACATATTCAGCAGCGGCCTTAACTGCAGCCTTTGCTTCAATATCATCTGAAGGAACAATAACAACCATACCAGGAATTGTTCTCATAAGTGCGATGTCTTCGTTACACTGATGTGTTGCACCATCTTCACCTACTGTAACACCTGCATGTGTTGCACCGATTTTAACATTTAAATGAGGATATCCAACTGAGTTACGAACCTGCTCAAAAGCACGGCCTGCTGCAAACATTGCGAATGATGAGCAGAAAGGAATAATTCCTGTTGTTGAAAGTCCTGCTGCGATACCTACCATGTTTGCTTCTGCAATACCACAGTCGATATGTCTTTCTGGGAATGCTTTTTTGAATGTACCAGTCTTTGTAGCACCTGCAAGGTCAGCATCCAATACGTAGATTTTATCGTTTAATTTACCAACTTCAACAAGAGCGTTACCATAACTCTCTCTTGTTGCAATTTTAACTGTATCTGCCATATTATTTACCAATCCTTTCCAAATCTGCCATAGCTACTGCATACTGCTCGTCGTTAGGAGCTGTGCCATGCCATGAAGCCTGATTCTCCATAAATGATACGCCCTTACCCTTTGTTGTCTTAGCAACGATAGCTGTTGGCATACCCTTTGTTTCTCTAGCACACTTGAATGCGTCTGCAATCTGCTTGAAATCATGACCATCAATTTCAATTACATTGAAGTTGAAAGCTTTGAATTTATCTGCGATAGGATATGGTGAACATACGTCTTCAATCTTACCGTCAATCTGAAGTCCATTGTTGTCAACGATTACAACAAGGTTGTCAAGTTTTCTGTGACCAGCAAACATAGCTGCTTCCCAGATCTGACCTTCCTGAATTTCACCATCACCACAGATAGCGTAAACTCTGTAATCATTTCCTAAAAGCTTTGCTGATAAAGCCATACCACATGCTGCTGATACGCCCTGTCCAAGTGAACCTGAAGACATATCTACACCAGGTGTTTCCTGCATACATGGATGTCCCTGAAGTCTTGTTCCAAGCTTACGAAGTGTTTCGAGCTCTTCAACTGGGAAGTATCCTCTGTTTGCAAGTGTTGAATAGAGAGCTGGTGCAACATGACCTTTTGATAATACTACACGATCTCTGTTCTCCATTTTTGGGTTAGCTGGATCAATGTTCATCTCTTCAAAGTAGAGATATGTCATAATGTCTGCTACAGACAATGATCCGCCTGGATGGCCAGCTTTAGCACTGTGAACTGCTGTTACAATACCTTTTCTGACATCATTGGCCTTTTTCTGAAGTTCCAATTCGTTCATTAATTTATCTCCTATTTTCTTATTTATTTGATGAGGTCGAATACTGGCTTACAAGCTGGATAAATAGCCTTGAACTGCTGGTATTTCTCCTCATATTTAGCAACTAATTCTGGATCTGGTTTCTCAACATCGAGAACCTTAACGATAGCCTTTGCAGCTTCTTCAACTGAAGCATACTCACCACAACCTACTGCTGCAAGCATAGCTCCACCAAGACCTGGGCCTTCTTCAGAAGTAATTCTTTCTACTTCCATGTTCATGATATTAGTAATCATCTTTCTCCAAAGAGGGCTCTTAGCTCCACCGCCACAAATTCTTGTCTTAGTAAGTGGAATACCAAGTGATCTTGCTACTTCGATTGAATCTCTTAAACCAAATGCAACACCTTCAAGAACTGCCTGTGTCATGTCTTCTCTAGTTGAATCCATTGTAAGACCGATAAATGTTCCTCTTGCATCTGGGTTATTGTGAGGTGATCTTTCACCCATAAGATATGGAAGGAAGAATACATGATTCTCACCAAGCTTGTTGATGTTTGTCTGCTCTGCAGCATAATCCTTAGTCTTGATGATTTCATCCATCCACCACTTGTTACATGAAGCAGCTGAAAGCATACATCCCATTAAATGGAAGTTACCATCTGCATGGTCAAATGAGTGAAGAGCATTATTCTCATCTACACCAAACTTAGCTGATGAAATAAATACTGTACCACTTGTACCAAGAGAAATGTTACATCCGCCGTCACCAACAACTCCAGTACCAACAGCTGCTGCCGCATTATCACCAGCACCTGCACATACCTTAACGTTATCTGTAAATCCTAATTCCTTAGCGATTTCTGGCTTAACTGTACCTGTAACTTCATAACTTTCATATAACTTAGGAAGCATTGTCTCATCGATTGAGCAGATTTCACACATCTTCTTTGACCACTTCTTATTCTTAACATCAAGAAGAAGCATACCTGAAGCATCTGAATAATCTGTTGAGAATACGCCTGAAAGAACATAAGCGATATAGTCCTTTGGAAGCATAATCTTCTTAATCTTTGCAAAATTGTCTGGCTCATTAGCCTTCATCCATAAAATCTTTGGAGCTGTAAATCCAGCAAATGCGATGTTAGCTGTTTCAGCTGAAAGAACTTCTTTTGTGATTACATTATTAAGGTAATCTGTTTCCTTCTGTGTTCTACCATCGTTCCAAAGAATTGCAGGTCTAATAACTTCATCGTTCTCATCAAGAACAACAAGACCATGCATCTGTCCACCGAAGCTGATACCAGCAACCTGTGTAGCATCAAAATCCTTAACTAATTCTTTAAGTCCTTCAAGAACCGCCTTCTTCCAATCTTCTGGCTTCTGCTCAGACCAACCTGGATTTGGGAAGTATAAAGGATACTCCTTAGAAACAGAACTAACAATTGTTCCGTCCTTTTCCATCATAATCAGCTTTACAGCTGATGTTCCTAAATCAACACCAATGTAGTACATTGTATTTCTCCTCTTCTATATTATAATGTAACGTTTACACCCTTAAGACCATTGAAAGCGCCTTCAATCTTTGCATCTTCATGAGCGATGAGCCACTTGTTAACTGCTGTAAGAAGCTTGTCTTCCTTTGTTGCGTTTGGCTTGAATGTAAGATCGTAATTTGTTCCCTTTGGAAGAATAACTACGCCCTTGAAACCTTTTTCTTCAACATGACATGGTGCATAGTGAAGAGTTGTTGCATACATTTCTACTGCAACACCTGCTGGAACAAGGAATGCTTCAATCTTAGATGTGTCATAAGTGAAATCATCTTCAACATCTTCTAACTTACCGATAAGAAGAATCATATCGTAAAGAGCAACATTGATTTCTGAATCTCTGTGATATTCACAAGCATTAAGAGCTTTGTTATGACCATTGCACATACCAATCTGAATTGGCATTCCACCATAAAGACTCTCTGAAATAATCTTTGTTGCAGGAGTATTCTCTAAAGCCTCAACTCCAGGGAAATATTCAACTCCTTCTGCAGGCATTGGAAGAGCCTCAAGATTCTTTAAAATCTCTGAGAAATCAATTCCTTCAATTACTTTTCCGTACTTCTTAAACGATGCATCTGTTACTTTTTTGATCTCCATTTGTCGTATCTCCTTTAAAAATATTTTTGATAAATATTTTTGGGTATCCCCCAATGTCTAAATGTAAGTTTGCATTAGACTCCCGTTGTCAACATTGTACTATAAAGCTTTTATTATTTCTATTATTTTCAGCATACAAAATTTGAAAATTTTAATCTTCTGCGCACTTCCACTACTATTATTATACATAAAATATAAATATCTATTGCTTTTTAGTAATATATGTAGAGTTTGTCGGGTATTTTTTGAGAATTTGTCGATTATGTAAGCACCATTTATGTCTTAAAATTATATTAGATTCATTTGAAATGAATTTGGGAGGTATTAATTATATGTTAAAAACAGTTATGACTGAAAACGGTGCTGTTCGTGGCTTATCTGGCAACAATGCTAGAGTATCTGTTTTCAAAGGTATTCCATTCGCTGCTCCTCCTGTTGGAAAAAACAGATGGAGAGCTCCTCAACCTTGTGAAAACTGGGAAGGTGTTAGAGATGCTTTTGAATTTGGTCCTATTTCAGTACAGGACCAGCCGGGCGTAGGCACAGATATTTATTGCAGAGAATGGCATGTAGATCCGGATATTCCTATGAATGAAGATTGTCTATATCTTAATGTATGGACTAATGCTAAAGGCGATACTGACAATTTACCAGTTCTTGTTTGGTTCTTTGGCGGTGCATTTCAGTGGGGTTATCCACCAGAAATGGAATTTAATGGTGAAAACATCGCTAAAAGAGGTGTAGTTGTAGTATCAGTTAACTATAGACTAGGCGCTTTAGGATTCCTTGCTCACCCAGAATTAACTAAAGAAAATCCAGATGCCCCATCAAACTTTGGCATGCTTGACCAGCAGGCTGGTCTTAAGTGGGTTACTAGAAATATTAAAGCATTTGGTGGTGATCCAAAAAATATTACAATTATGGGTCAGTCAGCAGGTGGCGGAAGCGTATTTAACCATTTAACAAGTAAATCAAGTATTGGGTTATTCCAAAAGGCTGTTATTTTAAGTGGAATTATTCGTTTTCCTTATATTGAAGATAAAGTCATTGTTCCAAGAACAATTGAAGAACTTGAGGATGTTGGTACTAACTTCTTTGAACTTCTTGGAGTTAAGAATCTCGATGAAGCTAGAGAATTAGACCCATATTTTATTCGTGAAAAGTATGCAGAATTTAGAAATAAAGGCGATTGGTTTGTTCCATGTATTGACCATGTATTTCTCGAAGATGACCCAATGGTACTCTTCTTAGAAGGCAAACATGCAAATGTACCAATCATGGCCGGTAACACCAGTGATGAATTTAAGAATTTTATTATTGCTGATAATGATGAAGACTTTGAAAATAAGGCTCGTGATATATTTGGTGACAAGGCAGACAAATTCCTTTCATTCCCAGAAGCCCATATTAAAAACGGTAATCAGTATGCCACATGTGACAACCTGGAATGTTCAATTAAATGTGTATTAGCTAAGAATAATGCCAATAGCTATTATTATTTATTCAATCCAGATATTCCTGGCTGGGATAACCCAGGTACATTCCATTCAGTAGATTTGTGGTTCTTCTTTGAAACACTCGCTGCTTGCTGGAGACCATTTGCTGGAAGACATTACGATCTTGCCAGACAAATGTGTACTTATCTTACTAATTTCATTAAGAATGGTGATCCCAACGGTCTTGATGCTGATGGAAGCAAGCTTCCTAAATGGAACCCTTATTCAACAGGTGGAAAGTATGGTATCGAATTCACCTCTGAGGGCTCAAAGGTATATCAAAAAACATCAGCATTTGACGATTTCATCACTGATTGGTTTGCATTTAAATGTGATAGAAATAAAAAACAGGCCTTTAACCCATATCTTCCTTCTTGGGAATACATTCCAGATGGCGAACCTTATGTATTTGGTGACAGAGTCTATGTTTACGGCTCTCATGATAAATACGGAAGTCATAGTTTCTGTATAAATGATTACGTATGTTACTCAGCTCCAATTGATGACCTTGGAAATTGGAGATATGAAGGTGTTACATATACAAGACTTGATGATCCAGAAAATGCAGAGAATAAAATGTGCCTCTATGCTCCAGATGTAACAGTTGGTCCTGATGGCAGATATTATTTATACTATGTACTTGATAAAGTAAATATTGTATCAGTTGCAGTATGTGATACTCCTGCTGGCAAGTACGAATTCTACGGATATGTTCATTATGAAGATGGTGTTAGACTTGGTGAAAAAGAAGGTGATGAACCTCAATTTGACCCAGGAGTACTCACTATTGATGATACAACCTATTTGTTTACAGGTTTCTGTGGACCTGGCGATAAATCAAGATCTGGTGCAATGCTTACTATTCTTGATAAGGATATGCTTACAATTAAGAAAGCTCCAAGAATCGTTATTCCTGGAAACTGCTATTCTGAAGGCACTGGATTTGAAGGACATTCATTCTTTGAAGCTCCTTCAATTAGAGAGTTTGATGGCAAATACTACCTTATTTATTCTTCAGAAGTAATGCATGAATTATGTTATGCTATCAGTGATGATATCGATGGAGAATATAAATACGGTGGTGTAATCGTAAGTAATGCTGATATTGGTATTGACTCTTATAAACCAGCTGATATGCCTACTGCATATGGTGCTAACAATCATGGTAGCTTAATTGAAATTGCCGGTAAGAGATATATCTTCTATCATAGACAGACTAATAATGACTGGTATGCAAGACAGGGTTGTGTTGAGCCAGTTACATTTAGAGAAGATGGAAGCATTATCCAGAGCGAAATTACATCCTGCGGTTTAAATGGTGGACCTCTTCGCGATACTGAAGAATATTCTGCTCACATAGCTTGTAATATTTTCAAGGAAGATGATCCAATGCCTTATGTTGGCGGACATAATGTGGCAAGAATTACTCAGGATGGTCGTGATGGTGATGAAAATCCAGGTTATATTTTCAATATAGTTCAGGGAACAACTATTGGCTTTAAATACTTTGATTTCAAGGGAGTTAAGGAGATTGAAATCGTATCATCTGGTTACGGCCAGGGCGATTTCGAAGTTAGAACTGAACTTAATGGACCAGTACTTGGAACAATCCATGTAGACTTCTGTACAGTATGGGAAACATATCGAGCTAAATGTCCTATCCCAGATGGAGTATCAGCTCTATATCTCAAATACGTTGGTGGCGGCAATCCATCACTTAAATCCTTTAGATTTATTCATTAATATATTAAACTTAAAAACACCTCAAATGTATATAACTTACATTTGAGGTGTTTCATTATCTTCTCTTATTTAATCATTATCATTCCAGCCATAGTTCCTCTCTTACCCTTTTGGGCTCTGTGAGAGAACAAAATATCATTATTACAGCAGGTACAAAGTCCCGAAATACTAATATGCTCTGGAAGAATTCCAGCATAAGCAAGTGTTCCAAATATGATTCTGCTTAAATCAAGATCATATTTTCCATCTTCCTTTTCGAAATACCAAGCATCATCAAGATAATCGAATTCCAAAAATTCTTCGTACACATCCTGACTTACTTCGTAACAGCACATTCCTATACAAGGTCCTATTCCCGCTATAATATCTGCAGGATTACATCCATATTCTGACACCATTTTCTCCACGGTTTTTCCTGCTATTTCAAGTGCTGTTCCCTTCCAGCCTGAATGTGCAATTCCAACTGCTTTTTTTACTGGATCATATAAGAAAACTGGTACGCAGTCGGCACATGTAATTGTTAATACAAGATTAGGCTCATTAGTAACCAAGGCATCTACATCCACGTATGAAAAAGGTCTTAATAATCCCTTTCCTGCATCTTCCTTTGTTACAACTCTTACATTATTGCCATGATTAAGATTACCTATAACTACATTATTCATATCAACACCAATAGCTTCTGTGAATAGTCTGTAGTTTTCAAGGATGTTTTCACGTGAATCTTTTGTCTTAATTCCAAGATTCATGGAAGAAAAATAGCCTGTACTTACGCCTCCCTCTCTTGAAGAAAAAGCATGTACTATTTCATTATCATATTCATCAAAATCTGGAAATGTAAAATATAAGACTTCATTTCTATAATTTTCCTTCATAATAATCTCCCCTAAAATTATATAAAAAACCCACATTACTATTCGACCTTGGTGCGTAACACAGATGGTTAGCTAGACTCAGGCACCCTTGCGGCACCCGGAAAATTCCTCTTAGTGCTGCTTCGTTCCCGACCTGACACGGTTCGTGGACATCCGTCGCGCAAGACCCAAGCTTCAAATGCCACTTCTCCATGGCTGCCACCAAAGCCGAATAGTAATGTGGGCAAGATGAGTATATATAAATTAATATATTTTGTCAAATCACTATCTAATCCGTTAATATTAACAACTCTGAAAATGTATAATGACTATCATTTTGAATATCTTCAAGATTAATAGTATAACTTCTAGTCTGACATCCAGATTTTCTAAGCGTTATTACAATACTTCCGCTCGTTTTCACGAAACTAGTAGGAACTACCCCGACATAATTACCATCAAGATATAACTCTGCTCCAACAGGTGCATCAATATAGACTTTCGTATTGTACTGATTTGGAGGAGCTATTGCATCTCCAGGATTATCTATATCCTGCTTATCTTTATTATTCGAATCATTATCTTTATTTGTATCATTTTCAGGTTTGTTAGTTGTATTGTCGTTATTTGTTCCTGTATTAGTGTTGTTATTACTATTTGGCTGATTATCTGAAGATTCTTTATCATCCTTTTTATCTTTATCAGCGACATCGCTTAATTTATCAAGCTTGATATTTAATTCAGCATCCATAGTTCCAACAGAAATATAACGCGACAAGGTCTGATAACCATCTGCTCTAACTATCATCTCATGAACACCACACTCAAGTCTTTGAGGTCTGTCAGGATTATCAACCCTTTTACCATCAATAAAAAGTGTCGCCTCTGATGGAGTGATAGTAAATGTAATATTACCAAATAATTCCTTAATTTCTATATCTGATAAATCTAATTCGACTTCCTGATTACGTCCGACAGTTACCTTCTTTACTCCTGAACTTCCATCTTTGCTAATATTGATAGAATGCTCTCCTTCTGGAACAGTAATAACCATATCTTCTGTAATTACTCTTATATCTTTTCCAATTTCTATAAATCCGCCAATGAAATAATCATCATTTGTAAGGCTTACAAATCCATGGCCATTGTCTTGAGTGATACTGTAAATCGTGTGATCGAAGCCATGAATTGTTATGGAATCGCCTTCAGCTATTTCTAACACACTAATTTCTTCTTTTGATGAACAAACAACAACATTATCATCAAGGTCATATTTGTCCCCTAAATATTCCATTCTTGTCGCTGAATTATAGAAATTAAAACTATCAACTCCGCTTATTGTGAAATATTTGTCGGAAATATCCAAGGTCTTTAATTGTTTAGCTTCCCTGTCAAAAGTAATGTCGCAAATCTCTCCATTACTAACCTGTTTTGCAACGAGACTCTTTCCATATTTATCATTAAAATATGTTAAATTATTATAGGAAAGAGTATATCTTAGTCCAGTATCCAAATTCTGAAATGTTATTTCCCCTGCTGCCTGATTATGATTAGAAATAATACAGGTATCCGAATAGATAAAGGTCGTAACATTCTGACTTGTATCATAATCTTCATCAGTAAGAGGAAGAGTAGTTGGTTTATCACAAGCACACAATCCCAAAATCAGTATTAAATTAATAAGAAAGATATTTATTCTCTTAATAATCTTCATTCTTTTATCCTATTTTACATATTTTGTAAGAAGATACTCTCTGTCATTTTTGTCAGGATCATCAATAATTTCCATCAGCATCTCATTGAGAATTTTACCAATCTCAGGTCCTGGATTCATTCCATTTTTTATTAAATCACTTCCTGTGACCGCCATATCTTTTAATTCTACACACTGCTTTTTTTGAATTATTGAGTCATAATCTTTTTTATTAACATTTAATCTTTCGAATTTCTCTTCTCGTTTATATTCACTTTGTCCTGAAAGATCCGCATTCCATACTTCAAAAATATCAGGAAAAGCTACTACTCCAACTCTATTAATAGCTCTTCTCATATATTTCTCGCCTGGCTCTATTCTTTCATCATGATATCTTACCAATCGACTAACTTTATCAATTGTATCATTATCATATTTAAGTCTTCTTAAGATTTCTTTTGACATTTCCTGTGATTTTATAGGATGTCCATGGAAATGATCAATTCCCTCTTCATCAGTAGTTTTACATGCTGGTTTCCCCATATCATGAAAAAGCATAGCCAGTCTTAAAACCTTATCGCTTCTTACCTCGCATACAGTTTTTAAAATATGGTCGCCTACAGAATAACAATGATGAGGGTTATTTTGATTAGTCTCAAAACAAACATCTAATTCAGGCATAAAAACTTTGGTTAATCCTAATTTGTAGGCAGTTTTAATCATTTCTGGATGATCAGAAGTAATTGTTTTAGTTAATTCTGTCTGAATTCTTTCCGCACTGATTTTTGATAAAGTAGGTGCCAATTCACCTATAGCCTTGTAAGTTTCCTCTTCTATATCGTAACCTAACTGAGCTGCAAATCTGATTGCTCTAAACAATCTCAATGCGTCCTCTGTAAATCTTTCAACTGGATTTCCTACACATCTTATAACCTTTTTCTCGATATCTTCCATTCCACCGAAAATATCAACCAGTCCATCTTTATCATTATATGCCATAGCATTAATGGTAAAATCTCTTCTCAAAAGATCTTCTTTAAGATTAGAAGTAAACTCTACATCTTTAGGGTGTCGACCATCTTCGTACTCCCCATCTATTCTGTAAGTAGTAACTTCATATCCTTCGGATCCTATAAGAACAGTCACTGTTCCATGCTTAAGACCTGTATCAACAGTTCTCTTGAAGATTTTTTTAACTTCCATAGGTTTAGCTGAAGTAGTAATATCCCAATCATTTGGAATTCTTCCAAGAATACTATCCCTTACGCATCCACCAACAGCATATGCCTCAAATCCTGCATTATTTAATTTTTCAATTATTTCTTTTACATCACAAGGCAAAAAAATCGTCATCTCTGTTACTAAATTCCTGTCTCTTTCTGTCCAATTCTTTTTGGAAGCGAATTCTTTCCATCTCCTCTTCCTCAAGCTGTTTGTTTATCTCTTTTAATTCCTGTTCATCAATAAACTTCTTAAGTAATTTAAATAATGGGAAGCATAATATTACAAAAACAATTCCTATTGCAATAGCAAATCCTCTATAGTTAGGAATTAAGTTTTTATTTTCTTTAGGACCTCTTCCTCTAACTTCTAAAGATTCCTTAGCATCTACTCCACTTCCGCCATGATCCCAGTCTGCATCACATTTAAGGAAATAATCATATCCAACATTTCCTCCTCCAAGATCATCCCAAGTAACATCAACATAATACCATTTGCCATCGACCATGACTTTATTCCATACATGATCCGTTGAAAAATCAAGCTGAACAGGGATTCCTGCTTCTTTCATAATAAGATAGAAACTATATGCATAACCATTACATGCAGAGCTTCTTAAATATAAACAGTTAAATGATCCACCATAAAAATAAGAATATTTATTTATGAGAATAAGGTAATCATGAATCGCTTTAACCTTGTCATAATCGTTACTTAATTTCTTATTCAATGCTTTAGCAATTGATTTTGCTCGTATTTTGGCTAATTTTTCTGTAATCAGATAAGGTCTGCTCATTTCAACCTTAACATGATACAAGCCGCCGCTCATTGTATATCTGTATGAATAGCTATAGAATTCACACGCAGTATTTTCATTTCTTTCTAATACTTTTAAATATAACTCAGTAAAATTTAAAGTATCAGGAGAAACTGCTGAATCAAACTTTATTGTTGTTTTATGATCAATAACTGCATCAGCAATAGATATAACCATCTGATCATGGCTTGTAAGTACATAATTTAATTTTCTATGATGTGAAAAAATACTTCCAAATATTAAAGCTATTATTCCAACAACAATAATTGTTACCGCTATTGTAAATTTCTTCATATTAAGCTCCTAACTTTGCATATTATTTTTATCGTATCAAAAATTATACGTCTTGTCGATATTTCATGTGTTATCCTTTTGTGATATAATCCAGTAAAATCAAGCTTTTGAGAGGATTAATATGCTTAAAAAAAATATAATATTCGATTTGGATGGAACTCTTATAGATACAGAAAAATTATATAGAAAATACTGGCCTATGGCCCTGGCTGATTACGGCTACGAATTATCTGATGAAAGAGCATTGATGTTACGCTCCTTAGGTAGACCTTTTGCTCCAGCTCAGTTTAAAGAATGGTATGGACAGGATTTCGATTATGACCTCGTAAGAAAAAGAAGAAAAGAATATGTTGAAGGTCATATTGAAAAACATGGCGTAGAATTAAGACCAGGCGTAATAGAACTTCTTGATTATCTTAAGGAAAAAAATATCACAACTGCCATTGCCACTGCAACAGATCTTGAAAGAACAACTAAATATCTTGAAATGACCGGAATTAATGGGCGTTTCGAGCAAATCATCTGTGCCACAATGGTTAAGAGAGGTAAACCTGCTCCTGATATATATGAATATGTCTGCAGTAAACTTAATGCTCTACCATCCGATTGTTATGCAGTTGAGGATGCTCCAAATGGAGTAAAGAGTGCCTATACTGCAGGACTTAATGTTATATTTGTTCCTGACCAGGCACCTTCAGATGAAGAGCTTAGAAAAATGCTCTTCGCTGAAGTTGAAAGAATCGACCTGATTAAACAGTTCTTTTAATCAAGAACCTGTTCCTGAATATTTGTTAGCTCCAAGCATCCAGAACTTGTATGAAAGGAAGAAAAACAATATTCCATAAGCTGGTGCAATCCAGGTAAGAACTGGAATATGATCTGGCCTTAACACTACAAGACTTGGATAATATGCTATGTAAGCTATAGGAATAATAAATGTAAATACAATCTTAAAGAATGTTGAAAATACAGTAACTGGATATTTTGCATAGTCCCTGAATTTGTTCATTGTAACCATTACATATCCTGAATTGGTTAAAAAGAAACAGGTAGCTGCTGCAAAATTCATTATTCCTATCATAAATAATGAAGCTGTAAATAACGCTACAATCATTGCCAGTACATTAATAAATGTTACTGGCAATTTTAATTTATTCCAAGCAAAAATTATTGTACCCATTCCCACAAGGAACTGGCCAATTCCCTTGGTATCAAATTCCTCTGATATATAATAGAAGAAAATATCTATTGGTCTGAAGCAGTATTTGATAAAATCTCCATCATATACATAGTGTCTTAAATGCCAGTTATTATCAAAAAGGCACTGAAGCGGTGTAAGTGACACAAGTGAAAAGCCATATAAGAAAAGCATTTCATAATATGTCCATCCGCAGACACTTGGGAAATTCAAAAATATAATATAGAATGCCAAAAGCTCTGATATATCCGTCAAAATCATACCTATCATTGAAATGATAAAGTCTGATCGGTAACTCATTTTACTCTTAAAGCTCTGGATTACTATTTTTCTGTATATCTTTAAATAAAAACCTAATCTTTTCATAATAATCTCCAATATCAGCCACCATTAACTGTAATGGTTCTCTCCGATATTTTCCAAAATATTTTACCAATTATAAATAATCCAATAACCCACAACAGCTGTTCAAGAATCATTAAAAGTGAATCCTTTGTTGTCAGACTGCTGTTGGTAAGAAACATTAACGGCGTATTGTAAATTGAATGAAATGGGAAGAACATCACAATCTTTTTTAAGGTTTCTGGGAAGAATGCAAGCGGAACTGTAGCCCCTGACATAAAGAGTACTACAACCTCCTTCATAATATTGATTCCCCAGATTGACTGGGTATAAAGGCAAATGGTTCCTACCATAAAGTCTATTGTGAAATTAATTAACATTCCAAGTGTTGCCGCTATCAGATAATATACAAGGTTGATTCCCATTGGAATTGCTCCCTTTGTAATAATCTGAACAATTATAAAAGTAGGAATAAAGGTAACCACAAAGGCTGCTATATTTCCGCCTTCCATGCCAAATAATAAATACTGTTCATAAGGAATCGGCTTTAATAAATCCAGTACGATTTTACCGCTTTGAACAGCTCGTCCCATTTCCCAAACAAGGTATGCTTCCATAAATGTGAACTGAGCAGAAGCCAAAACCAAGTAAATCATGGTGTCATTAAATGACATTCCATTTACTACACCACCGTCAACTGATGCATATATTGCTTTCCACAGGTTATATATAACTATTAAATAAATAATATTTCCAAGAAGCATTACCAGAGCACTTACCCTGAACTGGAGAAACTCCATTATGGCAGCCCTGATTAATGCTAACCATGCTCTAACTCTCATTTTGTATCCCTTATTCTTTCTTCTTAAGATTTTCAGCGTCCTCGTAAATTTTTCTAATTACGCTCTCTGTAGAAATTTCTTCCAGTAACACATCATAAATTTTAATCTTTTCCTGAAGATACTGAAGAACCTTCATTAAATGAACCTGTGATTCATCAATAAGAATTGAATAGAAATCCTCATCCTGACCTACTGTAAAGTCTGCTGCCTCAAATCCTTCCTTTAAGAGATTCTCTATCTGTTCTTTCTCTTTATCTCTGATATCCTGAGACAATTCCTCAGCATGCTTATCAATCTTAATTTTCAATGTTCTATATGCACCAAAGAAGCTCTTTAAATGATTTATATCATTGTCATAAAGCATTGTTCCCTTATCAATTATTACTATTCTCTCACAAAGAGCATCTACGTCTCCCATATCGTGAGTAGTAAGTATTACCGTAGTATTCTTTTCTTTATTCAAGGCTTTAATAAGATTTCTAATTTTTGCCTTCATTGATACATCAAGACCAATTGTTGGTTCATCAAGGAAGACAATTGGAGGATTATGAAGAAATGCTGCAAGAATATCACTAAGAGTTCTCTGACCAAGTGACATCTGTCTGATTGGCTTTGAATATAGTTCCTTTATATCTACAAGTGACTCGTACAAAGCTAACATTTCCTTGTAATCCTTATCAGAAATTCCATAAATATCTTTTAATAATTTAAATGATTCAATCAATGGAAGTGACCACCAAAGCTGTGAACGCTGGCCAAATACAACTCCTATATTCTGAGCATTTGATGTTCTGTTCTTGTAAGGAATCTGACCATTTACAAGAATTTCACCACGAGTTGGCTGCAATACACCTGTCATAATCTTAATTGTTGTAGATTTTCCTGCTCCATTTGGTCCTAAGTAACCAACTATTTCTCCCGGCTTAATTTTCATGGATACATTATTTACTGCTTTGATTACCTTATAATCTCGTGAAAATAAATCCTGAAAGCTTCCCTTTAAGCCTTCATGTCTATTCAATACCTTAAATTCTTTGTCTATATTTTTTAATTCTATTACGTATTCCATGAGTCACCTCCGTAATAATTTTTGAAATAATTGTTTTCTAACATAGCACAATCATTTTTATTTTGCAAGAAAAAAAGTTGCAGCTTACACTACAACTTTTTAATTCTTTTACTATTCGTTTTATCACTAAGATACTATTTGCTATATGTGAAATTCTTGAAGCTTACATAGCCTCCGTCTTTTCCATTTCCTGAAGCATACATACCGATACAGCAACCAACAAATCCTCCAGCAACCTCTGTAGAAAGATTTGATACTTCTGACTCTCCAAGAAGCTTATCTCCAGCAAGTCCCTTTGTGTTAAGACCTTCAACAACAATTGAAAGCTTTACAATATTGTCCTTTGCAACATCCTTTACAGCTACGCTTCCTACCAGATTCTCTTCTCCATTCTGGCAAAGAATCATATTGCAGTTATCATCAGTAACCTCAACACGAAGGTTGTAAAGGTTATTCTGCATTAGTACAATTCCGGCAGTTTCATTATTTCCAAGACTGCTTACATCAATCTCTGTAGTTGATGTAAAGAAATGATGCTGCTGTCTTATAGCTACATATGATGGTGAGGCAACAGCCTGAATACTTTCAGCCTGACACTTAAGCTTAAGTCCTTCTCCATCAAGCTTGTACATATCTTCTGGATAATTTCTTAAGAATAAGAATTCATCTCCAAGCTCTTTCATTTCTGCAAAAACATAATTCTTGTCTGTTCCTGGAATTGTAGTCTTGTTATTAGTTCTGCATGTGTAAGAATTCTTATCTGTAAGTGGATTCCACTCTGGTAAATCTATTTCGACTGTGTCTGTAAGCATACCAACACCTGGATTAACTACTGGCCATTCATCCTCCCAGATAAATTTAGCAAGGAATGTTTCACGTCCCATTGTAGTAAATCTGTTAAGTGGTCTTACTGCAAGCATAGTCATAAACCACTCTCCATTAGGAGTCTTGATAATATCACCATGACCAACATATTTAATAGGATAATCCTTACCTAAATGTCTATGTGTAAGAATAGGATTCTTAGGATTATTCTCATATGGTCCATAGATATCCTTACTTCTGCATATCATTACTGAATGTTCTGGACCTGTTCCACCTTCAGCATGCATGATGTAATAATAACCATTTTCCTTATAAATATGTGGACCTTCTGGCCAAATACATCCCTTCAATGCACCATTCCATACATTATGCTTCTCGCCAGCAAGTTTCCAATTTACAAGATCCACTTCACTAATATAAATAAACCAGTCTCCGTTATATTTAACTCCATCTGGATTTGGATGAGTTCCGATATAGTAACATTTTCCATCCTCATCAAAGAATAATGAAGGGTCTATTCCATCAGCATCCTCAAGATAATGAGGCTCTGACCATGGTCCTTCAGGATTTGTTGCTGTTACTATAAAATTGCCCCCGTGAGTTACATTTGTACAAATAACATAGAATACTCCGTTATTATAACGAATTGTTGGTGCGAAAAGACCTTGTGAATGATCGGCTCCTTCAAGTGGAAGCTGTGAATTACGATCAAGAACATTTCCTATCTGCTCCCAGTGAGCAAGATCTTTACTGTGCATAACTGATAAACCAGGAAAATATGAAAAAGTTGAATTACAAAGATAATAATCATCTCCTACTGCACATATAGAAGGGTCTGGATAAAAACCTGGCATAATTGGATTATTTGCTATAACGCTCATAAAAATTCTCCTTTATCATTGATCTAAATTGATCTACATATTTAAATTACCATATTTTTAGTATTAAAAATAGGGTTTAAATTATAGAAAAACCCCTTAAATATTATAGATTTTTCCTAAATTTAGGCTCATCTTAAATATTTAAGGGGTTAATTTAATTATTTAATTTATGCTGTCTCAATACTGTCAGCTTTCTTAAGATTATATTTCTCTACTGCTGCCTCTCTCATCTTGTATTTAAGAATCTTACCAGCAGCATTCATTGGGAATCCATCTACAATATCAACATATTTTGGAATCTTATGCTTAGCCATATGATCACGAACATACTGTTTGATTTCTTCCTCTGTAATTGTTTCGCCTTCCTTTGGAACGATAGCTGCAAGAATTTCTTCTCCAAGTGCCTCATCTGGAACACCGATAACCTGAACATCCTTAACCTTATCGTATGTGTAAAGGAACTCTTCAATTTCCTTTGGATAGATATTTTCACCACCACGGATAATCATATCCTTAAGACGTCCTGTAATCTTATAGTTTCCTTCTGGAGTTCTAAGAGCAAGGTCTCCTGTATGAAGCCATCCATCTTTATCAATTGCCTGAGCAGTAGCTGTTGGCATTTTATAGTATCCCTTCATAATGTTATAACCACGAGCTACAAACTCGCCATTAACATTATCTGGAAGATCTTCTCCAGTTTCAGGATCAACAATCTTACATTCAACACCTGGAAGAGGTCTACCAACTGTAGCTACTCTTACTTCCAATGGATCATCAGTAGTTGACATTGTACATCCTGGTGAAGACTCTGTCTGACCATAAACGATTGTGATTTCCTTCATGTTCATCTTCTCAACAACATCTTCCATAGTCTTTATAGGACATGGGCTACCAGCCATAATACCAGTACGCATATGTGAGAAATCTGTTTTCTCAAAATCAGGATGCTCAAGCATTGCAATAAACATTGTTGGTACACCATGGAAAGCTGTAATCTTTTCCTGATTAATGCAGGCAAGAGCAGGCTTTGTTGAGAAATATGGAATAGGTGACAATGTAACACCATGTGTCATTGATGCAGTCATTGCAAGTACCATACCGAAGCAGTGGAACATAGGAACCTGAATCATCATTCTGTCTGCTGTAGACAAATCCATTCTATCTCCGATATTTTTACCATTATTTACTACATTGTAATGTGTAAGCATAACTCCCTTAGGGAATCCTGTTGTACCTGATGTATACTGCATGTTACATACATCATGCTTATCAACAAGTGAAGAACGACGATATACTTCTTCGATTGGAACGCTCTTTGCAAGTTCCAAAGCACCTTCCCATGTTAAACAGCCTGGCTGCTTACTTGTAACATTAATAATATGACGAAGGAATGGAAGACGTTTGCAGTGAAGAGCCTTTCCTGGAACATTTGTCTGAAGTTCTGGACAAAGTTCAGCAATTATCTCTGCATAATTTGAATCTCTGTATCCATCAATCATAATAAGAGTATGAGTATCTGAGTTTCTTAAAAGGTATTCTGCTTCATGAATCTTATATGCAGTATTAACTGTTACTAAAACTGCACCAATTCTACAGCATGCCCAGAAAGAAATATACCACTGTGGAAGGTTAGTTGCCCAAATAGCAACATGTGTTCCCTGCTTTACTCCAAGTGCAATAAGTGTTCTAGCGAACTCATCTACATCATCTCTGAATTCTGAATATGTTCTTGTATAATCAAGAGTTGTAAATCTAAAAGCATACTGATCAGGAAATTCTTCGCACATCTTATCAAGTACCTGTGGGAATGTCTTATCAATAATTGCTTCCTTAGGCCAAACATATTTACCTGTGCCTGCCTTATTACTATAAAGAGTTTTTCCTACTACTTTTGCTTCTCTTTCATACTGAGCCATGTAATTTACAAAATGTGGAAATACGATTCCAGGATCTGATAATTCTTCAAGCCATGAAGGAATCCACTCATATGAAATATATTTATCATAATTAATAGAACGAAGAGCTCCCATTAAATCATCAATTGGAAGAGTTCCTTCACCCATTAATCTATATTCATTCTTGCCATCAACAACTTCTGAATCTTTGATGTGTACATGAAGAACATATGCACCAAGGTTCTGAATTGACTGTTCAGGAGTTTCATTTCCATATCTAACTGTATGATGAATATCCCAAACTGCTGCTACATTATCCCTGGCAAATACATTAAGAACAGTTCTAAGTCTTTCAGTATTTGTGTAAGGTCCAACTGTTTCAAGAAGAAGAGAAACACCATTTTCATCAGCCTCTTTATATGTTGCTTTAATACATTCAATAACTGGTTCATCAGAAACATCTGTATCTTCATTGCTTTTTCCAGCACGAAGTCTGATTGCTGGACACTTTAAAATCTTAGCAATTCTGATATATTCTCTGATTTCTGCAATGTTTTCTTCAATCTTATCTTTATCTGCTACATCACAAGTAGAATCAAGGGCTGAAATCTCAAGGCCCATTTGAGCTAACTTTCTTGCTGTTTCTACTATATTTTCATTATTAAATGGTCTGTTTTTACCTGAGAAAATCTCTCTCTTAATATCATGAATTTCAATACCTGAGAACTGTAAGTCTTTTGCTGTTACGTAAAAATCTGCCCAGTCAAATTCATTCCATCCGTTTGTACTAAATGAAAGTTTCATTTTATTCTCCTTTAACCATGATTAATTAGCTTCTTTTTCATCATAAACAATTTTGTTAATTGCGCTGATATATGCTCTGATACTTGCACCAATAATATCTGTAGAAATACCACTTCCTGAATATAACTTACCATTTGAGCGAAGCTTAACAAGTGCATTTCCTACTGCCTCACTACCCTCAGTAACTGACTGAATCTGGAAATCATCAAGTTCATAATGATGTCCAACTACCATTTCTACTGCAAGGAAGGCTGCTGCAATAGGACCATCTCCTGTGCTTAATCCTTTTAATGCATTTCCTTCTTTTTCAAGAGTGACACATGCTGTTGGAGTAATAATGTTTCCGCTGTTAATAACGAAATCTACAAGCTGATATGTAGATGGAACCTGAAGTGCCGCAGTTGCAATAATTGCCTCCATTTCCTTAGTTCCAATTTTCTTCTTTTCAGAAACACGCTTAAATTCTTTGTATACTTTAGCGTTATCATCATCAGATAATTCATAACCAAGTTTCTTAATAACCTTAATTACTTTTGAAATATCTGCTGTTTCGTCAAGATTGATTTCTTCTGGCTTTTCAGCTTCTTCATTCTCAAATGAAACCTTAACGCCTTGTTGCTCACCTTCAATCCATGTCATCTGACGAAGGATTTTATTGAATTCTGAACGAGAAACATCTATTTCTGCTTCTACTGATTCACCTTTTTCTGATAAAAGATTTACAAAATGTCCAATCTTTGGAGCTGATTTACCAACAAGTGTTGTTTTTATCTGAGTTGCTCCAGCTTTAATAGCTGCTATTGAATTAGCATTAGCCATTCTGATTTCATCAGAACATGTTACTGAAATAGTTACATTCTCTAATGCTGGAACTTTCTCTTTCATGTCTGCTATAAACTGGCCCATTTCTTCTGGAAGCATAACACCTGCTGTATCACAATAATCGATAACATTAGCACCTGCTTCAATTGCTGCTTTTGTAACTTCTGCTACAAAATCAATTTCACTTCTTGAAGCATCTAAACAAGAAAATTCAACATCATTACAAAGAGATTTAGCATAAGCTACCATTTCTGGAACCTTAACTATTACATTCTTCGCTTTCTCACCAAGTATATATTCCATTTGAACTGATGAAGTTGGAATACATATACGAAGTCTTGGATAAATAGCTGCTTTTACAGAATTAAAAGCTGCGTCTATTTCCTCTTTATTTAAACCACATGCTACTGAAACAATGCTTTTCTTGGACATTGAAGCAATAGATTTAACTAGTAAAGAATCAGTTTGTTCCAAAGCTTTTGGCATTTCAATAACATTAACTGCAAGTTTTTCTAATCTTTTAGCAATTTCTGTTTTTTCTTTGAAATTCATTGAATAGTTTCTGTTTGTTGAACTTTCTACAATTGTCATGTCTGCAATGTTGATTTTTTTCATTACTGTCCTTCTCTCCTTATTTTTTTGAATTAAAAAATCCCTGAAATCCAATTTAGGATTTCAGGGACGAAATATACATTGTATTCCGCGGTACCACCCACATTACTGTCAAAACAGTCTCTCAGTAAGATACTATCATATCTTTAGTCATGATAACGGGACTCGCCGGAACTCCTTACTTTCAATTACATTTTTCAAGAGTTCTGCTCCGGAGTGAGACTGCATTTCGTTCTTCCGTACTGGTTCACAGCAACCACCAGCTCTCTGAAACTTTCAAACGATGCATAATTCCTTCAACGCATTTTTCGTATTTGAAAACTATCTTATATTTTTTTTTATTATTTGTCAATAAAAATTTTACTATTTATTATAAAACTCTTCTATTAGTATTGATGCTTCATTAAATGGATCTTTTGTCATATCAATCCAATGAATATCGCTTCTTTTTCTAAACCAGGTCATCTGTTCCTTAGCTAAATGTCTTATTTCCATAAATAACTTATTATAAAAAGCATCAAAATCTTTAAACTCGCCTCTTAAATACATAAGTATATATCTGTATTCAAGTCCAAGCCTGAAAAGAAAATCATCGCTGGCACCATTTTTTCTTAAATTTTCTACTTCCTCTATCATTCCCTGGTCAAGTCTTCTATCAAGTCTTTCTCTGATTCTTTCATATAGTACTTCTCTTGGCCAGGTTACACCTATGACAAGAGTATCATATTTAGGTGTTGATGGATTTTCATTATATTTTCCAGTTAAAACCTTCTCTGCAGCACGCTCAAGTCTTCTTTTATTATTTAAATCAAGTTTTTCTAATGCCAGTGGATTTGTTCCTTTTATAATCTCAATAAGCTCATCTATTGTTTTTTCTTCAACTTCTTTTCTTATTGCAAAATCAGGCTCTGCATCATTTAAATTATAACCATCTACTATCGAATTAACATATAAGCCAGTTCCACCTACTACAAAAGCTTTCTTTCCTCTTGAGTGAATGTCATCAATAGCTTCATAAGCCATCTTTTGATAATGTGACAAAGAAAAGAAATCATTAGGATTAACAACATCAATAAGATAATGTGGTATTCCCTTCATTTCTTCAGGTGTTACTTTTCCTGAACCTAAATCTAATCCTGTAAAAACCTGTCTAGAATCAGCAGATACTATTTCAGCATCATATTTACCTGCTAATTCTATTCCTAAACCACTTTTTCCAGATGCATTTGTTCCAGCTATAACTACAAGTTTATTCACCAGACTTACTCCCCTAATACTAATTACTCTTACTGTTCTTCATATTCTCCATTACTGGATCAATAATTTTACTTTGAATATTACCAATAAATGGAAGTACTATTTTGGATTTTTCCACTTCGTCAATCATATTAATGGCAATTTTTCCTGTGTGTGCAGCCATTGGAAGTCCACCTGGATATCTTAACCAGTGGCTGGCAAGAAATACATTATCTACCCCTTTTACTTCTGATGGAATAGATGATTTTCTACTAATGGCAGTAGTTATGAATCTCATAAAAGCACCATTAGTATCATTATTTCTTCTTGCATATGTATAAGGTGTCCATGTATCAAGTACCTTTATTTTTCCTTCATACTGTGGAAACTTATTTATAATCTCATTTAAAACTGCATTAGCTATATTTAATTTAGCCTGCTTATATCTATCTCTATCAGATTTATATAACTTCTTCCAGAATTTAAAATCTTTTTCATACTGCATAAACATACACTGAATAACGGTTTTTCCTTCTGGTGCTATATAATCACCATAGCATCTATAATTTTTAACCATTATTCTGTCATATCTTTGCATAGCTACCTCAATTGGGTTACATGTGAATCCAAGTGTATCCTCAACCTCTTCAAATAGACCATCAACTGAAAATGCCATCTGAAAAGCGCTATACATTGGAAATTCTTTATCATTTCTAAAGATTTTTCTAATAATTTTTGGTGTATGCTTATTTCTTCTTATAAGTTTAGAGAAAACATATTTGATATCACATGCAAAAATAATATAATCTGCTTCAACAACTTCACCATTTTCAAAAATAATAAATTCTGCATGCTTTGTTTTGATTTTTGCTTTTTTCTCTATCTTAGGAATTCTCTTTTTCTTAATAATTACCTGTTTTGCAGGCATATTTGTCTCAATTCTTCCACCTTCTTCAAGATAGGTTTTGACCAGACTATCAGCAATTTGAATTGATCCACCTTCGATAATGTCAGCATTTCCACTTATATAGAAACCATAAGTAATAATGAGCCAGTAAGATTCATATTCTTTTGCACAAAAATCAAGAATCAGATTTCTAATTGCTTCTGATTTGAATTTTTTTGCCCACTGCTCATTATTAAGACCCATATATAAAACTGAACGTCTGGCAAAATCAAAATTTGATAAAACTTTTTCTGTTTCCGTAACAGTTTTAGGAATTCTCTGAATGTGGGATAAATTACCTATAACATCTGAAGCTACTTTAACACAGTCTATAAACAGATTAATTTCTGTTTCATCCTCAGGAGAAATACTAAGCATCTCTGCTCTTGTTCTTTCTGGATCTCTCCAAAGTGTAATTCTAATTCCATTTGTTTCTGATGAAGAAAAATAAGGTCTTTGCAAAATATGAGTGTCTTCATTTATAACACCAAGTTCAACCCATTGCTTATACTGACCTGATTCTCCGTTTGTACCAGTTAGCCAGTGAAGGCAGTTATCTATTGCATAACCATTTCTGTACCATCCACTGCAGCTTCCGCCCATTACTGTATTTTTTTCATATATAGTTGTCTCATATCCTGCGCGCTGGCCATAAATTCCTGCACTTAATCCTGCTACGCCACCGCCAATAATAGCAATACTCTTTTTCATCTAATTCACCATTTTTCAAATTATCAACTATCATTTTATCCGATAAATATATCTCATACAATAGTATTTTTTTGCAATAAAAAACACGGTAAAAAACCGTGTTTTTCTTCTATTCTGTAGCCGCTTCAGGCCATTTTGCATACAAAAGCTTAAGCAATATAGGTGTAAGAATGGACGATGTAATAATTAGAAGGATTACTGAAGTGAAATATACTGGATCCAATAATCCAACATTCATACCCTTTTGAGCAACAATAAGAGCAACTTCTCCTCTAGTCATCATACCAACACCAACTTTAAGAGAATGCTTCATTGGAGTATTACATACCTTTGCCATAAGTCCGCAACCAATAATCTTTGTGAGTAACGCTACTGCAACAAATCCAAGTGAGAATAAAAGAATATCCCAATTAAGATTTCTTATATTAGTTTTTAAACCAATACTTGCAAAGAAAATAGGTCCAAACAATACATATGAGTTAATATCCATTCGTCTGGCAATATATTCTGAATCATGCATATTACAAAGAATAATACCTGCTACATATGCACCTGTAATATCTGCAATTCCGAAAAATCTTTCAGCACAATAAGCCATTACTAAACAAAGTGCAAGTCCAGCAATTGTAATTCTTCTTGAATGAGGATATTTTTGATCAACCTTTTGGAAAATTCTATAAGCAAAGAAACCACCAACAATAGCAATACACATAAATAGTACTGTGTTGCAAACAACGGTAATAGGTTTTGCCGCAGAATCATAAAATCCAATAACTACAGTAAGCACAATCATACCTATGATATCATCAATGATTGCTGCATTAAGAATAGTAGTACCAATTTTCCCTTTTAGATAGCCCATTTCTCTAAGTGATTCTACTGTAATACTTACAGAAGTAGCTGTCATAATAGTTCCTATAAATAAGGCTCTAAAGAATTCTTCAGTTCCTATAGCGGAGAAGCCGTAGAATAACATATAAAGAAGTGTACCACCTGCAAGAGGAACAAATACACCAGCACATGCAATTGCTAATGCCTTAGGTCCTGTTTTAACTAAATCTTTAAGATTTGTTTCAAGTCCGGCAGAAAACATTAACAAAATAACACCAATTTCTGCCATTTGTAATAAGAAATCACTAGTTTGAACCCATCCTAAAAGACAAGGACCAATAACTAATCCCGCAATAATTTCTCCAACAACCTGAGGAGCTTTACATTTTCTTGCTACAAGTCCAAATAATTTAGCAGCAATTATAATAATAGCTAAATCTTTAAATACACTATAAGCTTCCATTATATTTATATGCCTCCAATGACATAATCTTCTAAATAATCGTTAACGTTTCATATATTGACACTTTTTTATATCTTTTTCAAGTATATAATTTAAATATTTCATTTTTATAATATAAGAAGACAAAAAAATCACCCGTCGCGAAGCGACGAGCGATTTTCTAATAATTTTTATTCTTCATCTTCTTCAACAGGGAAGATTAATTTTTCATCTTCTACTTCCTCTGCTTCTGGAATATCTTCCATGGCGTCATCAATTTCATCATATTCAACGTTACCATCACTAATCTTTTCTCTTACCTTAGCAATTTTTGCAACCTTGTTTTTCTTTTCAAGATTAATTAATTTAACACCTGAAGTATTTCTTCCGATTACTGATACATCTTCCATAGGAATCATAATAATGATACCAGCTGATGTAATCATCATGATTTCATGATCATCATTTACAGCCTTAACTCCTACAACATAACCTGTCTTGTCAGTAATCTTATAACATCTTACACCCTTACCACCACGTTTTTGTACATTGAATTCTGATAATGGTGTTCTCTTGCCCATACCTAATTCTGATACTATTAAGAGGGCTTCGCCCTGATGATCAAGCTGCATTCCTACTATTTCATCGTTATCTGCAAGGTTCATACCTCTAACACCCATTGCACCACGACCCATGCATCTTACATCAGTTTCCTTAAATGCTATACACATACCCTGTTTTGTAACAAGGTAAATAATTGTATCCTTATCTGTTGATTTAACTTCAATAAGTTCATCATCATCTTTAAGATTAACAGCAATAAGTCCATTCTTTCTAATATTACTGAAATCTGTAATATGACATTTCTTAACTGTACCCTTACGAGTAACCATGAAGAGATTTCTTTCTTCTTCATATTCCTTAATTGGAATAATTGCAGAAATCTTTTCACCTGGATTAAGTTGTAAGAGATTAACAATTGCAACACCTCTTGATGTTCTTCCAGATTCAGGAATTTCATATGTCTTAAGTCTGTATACACGACCAAGATTAGTGAAGAACATAATATAATGATGTGTTGTAGTCATAAGTAAATCTTCAATATAATCATCTTCGATAGTGTTCATACCCTTAATTCCACGACCACCACGATGCTGTGACTTGAAGTTATCTACTGTCATTCTCTTAATATATCCAAGACTAGTCATGGCAACTACTGTATTTTCATTAGGAATAAGATCCTCATTAGAAATATCATAGATGTCATATCCAATCTTTGTTCTTCTGTCATCTCCATATTTTTGAGATATAAGAAGAATTTCATCTTTAATTACACCAAGAAGTACATTCTCGTCAGCAAGAATTCCCTTCAAATATGCAATCCTTTCAACTAATTCTTTATGCTCATTCTCAATCTTTTCTCTTTCCAAACCTGTAAGAGTTTTAAGACGCATATCAACGATAGCCTGAGCCTGAACATCTGAAAAACCAAATCTCTCTATTAATCTTTGTTTTGCAACCTGAGTATTTTCACTTGACCTGATAATGCTAATAATTTCATCAATATTATCAAGTGCAACAAGTAAACCTTGTAAAATATGATCTCTTTCTTCAGCTTTATTAAGATCATATTTTGTTCTTCTTGTAACTACTTCCTTCTGATGATCAAGATAATGCTCAAGCATCTGAAGAATATTAAGAACCTTTGGCTCATTATTAACAAGTGCTAACATAATTACGCCAAATGTATCCTGTAACTGTGTATGCTTATAAAGATTATTAAGCATAATATTAGGATTAACATCTTTACGAAGTTCAATAACAATTCTCATACCTTCACGGTTTGTCTCATCACGTAAATCTGTAATACCATCAAGCTTTTTATCTTTAACAAGCTCAGCAATTTTCTCAATTAATCTTGCTTTATTAACCATATATGGAAGCTCAGAAACAATAATTCTGTTCTTACCATTAGCAAGAGTTTCAATATCTGTAACCGCACGAACCTTGATTTTTCCACGACCAGTTCTGTATGCATCCTCAATACCCCTTGTACCAAGAATCATTGCACCAGTAGGGAAATCTGGTCCTTTAATAATATCAATTATTTCATCTATTTCAGTTGCTCTGTTTTCTTCAACTTTATTATCAATAATTTTAACAACCGCATCTATTGTCTCACGAAGATTGTGAGGTGGAATATTAGTTGCCATACCTACAGCAATACCAGTCGTACCATTAACAAGAAGGTTTGGATAACGAGATGGGAGTACTGTTGGTTCTTTTTCTGTTTCATCGAAGTTTGGAACAAAATCTACTGTATCTTTATAGATATCAGCTAAAAGTTCCATTGAAATCTTTGAAAGTCTTGCTTCTGTATATCGCATAGCAGCGGCGCCATCACCGTCTACAGAACCAAAATTTCCATGACCATCTACTAGAGGAGCTCTCATTGACCAGTCCTGTGCCATATTTACCAAAGCACCGTAAATAGAACTGTCACCATGTGGATGATATTTACCCATTGTATCACCGACGATACGCGCGGATTTACGATGAGGCTTATCAGGACCATTATTAAGTTCAACCATTGAGTATAAAACTCTACGCTGAACCGGTTTAAGACCATCTCTTACATCTGGAAGAGCACGAGCGGCAATAACACTCATCGCATAATCGATGTAACAGTCTTCCATGGTTTTCTTAAGGTCAACTTCTTCTATTTTATCAAAAATTGTATCTTCCATTTTCCCTCCATGTCAAAATACTTCTTTGACAGTTTATTTAGGTAATTATCTATACTAAATATCCAAATTCTTTACAAATTTTGCATTTTCTTCAATAAATTCTCTACGAGGTTCTACTTTATCACCCATGAGAACTGTAAATGTTAAATCAGTTTCTGACTCAACTTCACCTTCCATTGTAACTCTCTTAAGAATTCTATGTTCAGGATCCATTGTTGTTTCCCAAAGCTGATCAGCATCCATTTCACCAAGACCTTTATAACGCTGAATTTTGTTATTCTGATCTCTACCAACTTCATTAATAATCTGATTTAACTCTTCATCTGAATATGCATACCATACCTTTTTATTCTTCTCCAACTTGTAAAGTGGAGGAGTAGCAAGATATACATGTCCCTGTTTAATAAGCTCTGGCATAAATCTATAGATAAACGTAAGCAGAAGAGTACTAATATGAGCACCATCAACATCGGCATCAGTCATAAGAATAATTTTATGATATCTAAGCTTTGAAATATCAAAATCATCATGAATACCTGTACCAAAAGCAGTAATCATAGCTTTAATTTCTGCATTTGCATATATCTTATCAAGTCTAGCTTTTTCAACGTTAAGAATTTTACCACGAAGTGGTAATATAGCCTGAGTAGCTCTATCTCTGGCAGTCTTTGCAGAACCACCCGCAGAATCACCCTCGACTATGTAAATTTCGCAGTTTTCAGGATTTTTATCTGAACAATCTGCTAATTTTCCTGGAAGAGCCATTCCTTCAAGTGCTGTTTTTCTTCTTGTAAGATCTCTTGCCTTTCTAGCAGCTTCTCTAGCTCTTGCAGCTAAAAGAGATTTATCACAAATAATTTTTGCAACTGAAGGATTCTGTTCAAGATAATATGTTAATTGTTCACTAACTATACTATCAACAGCTACTCTTGCTTCAGCATTACCAAGTTTCTGTTTTGTCTGACCTTCAAACTGAGGATCTTCAATCTTTACAGAAATAATTGCTGTAAGACCTTCTCTTATATCTTCACCAGAAAGATTTGCATCTGAATCTTTAAGAATTTTATTAGTTCTTGCATAATCATTGAAAGTTTTAGTAATAGCATTTCTAAATCCAGTTAAATGCATACCACCTTCAGGAGTATTAATATTATTAACAAAACTGTAAATACTTTCGTTATATGAATCATTATGCTGAACAGCTACTTCAACCATTACATTATTCTTATTTCCTTCGAAATAAAGAATATCATTGTAAAGTGGAGTTTTGCCTTTATTTAAATATTCAACAAATTCTTTAATACCACCTTCATAATGGAATGTTCTTTCTTTAAAAGGATCAACTCTCTTATCAGTAAGAACAATTTTTAATCCCTTTGTAAGGAATGCCATTTCTCTAAATCTATTTTTTAAAGTATCAAAATCAAAAATAGTTTCATCAAATATTTCATCATCTGGCATAAATGTTACTTTAGTACCTGTTTTTTCAATATCACATTCACCTATAACCTTTAATGCCTCTAATTTATGACCACCATTTTCATATCTTTGATAATAAATTTTACCATCTTTACTAATTTCAACTTCAAGCCATTTTGAAAGAGCATTAACAACTGATGCACCTACACCATGAAGTCCACCAGATACTTTATATCCTCCACCACCGAATTTTCCACCAGCATGAAGAACTGTAAATACTACTTCTACAGCTGAAACTCCAGCTTTATGATTAATACCTACTGGAATACCACGTCCGTTATCTTCAACAGTAATAGAATTATCACTGTTAATATCAACTTTAATTGTGTCACAATATCCTGCTAAAGCTTCATCAACTGAATTATCAACTATTTCATATACAAGATGATGAAGACCTCTTATTGAAGTACTACCAATATACATACCAGGTCTTTTTCTTACGGCCTGTAAACCTTCCAAAATCTGAATTTGATCGGCTCCATATTCTACTTCGTTTTCATTTTTACCCATATTATTATTCCTACTGTATTAATTCTATTGTTCCGTTACTAACTTTATATACTCTGTTAATCGTAAATCTTTCATTTATGAAATCATCAAGACCTGTACAAGTAATAATTGTCTGAATATCATTTATACTTTCTAGTAACATATTTCTTCTACCTGAATCTAGTTCTGATAAAACATCATCTAGTAAAAGAATTGGTTTATCATTTGTATTTTTCTTAATAATTTCTATTTCAGCAAGTTTAAGTGACAAAGCAGCAGTACGTTGTTGTCCTTGAGAACCAAATTTTCTAACATCTATTCCATTAACATTTATAACAAAATCATCTCTGTGAGGACCAACTGATGTAATTTTACTTCTTAAATCCTTTTCAGCATTTAATTTTAAACTACTTTCTATTTCATCCGCTTTTATATTTGGTTCATATAATAATTCAATATTTTCCTTACCATCAGTAAGTTTTAAATGAATTTCTTTTATAATCTCATTTAGTTCTTTAATAAAAGAATCTCTTTTATTAATTACATTTCCACCATAACTTTGTAATTGAGAATCCCAAATAAAAAGTGTTTCTTTTAAAGCTGGTTGAAAATATATATCTTTTAATAATTTGTTTCTTTGTTCAATTATTTTATTGTAATTACTTAAGTTAAATACATAAGAAGAATCTAATTGACAAATTTGCATATCAAGAAAAGATCTTCTATATGCAGGTCCACCCTTTATAATGTTAAGATCTTCAGGAGAGAAGAGTACAACATTAATAATACCTATTAACTCTGATGCTTTTCTTAATTTTTCAAGATTAACAGCTATTCCTTTAGATTTTCCTTTTCTTAAATGAATATCTATTCTTACATCTTCATCATTTTTATTAAGAATTGTTCTAACATGACCTTCATCAGCATCAAATTTAACTATTTCTGCATCTTTACTTCCTTTATGAGATTTAGTATTTGATGATAAATAAATTGCTTCTAGTATATTTGTCTTACCTTGAGCATTTTCACCAGTTAGAATTGTTGTACCTTTATCAAATTCAATATATAAATTGTCATAATTTCTATATTTTTCTAACTCTAATGATTTTATTATCATTTTTCACCTGTTATTTAATTGTTACTTCCTGGCCCTTATATTTAATAACATCACCTTTTACAATTTTTTTACCGCGCTGAATTTCAACTTCACCATTTAATAATACTTTACCACTTTGAATTTCAAATTTAGCATCAGCTCCATTATCAACAAGGTTAGCAGCTTTTAATAATTGACCTAATTTAATAAAATCATCTTTTAAATAAAAATCCATAATAACCTCTATTTATTAACCTAATACAGGTAATACAACATAATTATAAATTTCTTCATTTCTGATGAAGCATGGGAATTTCTTACCAATCAAGTACATTGTAACTGTTTCTTCATCAATAGCTTTTAAAGCATCAATTAATAATTTAGGATTGAAATTAATTTCCATATCTTCACCTTCTTTGAAGATTTCAATATTTTCATTAATGCTACCAATCTGTGAAATAACACTTACATTCATTTTATTATCACTAATAATCAATTTAACAGATTTCTTTTCGCCTTCTTTTGCAATAAGTGTAGTTCTATCTAAACATTCATAAAGATTTTTCTTATTAATCTCAACTTTTGTTACATAATCATTGTATTTTAAATTAGATGAATCAAAGAAGTTACCTTCAATTAATCTTATTACAATAATATTTTCATCAAATTCAAATACAACATTGTTTTCCATGAAATACATATTAACAATTGATTCTGTATCATCATTAATAATTTTAATAAGTTCATTTAAACAAGTTCCTTTGATAATAACCTTCTGGTCAATATCATCATTGTTAATATCTATCTGTCTTATAGCAACACGACTCTGTTCAATAGCTTCAACTTTTAATTTACCATTTTTAAGAGTAAATAATTCACCTTCAAGTACTTTGTTAACTGAAACAGGAGCAGTACAGAAAATTGTTCTTCTTATAATATCCTTTAAAGCATACTGGCTGATTTCAAGTTTATTATCTTTTTCAATTTCAGGAAGATCACTAAATAAGTATCCATTTTTACCACTTATGTTAAATTTGATATTATTGCTTTCAATAAGAACCTGAATAGAATCTTCATCAACATTTTCATTGTAATAAAGAGTAATATAACCATCAGGAATCTTTCTAATAATGTCAGTAATTAATCTTGCATCAATTCCAACCATTCCTTCTTCTTCAATATCACCATCAACAATACTTTGAATAGCCATATCTTCATTGTTAGCAAGTAATCTAATATAACCTCTGGTTGCATCAATTAAAATACATCCACTAGTATTTAAAGTTGGTTTATTTGAAATAGCTTTACCAACAATTGATAAAGATTTTAAAAGTGATTCCTTTTCGATTGAAAGCTTCATTTTGCAGTTCTCCTAAAATAAATATTATATAAATTTATTAATAATAGTAATAGTACCTGTTGAAATGTTGATAACTATATAATTATACCAAAAATACAGGATTTTTTAAATGGATAAAAATGTTTATAGAGATGTAATTATTTTGATAAGTGAGTCAATATTTTTCTCAAATGTTGGATCACTATCAATACTTTCTTTAACCTTGTTAATATTATGTATTACAGTCGCATGATCTCTGTTCATTTTTTTACCAATATTAGTTTTAGTATCTTCAGTTAATTTTTCACATAAATACATTGCAACCTGTCTTGCAGTAGCAATTTCTTTATTTTTCTTGTTAGATTTAATATCATTAACTGAAACATTATAATGATTAGAAACTTCTTCTATAATAATATCAAAGTTGATAACTTTGGTTTTATTAGGATTAATAATATCTTTAAGGCTGTTTTTAGCCATTTCTAAAGTAATATCATCTGAAGAAATTCTTGATAAAGCTATTAATTTATTATAAGCTCCTTCAAGTTCTCTTATATTAGAGCTGATATTATCAGTAATATAAGTAAGAATTTCATCATTTATTTTATTTCCATGTTTATTATTTAACTGAATAAGAATAGCTTTTCTTGTTTCATAGTTAGGTGGCTGGATGTCAACTGGTAATCCCATCTGGAAACGAGATGTATATCTTTCATCAAATATTTCCATATTTTTAGGATTTTTATCTGAAGAAATAATAATAGCTTTTCCATTTTCATATAATGAATTAAAAGTATGGAAAAATTCTTCCTGAGTTGCATCTTTTCCTATAATAAATTGAATATCATCTATAAGAAGCACATCAACATTTCTATATTTATTATGAAGTGCTGACATATAATCAGTATTATCTCTTTTACCGCTTCTAATTGATTTTACAACTTCATTTGTAAAAGTTTCACTATTGGTATAAAGAATCTTTAAATCAGGATTATGTTCATTAATATAGTTGCCTATAGCATGCATAAGATGTGTTTTACCAAGTCCTGATCCACCATAAATATATAATGGGTTAAAAGCTATATTGTCAGTTCCGGCAGTTTCCGCAACAGCAAGACATGCACTAACAACCATTGAATTATTACCTGTAACGAAATTATCAAAAGTATATTTTTTAATTAAACTAGTGTTATTATCGTTTATTTGAGTGTTAGTATTGTTGATAAACTGCTGTTCTTGAGGTTTAACTTCATCAACTATGAAATTAACATCATAATCAGAATCGAGTGTTTCTGAAATAACAATAGTAAATATATCTTTGTATTTTTCAGTGATAAGCTCTAATATTTTAGATTTATTATTAGGTAACATTATTGTGACAGTATCATCTGTTTCACTATAATATTCCATTGGATCAATCCAGGTTTTAACCGCAATAGGAGATATATTATATTCTTTAATTACTACGTCTTTTATTAAATTCCATTTTTCTTCAACTGGTTTCATAATAAGCCTCCTTCGCTAAATATATTATAAATAATTAATATAATAAAATCAAATTTATAGGAGAGAAAATAATAATATTTAAAGTATTGAATTTATGTTAACTTTTTGTATATTTATGTAATATTGATGTTAAATATGTAGATAACTTAATTAACTCCATAAAATTCGGTAAATACTTGATTGTGAAAAAAATAATTAATAAAAAAATAAGTTATCAACATTTTATTAACAAGTTGTTGATAATTTTATGTAAATTAATTATTTAAACCTTTAGTAAAAAATAATTCAATATATAGATTTTTTTATATTAAAATTTCTATATGTTGTTAAAAAATAAAAATATTAAAATTGTTAGAAAATAAGGGAAAAAATTAACTTGACTGGATTAGTTTCTTCTTATATAATTTATGTGTTTTCGACGTATAAGAAATGGAGGTGAATTTTATGAAAATGACATTTCAGCCTAAGAAGAGACAGAGATCTCAGGTTCATGGTTTCAGAGCAAGAATGAGTACTCCTGGCGGAAGAAAAGTTTTAGCAGCTAGAAGAGCTAAAGGTAGAAAATCTTTAACAGCATAAGTTAAAAATAAATTGGCCGCAGCTTTGTGGCCTTTTTTTACTTTTATTTGGTAGTAAATATGGTATTTACAGATTCTTTAAAAAAAAATGATGATTTTCAAAATGTTTATAAATCCGGTAAATCATATGGTAATAAATATTTAGTAATATATACGTTGAAAAATGATACGGATAGAAACAGACTTGGAATATCAGTTAGTAAAAAAGTAGGCAATAGTATTGTCAGACACAGAGTCAAAAGACTTATTAAAGAAAGTTACAGACTACATGAAAATATGTTTAATAGTGGTTTAGACATTGTAGTCATAGCACGCAAAGAATCTAACGCTTGCGATTATGCAAGTATTGAGAGTGCATTATTACATTTAATGAAGTTAAACAAAACTTTATTGAAACAGACGGTATAGATAAAATTGAAACATGTATTAATTTTCTTAATTAGAATATATCAAATATATTTATCACCTTTAAAAACAACACGCTGCCCTTATACTCCAACGTGCAGCCAGTATGGACTGGAAGCTATTCAAAAATATGGAGCAATTAAAGGCAGTTTTTTGGCTGCTTGGAGAATTTTAAGATGTAATCCATTTTCTAAAGGTGGTTATGATCCTGTACCGTAATTAAGGAGGCTTTAAATTGTACGAGTTATTATTAACTAAGAATTCAACTTTCATTATTGGCCAGGTTGCATGGGTACTTGGTAAATTAATGGAAGCTATATTTTTTGTATTAGATAAAATTGCATCATTATGGGGTGGAACTGCTAACCTTGGTGTAGCAATTATTATCTTTACAGTAATCATTTATTTATTAATGTTACCATTAACAATTAAGCAGCAGAAGTTTTCAAAATTATCTGCAATTATGAATCCAGAAATTCAGGCTATTCAGGCTAAGTATAAGAATAATAAGACACCTGAAGCTATGGATGCTATGAATAAGGAAACATCAGCTGTTTATGCTAAGTATGGTGTATCACCAACAGGTAGCTGTTTACAGTTATTAATTCAGATGCCTATTTTATTTGCACTTTATCGTGTTATTTATGCAATTCCTGCATATGTACCAATGGTAAAGTATCAGTTTTACAATCTTGTTAATGCAATGATGGGTATGGGATCTACAAATGAAGTTGTAGATGCTGAAGTTTTTGTAAAATCAGCTAAATTAATTCAGGATAAAGATTTATTTAAATCAGCAATTGCATTTAAGAAACAGTTTAAACCTGAATATTTCAATATTGATACTATTTCAGTAGATAAAGTTACACAGGCTCTTTCAGGTCCTGATAGTGCTGCAGCAATTGAAACAACAAGAAATACTTTTATTGATGTTTTAAATAGAGCAAGTTCAACAGAGTGGACAGTTATTTCTAATAATTTCCCAGATTTAACTACTCTTATTGATAATACAAAATTTGCTCTTGAAAGATACAATTCATTTCTTGGTATTAATATAGGATATTCTCCAGCTGATACTATTTGTACACAGCTTGGTCTTGCAGATAATAATATTCTTAACCTTTTCAAAGGTCAGGCAGATTTTGGACATGCTAATTATTTAATTATTCTTGTAGCTATTTTAATTCCTATTTTAGCTGCTGTTACACAGTGGATTGGTGTAAAGCTTGCTCCACAGGCTCAGAGTAATGATTCAACAAATCCAAATGATGAAAATCCAATGATGTCTTCTATGAAGATGATGAATACATTTATGCCACTTATGTCAGCATTCTTCTGTTTCACTCTTCCAGCAGGTATGGGTATTTACTGGATTATTGGTGCTGTTGTAAGAAGTATTCAGCAGGTTGCTATCAATAAGTACATTGATAAAATGGATATTGATAAAGTTATTGAGAAGAACATGGAAAAATATAATGCAAAACTTGCTAAGAGAGGTGTTCTTACTCAGGGTATTAACAATATGGCAAATACAAATACTAAATTTGTAAATCCATACAGCAAGCAGTCTCAGAAAACTGATGAACAGAAAGAAAAAGATAAAAAAGCTTACGAAAAATACGTGAAAGCAGATAATAAAAAGAAGACTTCAGGTTCAAGCATTGCTTCAAAGGCTAATATGGTAAAAGATTTTAACGAGAGAAATAATAAGTAGTTAGGGGGCTAATAAAAATGGAATATAAAGAGTTTAGTGCAAAAACAGTAGCTGATGCTATTACAGCTGCTTGTTCATATTATATTGCTAGTAGTTCTTCTATTGAATATGAAGTAATTGAAGAAGGCTCTAATGGATTTTTAGGAATTGGTGCTAAGCCTGCAGTGATTAAAGCAAGAATCAAAGAAGAAGCAGACGAAAATACTTCAGTTTTTGTAGAAAATAAAGAAGAAAAGAAAGAGGAAGTTGTTTCTAAAAAGGAAGAAAAACCTGTAAAGAAAGAAGAAAAAACTCCTGTTAAAGAAGAAGTTAAAAAGGAAGAAATCAAAAAAGAAGATGCTCCTGCAAAGAAAAAAGAAATTAATGTTAATGCTGCAGAAGTAGAAAAGAAAGCAGTTGATTTTCTCAAAGAAGTTCTTGATAAGATGGAAATTAAGAATGAAGTAAATGCTTCTTATGATGCTAACAATAATTGCTTAAATATTGAAATAGCTGGTGATGATATGGGTGTTCTTATTGGTAAGAGAGGACAGACACTTGATTCACTTCAGTACATTGTTTCTTTAGTAGTTAACAAGGGAACAAAAGAATATATAAGAGTTAAGGTTGATACAGAAAACTACAGAGAAAGAAGAAAGAAAACTCTTGAGAATCTTGCTAAGAATATGGCATTTAAGGTTAAGAGAACAAGAAGACCAGTTACTCTTGAGCCTATGAATCCTTATGAAAGAAGAGTTATTCATTCAGCTTTACAGAATGATAGTTATGTAACAACTCATTCTGAAGGAGAAGAGCCTTATCGTAAAGTTGTAATTACATTAAAGAAATAGTATATTGTGAATAAGGCTACTTTTTATAAGTAGCCTTATTATTTATTTTTATGGAGAATATATGAAAGATACTATAGCAGCTATTTGTACTGCACTGTCACCTTCTGGCATTGGTAAAATCAGAGTATCAGGATCAGAAGCAGTTGAAATTGTAGATAAAATATTTAAAAGTCCTGGAAAAAATAAATTATCAGAATCAGATACTCATACAATTCATTATGGTCATATTTATAATGGTAAAGATGTAATTGATGAAGTTCTTGTTCTTTTAATGAAAGCTCCAAGAACATATACAAGAGAAGATGTAGTTGAAATAGACTGTCATGGTGGTCTTTATGTTTTAAAACAGGTTTTGAATTTATTAATTGATAACGGTTGTAGAATTGCAGAACCTGGAGAATTTACAAAACGTGCGTTTTTAAATGGTAGAATAGATTTAACAGAAGCAGAAGCAGTAATGGATTTAATTTCATCAAAAAGTGAAATGTCATTAAAAAATTCTGTTTCTATATTAAATGGTTCTCTTTATAAAAAGATAAGTTCTATAAGATCAGATGTTTTATATTTTATTGCAAAAATTGAAGCATCTTTAGATGATCCAGAACATATGTCTTTAGATGGTTATGAAGAAGAATTAAAAGAAAAACTTATTACTATAAATAAAGATATTAATTATTTAATTAAATCATATGATAATGGTAAGATAATAAAAGAGGGTATCAATACAGCAATAGTAGGTAAACCTAATGTAGGTAAATCTTCTATTCTTAACATGATACTTGATGAAGAAAGAGCCATAGTAACAGATATTGCTGGTACAACAAGAGATACTCTTGAAGAAACTGTGGTTTTAAATGGTGTTACTTTAAATTTAATTGATACCGCTGGAATACATGAAACTAAGGATTCAGTTGAAAAGATTGGTATTGAAAGATCAATTAATTCAATATCAAAAGCTGATCTTGTTATATATATTGTAGATTCTTCTAGAGAGTTAGATGATTCAGATAGAGAAATAATATCTCTTATTAATAATAAAAAAACAATTTGTCTTGTTAACAAATCAGATTTAAATAAGGTTACAGATAAAGAAGATATTATTAAATGTTTCAATAATTGTGAACTTCCATTGTTTGTTGAAACAAGTGCTTTATTAGGAACTGGCAAAGAACAATTTATAAGTATTTTATCTGATATGTTTTTTGATGGTAAAATATCTTTTAATGATGAAGTTATGATTTCTAATTTAAGACAGATTAATTCTCTTAAAGAGTCTTATGAATCAATTAATAGAGTTATTGATTCTATTGATAATGAAATGCCAGAAGATTTTCTTTCTATTGATTTATTAAGTGCTTATGCTTCTCTTGGTGAAATCATTGGTGAAGAAGTAAGTGATGATTTAGTAGATAAAATTTTCTCTGAATTTTGTATGGGTAAATAATATGGGACAGAATAATTTAGTTATTGAAACAGATATTTGTATTATAGGTGCCGGACATGCTGGATGTGAGGCTGCTTTGGCTTGTGCAAGACTTGGACTTAAAACAGTTATTTTTACAGTTTCAGTTGAAAGTATTGCTCTTATGCCATGTAATCCAAATATTGGAGGTACAAGTAAAGGTCATCTTGTAAAGGAGATTGATGCACTTGGTGGTGAAATGGGTAAAAATATTGATAAAACTTTTATCCAATCAAAGATGCTTAATCTTTCAAAGGGACCTGCTGTTCATTCACTAAGAGCTCAAGCTGATAAAGCAGATTATTCTCATTCTATGCGTGATATTCTTGAAAATCAGGAACATCTTACTATTAAGCAAGGTGAGGTATGTGAAATTCTTTTTGAAGAAGTTGATGGTTTAAAAAAGGTTACTGGTGTAAAAATTTTTACAGGAACTACTTATAAATGTAAGGCAATTGTTATTTGTTCTGGTACATACTTAAATGCAAGATGTCTTTGTGGCGAAGCTATTACTTATACTGGTCCAAATGGTTTACAGGCAGCTACTCATTTATCAAAATGCTTAAAAGATATGGGTGTAACATTAAGAAGATTTAAAACTGGTACACCAGCCCGTATGGATAAAAGAAGTCTTGATTTTAGTAAAATGGAAGAACAAAAGGGTGATGAAAAAATTGTTCCATTCTCATTTTCAACTAATCCTGCTGATATACAAAAAGAACAAGTATCCTGTTATTTAACATATACAAATAATGATACTCATGAAATTATAAGAGCAAACCTTGATAGATCACCTATATATGCAGGAATTATTGAAGGAACAGGTCCAAGATATTGTCCTTCTATTGAAGATAAAGTAGTTAAGTTTGCTGATAAGGAAAGACATCAGGTATTTATTGAACCAGAAGGATTATATACTAACGAGGTTTATGTTGGTGGAATGAGTTCTTCTCTTCCAGAAGATGTTCAGTTAAAAATGTATAGAACTGTTCCAGGTATGGAAAATTGTAAGATTGTTAGAAATGCTTATGCTATCGAATATGATTGTCTTACTCCTGGATTGCTTTCTCCATCACTTGAAATTAAATCTGTTTCTGGTTTATTTTCTGCTGGTCAGTTTAATGGTAGTTCAGGTTATGAGGAAGCAGCTGCTCAAGGTTTGATTGCAGGTATTAATGCAGCAAGAAAAGTTTTGGGTAAGAATCCATTAATTCTTGATAGAAGTGAAGCATACATTGGTGTTTTAATTGATGATCTTGTTACAAAAGAAAATCTTGAACCATATAGAATGATGACTTCAAGAGCTGAATATAGACTTTTACTTAGACAAGATAATGCAGATTTAAGACTTAGAAAATATGGTTATGAAGTTGGACTTATAAGTCAAGAACAATATGATTATATTTTATATAAGCAAAGTGCAATTGATGCAGAAGTTGAAAGATTGAATAATACTTTTGTAGGTTCTGGAAAAGAGAATCAAAAATATCTTGAAGAACTTGGTTCTGCACCTTTACATACAGCTACATCACTTGCTGAGTTACTTTGCAGACCAGAACTAAACTATGATAATATTACTTATTTCGATACGAACAGATGTTCGTTAAGCGAAGATATTATTGAACAAGTTTGTATTCAAATTAAGTATGCTGGATATATTGAGAGACAATCTAGACAGGTTGCTTCATTTAAGAAAATGGAAAAAAAATTAATACCTGATGATATCAATTACGATGATGTATCTTCACTTAGATTGGAAGCTCGTCAAAAGTTGAAATTATTTAAACCACTTTCAGTTGGTCAGGCATCTCGTATTAGTGGAGTTACACCTGCTGATATTTCTGTCTTACTAGTATATTTAACATCAATTGGTAAATAAGATTATTGGTATATATTATATGAAACAATTATTAGATGATTTAAAGGTATGGAATATTACCCTTACAGATAAACAAATTAATCAGTTTAATCTATATTCACAACTACTTGTTGAATGGAATGAAAAGATAAATCTTACTGCAATAACTGATCATGATGAAATTCTTAAAAAACATTTTTTAGATTCACTATCTTTTAGCCAAAGTGTAGATTCAGATTTATCAAATAAAACTCTTCTTGATCTTGGTACAGGTGCTGGATTTCCAGGTATACCAATTAAGATTCTATTTCCTGAATTAAATGTAACACTAGTTGATTCATTAAATAAACGAGTAGATTTTCTTAATGAGATTATTAATCAATTAGAGTTAGATAATATAATTGCTATTCATTCTCGTGCTGAAGATCTTGCTAAAGATGATTCGTATAGAGAACATTTTGATTTTGTTGTTTCTAGAGCAGTTGCCAATTTATCTGTATTATCAGAATATTGTATTCCTTTTGTAAAAGTTGGTGGTATGTTTATTGCATATAAAACTGATAACTCATTAGAAGAAATAGATTCTGCTAGAAATGCTATTGGAATTTTAGGTGGTAAGAAACCTAATCTTAATCAGTTTATTCTTCCTAATTCTGATCTTGGAAGAATAAATGTATGTATTAATAAAATTAAAAATACTCCTAAGCAGTATCCAAGAAAAGCAGGAACTCCTTCAAAGAAACCATTATAAGTATTATTAAGGATAACATTTAGTTGTTATCCTTTTTTATTTATATAGATTATTATTTCTATAATCAGTATTATTGTTTAATTATATTTATTTTTAATAGTACATTATTATTCATCTATATATAGATTTAAGTGATTTTTACTTTATATCTATATTTAGTTGTTTCACGTGAAACATTTTTTTATTTATTCAAGATTATGTTTCACGTGAAACATGTAACACTATATTTTGTAATTTTCACGTGAAACATTAAGAATGACTTGTGGTTGGTGAAATATATGTAATATAAATAGTTATGTTTATAAAAACAATATATAGTTTTTTAAAGAAATAAATGTAAAAAGAAGAATTTATTTTCGTCATTTTTAATATAGATAAAGAAAATCATAAATGTTATAATCAAAAAACACGGGCTTAATTAAATATATTAAATATAAGGAGTTATATATATGGGTAAAGTAATTGCCATTGCAAACCAAAAGGGTGGAGTTGGTAAGACAACAACAGCTATTAATTTATCTGCGGCTATTGCCCAAAAAGGTAAAAAGGTTCTTGTTATAGATATGGACCCTCAGGGAAATACAACAAGTGGTTTTGGTGTAGAGAAGAATGAAGTAGAGAATACAGTTTACGAACTTTTATTAGGGGAATGTTCAGTAAAAGAATGTATCTTAACTGAGGTATTTCCTAAGTTATCTCTCATTCCTACAAATGTTAATCTTGCCGCTGCAGAGATTGAGTTATTAGATTCAGATAATAAAGACTTTGTTTTGAAGAATGAAATAGATTGGATTAAGGATCAGTATGATTATATTTTCATTGATTGTCCTCCATCACTTAGTATGTTGACAATTAATGCAATGACTACTGCTGGTTCAGTACTTGTTCCAATTCAGTGCGAATATTATGCAATGGAAGGATTAAGTCAGTTAATTCATACAATTAATCTTATCAAAAAGAAATTAAATCCTTCACTTGGAATGGAAGGTGTTGTATTTACAATGTATGATTCCAGAACTAATCTCTCTCAGGAAGTTGTTGAAAGTGTAAAAGATGCTCTTGAAGAAAGAGTATTTGAGACAACTATCCCAAGAAATGTAAGACTTGCAGAAGCACCAAGTTATGGAATGCCTATATGTGCATATGATGCAAAGTCAGCTGGAGCAGAGAGTTATTCAAAACTTGCTGATGAAATTCTTAAAGTGAAATAAGGAGATATTAATATATGGCACTCAAAAAAGGACTTAATAAGGGAAAAGGACTTAACGTATTAATTGATACAGAAGTTGAGAAACCAAGTATTAGCCAAGAGATTAAAGATAGTATTGTTATGATGAACATCTCTAAGGTTGAGCCAAATAAGCAGCAGCCAAGAAGAAATTTCAATGAAGATGCTCTTCAGGAACTTGCAGATTCTATTAAAGAACATGGTATTATTGAACCACTTATTGTTCAGGATAGAGGAACATATTATGAGATTATTGCTGGTGAACGTAGATGGAGAGCAGCTAATATTGCTGGACTTAAGGAAGTTCCTATTATTATAAAGGATCTTACTGAACTTGAGATAGTTGAGATTGCTCTTATTGAGAATATTCAGAGAGAGGATTTGAATCCAATTGAAGAAGCAATGGCTTATAAAAGACTCATTGAAGAGTTCAACTTAAAACAGGATGAAGTTGCTGAGAAAGTATCAAAGAGTAGAACTAACATCACTAATACTATGAGACTTCTTAAGCTTTGCCCAGAAGTTCAGCAGATGTTAATTGATGAGATGCTTAGCGCAGGTCATGCAAGAGCATTACTTGCTATTGATAATGCAGATTTACAATATGCACTTGCTCAGAGAGTTTTCGATGAGAAGATGAGTGTAAGAGATATTGAAAAAGCTGTAAAGAATGTAGGTAAAGAAAAAAGAGAAAAGGATAAGAAAATAGTTCAGATATCTGATGCTTATAAGAATTACGAGAATAAACTTAAAGATCAGCTTGGTACCAAAGTTAATGTAACAGTTAAGGAAAATGGAACAGGAAAGATTGAAATAGAGTTCTATTCTAATGAAGATTTCGAAAGAATCATTGACTGCATTAAATAAAATTGGTTTACATAAAATATATAAAGAAATGTTTCTAAACTATTTTAGAAGCATGGAGGATATTAATGAACAGCGCGTTTTTAACTAAAATCGGTTTTGGTACAGCAGATCTTGGAGTATTGATTTTCTTATTATTTATTTTTTGTCTCCTTCTTTTAGGTGGACTTATTTATATGATTTATGAGAATATAAAACTCAAGAAAGCATACAAAAAATTTATGAAGGGTTCTACTGCTGAAAGTCTTGAAGATAAGATTTTCCAGATTAGTGAGGAACAGGATTCTCTTAGAAAAGTTAGCAATAAGCATTCAAGAGAAATAAAAGATTTATATGCTAAACATCAGTCAGCATTTCAGAAGGTCGGCTTAGTAAAATATGATGCCTTTAAGGAAATGGGTGGAAAGCTTAGCTTTTGTCTTGTTCTTTTAGATGAGAATGACACAGGTATTCTTATTAACTCAATTCATAATTCATCAGGTTGTTATTGTTATTCTAAGAAAATCAAGAATGGAAAGTGTGATATAGCACTTGGTGAAGAAGAACAGCTTGCAATTGATAAAGCAACAAGAAGAAAAATGAAGATTGCTAAAGAAGAAACACCTACTCCAGTAGAAGAAAAATAGTTTAATAGTACAAATTATGTGTTTTGAGTAGTATAATAAAAAAGATTGGCAATAATAGTATTTCAAAAGGAGAAATGAAATGATAGATATTAGATTTTTAAGAGAAAATCCAGATGTTGTTAAAGAAAACATTAAGAAGAAATTTCAGGATGAGAAATTACCTTTAGTTGATGAAGTTATCAAGATTGATGAGGAAAGAAGAACAACTCAGCAGGAAGCAGATAATTTAAAGGCACAGAAGAATACAATCTCTAAGCAGATTGGTGCTTTCATGGCTCAGGGAAAGAAAGAAGAAGCAGAAGAAGCTAAGAAGCAGGTTGCTGCAAATAATGCTCGTATTGATGAGTTAACAGCAAAACAGGCAGAGCTTGAAGAGAAGGTTACAGACATCATGATGAGAATTCCTAATATCATTGATGATTCTGTTCCAGTTGGTAAAGATGATACAGAAAATGTTGAAATCGAAAAATTTGGTAAGCCAGTAGTTCCAGATTTTGAAATTCCTTATCATGCTGAAATTCTTGAGAAAATCAGTGGTCTTGATAAAGAATCAGCTGGCCGTACAAGTGGTGAAGGTTTCTACTATCTTATGGGCGATGCAGCAAGAATTCATTCTGCAATGATTAGTTATGCAAGAGATTTCATGATTGATAAAGGATTTACATATTGTATTCCTCCTTTCATGATTCGTAGCAGTGTAGTAAATGGTGTAATGAGCTTTGCAGAAATGGAAGCTATGATGTATAAGATTGAAGGCGAAGATTTATTCTTAATCGGAACATCAGAGCATTCAATGATTGGTAAGTTTAAAGGACAGATTGTTAAAGAACAGAGCCTTCCTATTACATTGACATCTTATTCTCCATGTTTCCGTAAAGAAGGTGGATCACATGGTCTTGAAGAAAGAGGTGTATATCGTGTACATCAGTTTGAGAAGCAGGAAATGGTTGTTCTTTGTAAACCAGAAGATTCAATGGAGTGGTATAACAAGATGTGGAGCTATACAGTAGAGTTCTTTAGAAGTCTTGATATTCCAGTTCGTACACTTGAGTGTTGTAGTGGTGATCTTGCTGATCTTAAAGTTAAATCATGTGACGTAGAAGCATGGAGCCCACGTCAGAAGAAATATTTCGAAGTAGGTTCATGTTCTACTCTTGGAGATGCTCAGGCACGTCGTCTTGGTATTCGTACAAAGGGTGAAGATGGAACATATTATGTTCATACACTTAACAATACAGTACTTGCTACTCCAAGAGGACTTATCGCATTTCTTGAGAATAACCTTCAGGCTGATGGTTCAATCAAGATTCCTAAGGCTCTTCAGCCATACATGGGTGGAAAAACAGAAATCAGATAATTTGATTTATTGGAGCAAGAATGAACAGATATTTTAGAGCAATTGGCTTTTTGGACAATTTCTCCAGAGAAGACTATGAAAGAATAGTTGAAAGTATCACTTATCGTTCAGAAAACCTTGAAGAAATCGAAAAGAATCATCCAAAATATATTCTTATGGATAAATGCCTTGAATATAGTAAAGATATTGGGATCTGTGTTCGAGTAATTAAAGATAGCAAGGGAAATATCTATCGTGAGTCAGTATTTCCATATTATAAGAACACAAATATGACCAAAGAAGATAACTGTTCATTTGAGAAGAAGATTTCAGGTGAAGAATTCATTGGTGTTTATGAAGATATAAACTTAAGTGAAAATGTTTATTTCTTTGTTCAGAATGCAGATGAAATATACAAGATTAGAAATATTAAGGATACAAAATGTAAAATTGGTATTTCAGGTTTATCTATTGCAGGAAATGTAATTCTTCCTATAAAAAAGAATGATACTGAAATAGAAGATACTCGTAATTTTCATAAGAAGCGTGTAAATCTTTTAAGTAAAGCTTATGATGGAGATCAAGGCGCTTTTGCAGCAGTAAGACATGAGGATATATTAACAAATGTAACTGTGTCCGAGCAGATATTTGTTGAAGCAATGGATATTTATACAATTGTTGATTCGTCATTTATTCCTTGTGGTGCTGAATGTGATTTATATTCGGTTCTTGGAGATATTGCAGATTATAAAAGAGTAGAGAATAGTGTAACTAAAGAAGGTATATATTTACTGGATGTTTTAGTTAAGGGTGTAACCATTAAAATCTGTATTAATGAAAAGGATTTATTTGGTGAGCCACAAAAAGGTTACAGATTTAAAGGAACAGTATGGCTTCAGGGATTTATTAATTCTGATTACGACTCTTAATCGTTATACTGTATATTTAACCTATAAGTCTCTGTAGCTCAGTAGGATAGAGCGTTCGCCTCCTAAGCGAAAGGCCGCTGGTTCGATTCCAGTCAGGGACGCCAGAAAAAAATGCGGGATTTTCAAAAAGAAGATCCCGCTTATTTTATTTAGATTGTATATTTATTTTATCAAGACAGATTTTATAAAACTTGGTTAAATCTTCCGGAGAAAAAGCTGATTTATTAATTATCTGACCATGTTCTATCATTCCCTTGCCAGAAATGATAAAAATAGACATATTTTCATATTCTATCTTGTCTTTAATTTGACTATAGAAAAAGTCAAAGGTTTCATTATCACCAACAACTCTGAAAAATTCAGGATAGAAAATGATATGCATATTTATAGGGTCTCCATAGAATCTGGCCATATCCTTATATGAAATATATGCCTGAAAAATGTATCCGAACCAGGACATAAAGAAAACATATAAGCCTATAAGGATAAAAATCACAAATAAAATGGGTAATTTCAGAAATACCATTACAAATGCTAACAAAAATAATATAATAGATATTACGAATGTTGATATCTGCCATTTTGAGTGTAACATTGAATATGTAATTCTGGCATATTTCTTGTTCATCTCTCTAGTGAGTGTATATTTATTTTCAAATAATGGTTTATCATCTAATTTTGAATTACTCATAGTTTATTCTCCAATATGTGAGAATTATACTATAAAAATATAAAGAAAGAAATATTTAGAAATAATGGAAAAACTGAAAAATCTATATAAAAAATACGAAGAAATTATTATTTACCTAATTGTAGGAGTTTTGACAACAATTGTCTCATGGGCAGCTTGCTTTTTTGCAAAATTCTTTTTGGATTCAAATATTGGTTTCCAAAACTTCTTGATTAATACTATTAGTTGGGTTGTTGGTGTTTCGTTTGCATATCCTTTAAATAGAAAATGGGTTTTCAAGAGTAAAAATAAGAAAATAGTAAAAGAGTTCATGGAGTTTGCACTATCAAGAGTATCTACATGGATATTAGATGTAGTAATAATGTGGTTCTTTATAAATGTAGTTTCATTTAAGAATTTCTTTATCCTTGTTGTTTCTAAGATAGGTATTGTTATTGCAGATATTGATGGACAGGACAAAATATATTACTGGTTTGTTAAGATAGTTATTTCTGCAGTTCTTGTTACGATTGCAAATTATATCTTTAGTAAGTTTTTGGTATTTGGTAAAAAGAAGAAAAAAGTTGTGGAAGATACAAAAGAAGAAATTGAGGAAAAATAGGAAAAATGCACTTCATAAGAAGTGCATTTTTTATACTTTAAAATTATGACGTTTGGATGATGATTTATAATATCTGTCTTTATCTTTATTTTTCTTTTTTCTTGCTTCAGCACGTTTCTTTCTTCTGTATGCTTTGATTTGTGTGTAAGCAAGAAGAATAATAGTTATTAATATTACAATGCAAACAATAACAATCAGTACAATCTTTACATTAATGAAAACTGATTTACCATCCACGTTTGTAATAGGTGCATCATCTTCAACATAGATGCTTTCAAAGAAATCAGTAGACAAAGAATTAAGCATAATATCTGAATAACCAACTTCAGCGCCGTTATAGGTATATAATACTTTGGCAACGGCATTCTGATTATCTGTTTCATATACCAGATTCATTTTAAGATTTGTTAAATCAGCCTCATTTGGTAATATAAGCTTTGCATCTTCATTAACCTTTAAAAGTTCTGTTGAATTACCAAAAATATCAGTACCTGTATTGAAGAAGTCACTATTGTCTGGATTGAAATTATCTTCAATATCTTTAACATTTACTAATGAAAAATTATTAAATCCATATTCAAACAAGGTGATTGTATCTGTGAACTGGTAAGGAGATTCTTCCTTAAGTACAACACAGATTAATTCCATACCATCCTTTTTGGCACATGAAACAAGAGTTTGTCTAGCCATATCTGTATATCCTGTTTTGGATCCAACAAGATATTCATAATGATATTTCTTTCCTTCATATAAAAGGTTTTTAGAATTAACAGTTATTTCATCTGGCTGAGTAGCAGTTGGATAAAATTCAACCTTTGGTGTTCTAGCAATTTTAGCAAGCATTTCATAACTAAAGAATTCTCTTGCTATCATAGAAAGATCATAAGCTGATGTGTAGTGATTCTCATCAAATAAACCATTTGCATTTACAAAATGAGTATTGGTAAGACCTAATTCATTAACTCTGGCATTCATCATATCAACGAAGCCATCCATTGAGCCACCAACATGTTCAGCAACGGCATTTGATACTTCGTTAGCACTACCGATTAAAATAGCCTGAAGACATTCTTCCATTGTTAATGTCTGGCCAGCATCCATACCAATCTTTGATCCATCCCAAGGAACCGCGTGAACGGCGTCATAGGAAAAGGTTACTGTATCATCAAGCTCAGAATTCTCTAAAGCAAGTACACAGGTTAAAATCTTTGTAGTACTAGCTGGAAATAATCTTTCATCTATGTTTTTGGCATATAAAATAGTTCCTGACTTAGCATCAATTAAGATAGCAGCCTCTGCTGAAACCTGTGGACCTTCCGGCCAGCCCTGAATGGAGTTAGACTGTATTGGAAGATTTTTCCTGGCTTCAGATAAAGCTTCATAATCATCTTCACCATCTGCTTTAACATATGCCACACTAAAAAATAAAATTAGGCTGGCAAACAGAAAAGTTAGGAACCTATGCAATATCTTAAACTTTTTCATTTATATCAATATTCCTTATATTCAAAATCATTACTATGATAACATAATGACTCTTTAATTAAAATAATTAGCATAATAAATATTTGATTTATTTACATAGTATATAGTATAATGCTAATCGAGTGTGTTAGAAAGCACACTTAGAAGGAGAAGAAATGAGACTTAAAAATGTACCTGGTTCCAAGGAGTATATTGCAGAAAGTGATTTTGTAATACATGATGAAAAGGAACAAAAAGGTAGATTGTTGGAGTATTTTTCCAACGATAATCCTATCCATATTGAGATAGGAATGGGCAAAGGTCAGTTTATTTATGAAATGGCCAAAAACAATCCATTTATTAACTATATTGGAATTGAAAAATATTCATCAGTTTTAATAAGAGCAATTCAGAAGATGGAAGCTGAACCACTTGCTAATCTGATGTTTATCAGAATGGATGCAGAAGATATAGTTGATGTTTTCTGTGAGAAGGAAGTAGATAGAATTTATCTTAATTTTTCTGATCCATGGCCAAAGGATAGACATGCGAAAAGAAGACTTGAAAGCAGACAGTTCCTTGAAAGATACAAAAAAATTCTCAAGGAAGACGGAGTAATCGAGTTCAAGACTGATAATAATGAATTATTCGAATTTGCACTCGAAGAGGTTAAGGAAGCTAATTGGCAGTTACTTGCCTGCACAAGAGATTTACATGCAGATGCAGAGTTAAGTGAAGGCAATGTCATGACAGAATATGAAGCAAAGTTTTCTGCTCAGGGAAATCCTATAAATAAATACATTATCAAATATTAGAATGCATAAAAAAAAGACATATCGTTTGATATGTCTTTTTAATTTTATTTTGTAGTTGCAATGATATCTGCGATGTACCATTTAGGATTATCTGTTTCATCATCTGAATCATCATAATAAACGAAATAAACAGTTGAATCAAAGTCATTACTGAATGTACCATCACGTCTTGTGAATATCATGTTTTTGGTAAATGCAATATGTACTGAGTAACATCTGTCTGAATATTCAACATAGTTATCTACTACAACATTGCTATATTTTGGATCGTTAAATCTATGAGCTGAAGTGAAAGTAATATCCACACCTGTTGCCCACTGTTTAGCCATATTCCAATATAAAGAATTCTTAATAAATAATCCCTGAGCTGTTTCAAGACCGTGATTAGGACCACTTAAGTCATCAGTATTGAAGTCTTCATATGTCTGAACCATCTTAAGAGACATTTCTCGTCTATCATCAGAAAGAGTAGCATTAGCAACTGAACTTTTAGCAGTGATTGTATTTCCATCTTTTTCAAAAGGTACTGCTTCACCAGACTCACTTATAACAGAAACAGTTGAATTCTGAAGAACATTGTCTACTTTATATTCCACAAGCTGAGGCATTGAAATGTATTCAGAAATATTAGCGAATTCTTCAACATCATATACATTTCCAGTCTGGTATGAGTAAGCTACAGGAATGCCATCAATTAAAGGAACATAATTAGATGGAATTAAAAATGTGTAGCTTGTTACATCGATACTGCAAATTGGCGCCAATGATTCAACATCCCAATCCATTACTGTAAGGATTGCCAAAAGCTTTGACTGGCTGATTGCGTCTAAGTGAACCTGAGCAACAGGGTTACCATCTCCGAAAATGTTATAAATAGGAGATTCGGTATTATAGCTGTTAGGATCTCTTTCAAATGTGAAGGAAGATATATTATTTAATGAAGAAATGTAATCATTCATAAATACGCTTGTATCAACAAATGTTAAATCAATATCTTCAATAGTGAAATCATCAGTAGTAAGTGAATTATCGCGAACTTTTTGTTCAAAAGTCTTAACATATTCACTCATATAATATTCAGACTGAGATTTCTCAAATTTCTTAAGTGATTTATCTGTATAAACAAGGAAGAGTGCAGCTAAAACTAATAAAAGTGCTATATATAATCCAAAGAATATCCAGAATTTTGAGAAACCAGATTTTTTCTGTTTATTTCTGCTATTATAACTGCTTCTTGAAGTGTTTCTGCTTCTTTCTGACTGAATAACTTCCCTTGCAGCAGGTCTTTGTACTGGTCTTTCAGAAGATGATCTTCTAGTTGTTGTTGAAGCTTTTGTATTACTCTTAGTTTGAGTTCTTGAAGCAGGTTCTTGAACTCTTCTTTGAGATGTAGCTTCTCTTGGTTTAACATTTTGAGTTTGAGAAGTCTGAGTTTTCTTAACAGGTTTTTGAGAAGAACTCTTTCCTGAAGCTGCTCTCATTCGAGCATTAGCCTGCTCTCTTAAAGAAGGCTGTCTATTTGAAGAACGTCTTTCAATGTTTGAATTCTTGTTATCCATTTAAAGCCTCCTTAATTTTCTTTTGGTAATACAGCAAAAGCTGTAGGTAATTTCCATGATGAGTTCTGATAGTAGAAGGTTACACTAGTCATTTCATAAGCATTGTTGTAAACCATTGTTGAAGAACTACCACCATCGAGGTTTGCTGCATTTACAGCACCATATTCCTGCATAATACTGATAAGGTCAGAGGCTGTAGCACCAAGGTGACCACTTGCTCCACGACCATCAGTTACAAGAAGAAGAATAGCACCATCAGCTCTTTGGCCAATAGCTGTTCTTGGGTTTGCACCTGAACCAGAGCCCTTAAATTCTCTAGCTTCACCATTACTAATAAGAGATACGAAATGGTTATTTGCATCAGAAGATTCTTCCTGGAAACAGTGAGCATCTCTGATTCCTTCTTCCTGTACATATCTTTCGAAATCGGAAGAAGACATACCAGATAAATCTTTAATAATCAAAATATTGTCATTGTTAAGACCAATCATGTAAAGGCCTGTAAGTCCTGAAGGATTATTGTAAGTGATTTTGCCATCCTGAACTACAACACCAAGTGGCTGACCACCTTTATTACCAGCAGACTGATAAATACCAGCATTAACACCAGCAATTGCATTTCTTTCAGAAACAATTACATCAAGGTCCTTACCATATTCAGGCCATCCGTTATTATATACAGAAGCCATTACAACCTGTGAAGGATCTTTGATAATCATCATCTTTGCGAAGAATGTACGACCTGAAATCTCTTCGATTCTGATACCATTTTCATCAAATTCTTCATCATATTGAGAAGAACTACTATCTTCTGACTCATTTGTATTAATAGAGATTAATGAAGTATCAACAGTTGTATCCATTTCACTCATAGAGTTTTTGTTAACAACTTCCTGAATTTGTTCATCTGTACAAACCATACCAGCCAAGAATTTAAGCTGACCTGTTTCAAGAATTGTAGTAATAAATAAATCTCTTGCTGCTTCAGATGGACCATTACAGCATTTCTTCAACATAATGAAGAGTGTGCCAGCAAGAATAACAATTGTTGTAAGTAAAACTAGAGCTATTCTGCCAACTATTTTGAGAACATTTTTAATCATGTTAGCCTCCGATTAGTTATTTTTCTTTTTTGAAACAAAAACCCAGTTTTGCTGAATTCTGAAACTAATTAAGAAAAGAACACAGTCAACAAGGAATTTAATTATAGAACTTAATAAGCTTCCGCTTGGCAATCTAAAAATAATAGAGGAGAAAAGATAAACAAGACCATATGAAGCACTTGCCTGGCATACTGCAAGGGTGTAGTACTTAAGCATTGTCTTACCAACTCCAGTTTTTGATTTGAACACGACATTTCTGTTTACAAAGAAATTAAAGAGTGAACTTATAATTCTCGAAGAAATAGTAGCAGCAAGGAGACTTATTTCAGAGGAAACATTAAGATGTCCCAAAATAAAGTTCACAATAGTAAATATGGAAATATCTACAATAAATGAAGCTCCGGAGCTTGCTATATACTTTAAAATAATTCCGTAAATTCTGATTGAGTCGCGAATTGGTCTGAAATGTGAAGTCTGATTCTCCTCAATGTATACAGTGTTAATAACTACTTCCTTAAATGGAATAGAAGCATTTTTAACTGCAAATAACTGATTTGTTTCATATTCATAACGATTACCATCTACTTCAAGCATTAGTGGTAAATGCTCAAAAGGAATGGCACGAAGTCCTGTTTGTGTATCACTAACCTTGATTCCGCATAAAAGACCAAAAACAACTCTTGTAACCTTGTTACCAAATCTGGATCTGGCAGGTACGTCTGACTGATTAAAGTTTCTAACACCCATTACGAAACAGCCTGGGTTTTCCTCAAGTTTTTCAATACATCTTTTAACATCACTAGCAAGATGCTGACCGTCTCCATCAACAGTTATAACGCTAGGCTTTTCAGGTCTGTTATTTAAAACATATTCAAAGGCTGTTTTCATAGCCTTTCCCTTACCTTTGTTAACTTCGTGAACAAGGAGTGTAACTCCAAATTTTTCTTTAGCTTCCTCAAAAAGCGATTTATGAGCTTCATCACTTCCATCATCAACAAGAATAATGTCTGAGAAGCCTTCATCTAGCAATGATTTTACAGTAGAAAGTATTTTTTCATCCGGATTAAGACTTGGGATGATAACTGTTGTATTCATTTAATTCACTTCCTTTTTATTACTACGACTGGATTTGATTTTATCGAAAATCAGGTTGCCAATAATACATACGAGCAATCCGATAACAAATCCTGATATTGCGCCAGCAAATACATCAGTTGGATAGTGGATTCCAATATAAAGTCTTGAAAAACCAATTAATACTGCAACAACAAGAGCAGGAATAGAGAATTTTTTAGGTAATTCTTTAAGAAATACTGAAGCTGCTGCAAAGCTGGCACCTGTATGACCTGAAGGGAAAGAAGGATCGTGGGCATGTTTTACCAGACATTCAAGTCCAGCTATTATTTCGTAAGGTCTAATTCTTCCGATAAGGTTCTTTAAACATACATTATTAATAAGAACAGACATTAAAAGAGCACAAAGACCGAAGATTCCGGCTTTTCTTGTTTTCTTGAAGAAACAAAGTATAACGGAAATAACAATCCAAAACACTCCTGCATCTCCAAGATGAGTTATAGCAATGAAAACAGGATTAAGAACAGGGTTTCTGATAACGTCCTGAATCCAAAGCAAAATAGCTGAATCAAAATTAAGAATCATCATTAATACTCCTTTAATGAAATCACATAGTCTTATAAATTATAACAAATAAAAGATATAAAGACAACAATTGAGGCAAACAATGAATGTATATATATAATAAGAAGAAAAAGGGAAATAACTCTTTAACGAAAAGTTACAAGGAAACATCATATTGTATATGTAAAGTGGCTAAATATCCGTTATTTTGGGGTTTTTCCTTGACAAATCAGGGTAAAAACACTATAAATATTATAGTAAGTACGAAACGTACGGACTATAAAAGAGTAAGTATAGGAGGAGTTCGCAAATGAACAAGACAGAATTAATCGCAGCTATGGCTGAAAAAGCTGAATTATCAAAGAAAGATGCTGATAAGGCACTTGCTGCTTTCGTAGAAGTAGTAGAAGAAGAATTAGTTAAGGGTGGAAAGGTTCAGTTAGTTGGATTCGGTACATTCGAAGTAGCTGAAAGAGCAGCAAGAGAAGGTCTTAACCCTGCAACAAAGAAGAAAATTAAGATCCCTGCATCAAAGGCTCCAAAGTTCAAAGCTGGTAAGGCTTTAAAGGACAAGTTAAACTAATTTAAATTCTGTTTGAATTGGAGAGAAGGCAGCTTAATAAGCTGCCTTTTTTAATGAGGTAATTAAGATGAGATTAGATAAATATTTAAAAGTATCAAGATTGATTAAAAGACGTACAGTTGCAAATGAAGCATGTGATGCAGGAAGAGTAACAGTAAATGATAAGGTTGCTAAGGCATCAACAGATGTAAATGTCGGAGATGTTATTGGTATTAAATTCGCTGATAAAATTGTAACTGTTAAAATCACAAGGATTACAGAGTCGATTCATAAGGAAGATGCCAAAGAAATGTATGATGTTATGTAATCTAATCAATATGTTGAGGTTTACATAACATATCATATAGTAATATTGTCACAAAAGCCGTAAAATCCCCATAAATAGTAAACAAAACGAATGTTCGAGTATTGAAAAAAGTTTAAAATAGGTTACATAATTTGTCAAAAAACGTTTGACATAATACATATTTAATCGTAAACTATTTATGTCAACTCGAGAAGGTTGAAATAATTATGGGGAGAAATTCAAGGATGAATTGGCGTATTCCAGCATATCAAATTCCAAAATTTAAGAAAATTTCACTGGTTACACCAATCGTTGTTTTGATGATTATCTGTACATTAGTTTTGGTTGTTGGCGTTGGATGTTATTCTCTTAAGAAGAGACAGAACGTATACAATCAGGAGATTGAGAAATATCAGGTTCTTCTTGAAAAAGAGAAAGAAAGATCTCAGGAAATTCAAGAATATGCAATGTATACTAAGACAACTGCATATTATGAAGAAGTCGCAAGAGAAAAATACAGATTAGTGCATGATAATGAAATCTTATTTGTTACTGAATAATAAGCAATTCGAAGTTGGTTCGGGTTGCTTTTTTTATGCATTTTGGTAGAATTTATTCTACTAATATATATGTAGGTGAAAAATGAAAAAAGTACGCAGTTACATTTTAGAAAACAGAATATTGAAGGATAATGATAATGTAATTGTGGGATTATCAGGTGGTGCGGATTCTGTCTGTCTTTTACATATATTAAAGGCACTTCAAAAAGATATGAATCTAAGTATTCATGCTATTCACATTAATCATATGATTAGGACTACAGCCAAAAGAGATGAGGATTTCTCTGTTTCAATGTGTAAGGCTTTGGATATTCCAGTTAGTGTTTATTCTATTAAATGTAAAGAAATCGCAGAAAAAAATGGAGTATCCATAGAAGAAGCTGGTCGAAATGAAAGATACAGATTATTTAACGAAGCAGGAAAAGAGTTATTTGGAGACAATTATGTTATTGCCATAGCTCATCATAAGGGGGATGTGGCAGAGACAATGCTTTTTAATCTGGCTAGAGGAACGGGAATTAATGGGCTTGCCTCAATTAAAGCGGTTAATACAAATATTGTTAGACCTCTTCTTTGCTTAACTAAGGAAGAGATAGATAAATATCTTTTAGATAATAAGCTCGAACATGTGGAGGATGAAACAAATCAGTGTGATGATTATTCAAGAAATAAGATTAGACATAAGATTATTCCTGAAATGAATTCACTAGTTTCAAATGCAACTGATCATATTGCCCAGACTGCTATTTTGCTAGGAGAGATAGAAGATTATTTGTCTATAGAAACAGACAAAGCTTTAGAGCTATATTTAGAAAATACATCAAGAGGTCTTTTGATTAAAAATGACATTTTGGAATGCCATATAGCAATAAGAAAAAGAGTTATTCATAAAGCATTAATTCTGGTTGCAAGCAAGGCTAGAGATATTTCTTCTGTACAGATTGAAGCAGTAATGGATTTGTTTTCTTTGCAGACTGGTAAAAAAAGAAACCTTATTTATGGAATAAACGCTCTTAGAGAATATGATGGTGTTTGCTTATCTAAAAGCTTAGAAGAGGAAGTCAATTTGAATGAACTCAAAAAGATAAGTTTTAATAAGACAGAGTATTATTCGCAATTAATTCCTAATGAATTGTACACTAAATGGCTTGATTATGATAAAATAGAATGTCCGATTGCACGATTTAAAGAGCAGGGAGATTATATAGTTATTAACGATAGAGGTGATAAGCAGTCTTTATCAGACTATATGAAGAATGAGAAAATTCCATCTGCTATTAGAAATCAGATTCCGCTTGTTGCTGATGGACATCATATTTTGTGGCTCGTTGGTTACAGAATAAGCGCAGATGTTAAAATATCGGATACAACAAAAAATATTCTTGTTGTAAATTATTCAGAATAGGAGTTTTTGTAATGGAAAAAATCAGAGTAATGATTTCTGAAGAAGAAGTTGATAAAAGAATCCGCGAAATTGGAGCTGAAATCACAGAAAAGTACGCAGGAAAAGAAATTCTTCTTATTTGTGTTCTTCGTGGTGGAAGTTTCTTTATGTGCGAACTTGCTAAAAGAATTAATCTTGATGTGAAAATCGACTTTATGTCTGTATCAAGCTATGGTGGTGGAACAGAGTCAAGTGGTCATATTAAGATTATCAAAGATCTTGAAGAATCTGTTGAGAACAGAAATGTTATTGTGGTCGAAGATATTATCGATTCAGGAAGAACACTTAGCCATTTACTTGAGTTGTTAAAGTCCAGACAACCTGCAAGTTTGGCTTTATGTACACTTCTTGATAAACCAGATAGAAGAGTAGTAGAGGTTCCAGTAGATTATACAGGATTTAAGATTGAGGATTATTTTGTTGTAGGTTATGGTCTTGATTATGACCAGAAATATAGAAACCTTCCATTTATAGGTAAGGTTGAACTTGAAGATAATAGTATTTTAAAATAGGAGGCTTAAGTGAATAAGAACGGAAAACCAAGACTTACCGGAGCATTAATTTTAATTGGACTATTAATTGTTCTTGGTATTTTCATCTCAAGATTGAATGTAAATTCACTTCTTGGAATTAAACCATATACCAGAGGAATGCTTGAAACACAGCTTGAAAATAATATGGTTTCAGGTATTGAAATTGGACAGGAGTTAAATTCTCATGGTGGTGAAGTATATGTAACTACAAAGGATGGTCAGGATCATACATTGTATGTTACTGACGTTGCCGAGGTTGAAAGCTGGATAAGAAGCTACGGAATTGATCCTGTTGTAAATCAAGTACCAGGAGAAGACTGGTTCATTTCTCTTTTGCCAACACTTATTATGGCAGTTGTATGTGTCTTCTTCTTTATCATTATGATAAATATGGTATCTGGTGCTGGTGGAGGAAGCAACGGCAAACTTATGGATTTTGGTAAGAGCCGTGCAAAAATGATTAGAGATAATAAGAAGAAACTCGCTGATGTTGCTGGTCTTAAAGAGGAAAAGGAAGATTTGGAAGAAATCGTTGATTTCCTTAAGGATCCAGTAAAATATACAAAAATGGGTGCTAGAATTCCAAAGGGTATTTTGCTTGAGGGCCCTCCGGGAACTGGTAAAACTCTTCTTGCTAAAGCAATCGCTGGTGAAGCAGGAGTTCCATTTTATAGTATTTCAGGTTCAGATTTCGTAGAAATGTTTGTTGGTGTTGGTGCTTCACGTGTAAGAGATTTGTTCGAGGAAGCAGCTGCAAACAAGCCTTGTATCGTATTTATTGATGAAATCGATGCCGTTGCCAGACGAAGAGGAACTGGTATGGGTGGCGGACATGATGAAAGAGAACAGACATTAAACCAGATGCTTGTTGAAATGGATGGTTTCAGCGAGAATAGTGGTATTATTGTTTTGGCTGCTACTAACCGTGTAGATATCCTTGACCCAGCTATTCTCAGACCAGGTCGTTTTGATAGAAAGATTATGGTTGGAAGACCAGATGTTAAAGGTCGTGAGGAAATTCTTAACGTTCATGCTAAGAATAAAAATCTTGGAAGCGATGTTAATCTTAAAAAGATTGCTCAGACAACAGCAGGTTATACAGGTGCAGATCTTGAAAACCTTCTTAATGAGTCAGCAATTTTAGCTGTTAAGAGAGATGCAGCTTTTATTACAGATGAAGATGTGGCTAAGGCTATCATTAAAACAGGCATTGGTACAGAGAAAAAGAGCCGTGTAGTATCTGAAAAAGAAAAGAAGATTACTGCTTACCACGAAACAGGACATGCAATTTTATTCCATGTTTTGCCAGATATGGATCCAGTTTATACTATTTCAATTATCCCAACAGGGGTTTCTGCTGCCGGATATACAATGCCATTACCAGAAAATGATGATATGTTCTATACAAAGGGAAGAATGAAGCAAAGAATTATGGTTTCTCTTGGTGGACGTATCGCAGAATCATTAATATTTGATGATATTACAACAGGCGCTTCAAGTGATATTCAAAAAGCTACAGAAGTTGCAAGAAATATGGTTGTTAAATATGGTATGTCAGATAAAATTGGTCTTATTAATTATGATTCAGATGATGATGAGGTATTTATTGGCCGAGATCTTGCACATACAAAATCATATTCAGAGAGTACTGCAAGCATGATAGATGCAGAAGTTAAGGCAATTATTGATGAATGTTATGCAGAAGCAGAAAAAATTCTTAAGGAACATGAAGCAGTATTGCATGCAGTTTCAGAATTATTAGTTAAAAAAGAACGAATTACACGTGAAGAATTCGAGTCTGAGTTCAAAAAAGCTATGAATCCAGACGGCCTTTGGTAATATTTCACAAAAAGAAAGTAAAACTTTTGACAAATTTGTGAATAATATGAATTGATTTTATGGGGGGTTATGAGTATATTATTACTTGTAACCCCCCAATACATTATAGTTTTTTGCTATACCCCATAAGAAGAAATACCTTCTCTAAAAAGGACAGATCAGTAATGACTGTCTTTTTTACGTTTTAGGGGAAAAACTATTGATGCAGTAAGGGTATTTATTGAAAAAATGCCTTAAAAGTTATAAAATGTTAGTGTACGTATTTTATTTGTGGGGTACATTATGGATATTGCTACACGTAACAGATTAGAAGAAAAATTCCACTATATGTTAACAATGAGACCTGCTCTCAATAAGCAGGCTCTTTTCTCAGATACAACGTCGGATTTTGTCTCTCCGGCGGAACCCCGTCCAAAGGATAAAGTGACTTTCAGATTCAGAACAGCCAAGAACAATGTAGATATGGTAAACCTGATTTCAGGCGAATCTGTATATACAATGGAAAAAGCTGCTACTGATGAAGTATTTGATTATTATGAAGTTACTATTGTAATGAATGAAAAAGTATTTAACTACTATTTTCAGATTAAGGTTGGAAAGGTAGTTTGCTTTTATAATGCCCGCGGAGTATCAAAAGAGGTTCAGGATTACTATAATTTCAAAGTTCTTCCAGGATTTAGAACACCTAACTGGGCCAAGGGTGCAGTTATGTATCAGATTTACGTAGACAGATTCTACAATGGTGATAAATCAAACGATGTTCTTACTAATGAATATCTCTATTTAGATGATTATTCACAGCAGGTAACTGATTGGGATAAATATCCTGCTCATATGGGTGTAAGAGAATTCTATGGTGGTGACTTACAGGGTGTTCTCGATAAGATGGATTATCTTGAAGATTTAGGAGTAGATGTTATTTACTTTAATCCTTTATTCGTATCTCCTTCAAATCATAAATATGATATCCAGGACTACGATTATATTGATCCACATATTGGAAAAATTGTAAGTGATAATGGTGATTTACTTGAAAATGGTCAAAGAGAGAACCGTTTGGCAACAAGATATATAGACAGAGTAACCAATAAGAAAAACCTTGAGGCAAGCAATGAACTTTTTGCAAAAGTAGTAAAGGAAGCACACAAGAGAGGAATGAAAGTTATTCTTGATGGTGTATTTAACCATTGTGGTTCCTTTAACAAATGGCTTGACCGCGAGAGAATATATGAGAATCAGGAAGGATATGAACCAGGAGCTCATGTATCAAAGGAAAGTCCTTACAAGGATTATTTCCACTTCTACAATAATGATAGTTGGCCATACAATACAACGTATGATGGATGGTGGGGTCATGATACACTTCCTAAATTAAATTATGAAGGAAGCCGTGATTTAACAAACTATATTATGCAGATTGGTAAGAAATGGGTTTCTCCTCCATATAATGCAGATGGTTGGAGACTTGATGTGGCAGCAGATTTGGGACATTCTCCAGAATTTAACCATAGATTCTGGAAAGAATTCAGAAAATCAGTTAAGCTCGCTAATCCAAATGCAATTATTATTGCAGAACATTATGGCTCATCAAGAGATTGGCTTATGGGCGATGAATGGGATACAGTAATGAACTATGATGCATTTATGGAACCAATAACATGGTTCTTAACAGGTATGCAAAAGCATAGTGACGATTATCGAGATGATTTAAGAGGTAATTCAGAAAGCTTCTGGGGTGCTATGAGCCATCATCAGACGAATTTCTCAAATTCATCATTACAGGTATCTATGAATGAGCTTAGCAATCATGACCATTCAAGATTCTTAACCAGAACCAACAGAAAGGTAGGCCGAGTTCATACATTAGGTTCACAGGCAGCTAATGAGGGCGTTAATAAAGCTGTTTTTAGAGAAGCAGTTATGATGCAGATGACATGGCCAGGTGCTCCAACAATTTATTACGGAGATGAAGCTGGTGTATGTGGATTTACAGATCCAGACAATAGAAGAACCTATCCTTGGGGAAATGAAGATAAGGATTTAATTGAGTTCCATAGAAGAATGATTAGAGTTCATAAGTTAAACTCTTCACTTCTTACAGGTTCCCTTATAAATCTTGGTCAGGATTATAATTACATTGCATACGGAAGATTTACAAGTGATGATCAGGTTATTGTTGCAGTAAATAACAATAATTATGAAATTGAAAAGGAAATCGAAGTATGGAAAGCAGGAATTCCTCTCAATTCGAAGTTACAAAGAATTGCCATGACATATTCAGATGGTTATAGCTTTGATACTGAAATAATAGATGTTAAGGATGGTAAGGTCTTAGTAAAGATTCCTTCCGAAGGAGCATGTGTTTATAAGGCAATCGTTCAGGAAGAAGAAAGAACTTATGTTAGACTTGATGAAGAGAACAAAGAGAGCGAAAAGGCTGGCAATTCTTCTAAATCATCTGATTTGACTAAGAGTAAGAAAACTCAATACTTTAAGAGTTCTCAAAAGCCTTTAGAGGAAAAGGAAGCTTTAGAAAAAGAAGAAAAGACTTTAGAGAATAAAGAAATAGAAAAAGAAACAAAAGATTCTGATAAAGCAGAGCCTATGGAAAAGGTTGAGAAAAAGAAGGAATCTAAAGAGTCTAAAAAGGAAAAGCCGGAAAAGGAAGAAAAGAAAGAAGAAATATCTGAAGAAAAACCTAAAGAAGACACAGATAAAGACACTGAATATGATGTTGAAGTGGATGAAGAGGGCAAGCCTATAGACAAGAAATCACCTTGGGAGCTTGCTGAAGAGGCCTGGGGTAAACCTGAAGATAACAAGAAGAGCTGGTTTCCGTTTTTCAAATAAGAGGTAACTAATGATTACAAAACAGATTATCAAAACAAGTATAGAGGAATTAAAAGAGTTGACCAAAGTGGATTTTTGTGTAATAGATTCACAAGGTCTTTTAATGGCTACAACTTTTGCAGATATTCCTGATATTGATCAGATGATTGCATTTTTCCAGTCTCCTGCAGATAGCCAGATTATTGGAGATGTAATTCTTTTGAAGGTTAAGGATGATGAAGAAGCAGTTTTTGTAGTTGCGGCTAAAGGCAATCAGGCAGATGGCTATATATTTGGTAAAGTTTGTGCTAATGAATTGCAACATCTTCTCGTAGCTTATAGAGAACAATTTGATAATACTGTATATTTCCAGAATCTATTACTTGATAATTTGCTTTCTGTAGATATTTATAACAGAGCGAAGAAACTTGGAATTGTTCCAAACAAAAAGAGAATAGTATATGTAATAGAAGCTTCAAATGAGAAATCGCCAGAAGCAACCCTTGCTTTAAAGAGTGCATTTCCAGGAGATGGAGATTTTGTAGTAAGTGTTGATAATAAGAACATTATCCTTATTCATACTATGGGTGCCGATGAAGATTTTGATAATATTGAGGATTTGGCAAAATGTATTGAGGAGATTCTTAATACAGAAGTAATGATTAAGATAAGAGTGGCTTATGGTGCTATTGTAGAGGACATTCGTTTATTATCTCAGTCATATAAAGAAGCTAAAATGGCTTTGGATGTAGGGGCAATATTCTACTCTGATAAGACAATTATGGCATATAATTCTTTGGGAATTGGAAGACTTATTTATCAATTACCAGTTAATTTATGTAAGATTTTTGTTGAGGAGGTATTTGGAGAGGATATTCCTGCAGAAGTTGACGAGGAAGTTATTGGAACTGTGAATGCTTTCCTTGATAACAACTTTAATGTTTCAGAAACAGCGAGACAGTTATACATTCACAGAAATACACTTAGCTATAGAATTGATAAATTAAAACAGGCCACAGGGCTTGATGTTAGGGAATTTAATGATGCTCTTACATACAAAATTGCTCTGATGGTAGTTAATTATGTTAAATATATGGAAGATGAGAATAAGATTTAATTATTCAATTCCTCTTAAATGAGAGTTGATGCCAAGAGATATTAAAAGATTGTTGAATTCTTTTAATTCTTCAGGCTTGTAACTTGAAAAACCATTTGGATAAAGGGACTTGAAATTATCTGGCATCATATCTACAAGGAGAGTATCACTAGGGATATAAGATTGAAGATAATATGCACGACAGCCTTTGATCCATTCAGCAATCTTTCTAAATTCGGATTCATTATGAAGCTCTTTGCAGACAGTGGTTCTGAATTCATAAGGAATAGGGTGAGTCATAAGCAAATCGACAGATTCTTCGATTTTAGAGATGTCCATATCAGGAATTCCGCAGACTTTATTATAAGATTCTTTGGATGATTTAATATCAATTGCAAAGTAATCTACAAGTGAATTATTAATAAGTTCTTTGATTAAATCAGGACGTGTACCATTAGTATCAAGTTTTACTAATAGGCCACGTTCTTTTATTTTGCCTATAAATTCAATAAGGTCAGGCTGAAGAGTTGGTTCTCCACCTGTAATAGCAACTCCTTCAAGTCGTTTACCTCTTTTAATTAGAAAATCAAAAAAGTCTGCTTCAGGAATAACAGGCTGGGTGTCTGGACATAATACGAGCTCTCCATTATGACAAAAAGGGCATCTGAAATTACAGTGTCCTGTAAAGATGGTACAGGCAATGTGTTCAGGATAATCTAGAAGTGTAGTTTTATTAATTCCATGGATAATCATAAATAAATCTCCAGACGATTAAATTTCTTAAAGAATAGTGTAATTATAGCATAAATAAAGGGATTTAAATGTAAATATCTATTTATATTTACCTTAAAATGTTATATTATTTTATGTAGGATAATTATCCGGGTAAAAGGGGGAATAAAAATGGCTGATATTAAAAAGCTTATGCTCGAAGAGATTCAAAAGAGCAAACACATTCAGACTTCAAGTCTTGATGAGTCTGAGGTATTAATAGATACCGGACTTGAGAAAAATGATGAGAATCTTACTGCAGTAGCAGTGGCATATCTTGATGAGAAAGGTTACAGAAGAACAGGCTTAAATCTTGATTTTGCCAAGCAAAAAATCCTTGAGCTTTCAAAAGATTACGATACTATCATTATTCAGCAAAAAAGAGTTGAGGAAACAGATCTTTTTGAAAAGGCAACTACAACAGAATTAAGAGATGCTCTTGAGGTATGTTTGGTAAGTGCAGTGTCTGAGATTTTCAAAGATGTTGATAGAATGGCCGAGAAACATTACGAATATAAGACAGATTACGTAGAGGCTATTTATTTAGAGAAGGACAGACCAAAGGGAAGTCGTCTCGGAATGGAAGAGTTCGAATCCCTGGATGAGAAGCTTAATAGATATGCATCCGAAGGATGGGAACTCGACAAGATGCATAATGAGCCTAAAGGAACAAAGGTTTTCCTTATTTTTAAGAGAGAAAAGATGGAATAGTTTTTAGGGCTGCCAGTTAGGTAGCCCTTTATTATTTAATATGGAATGTAATTACAATCACGAAAAATTCATGAAGAAGGCAATAGCCGAGGCTAAAAAGGCTGAGGCCATTGGAGAAGTCCCAATTGGTTGTGTAATAGTTAGGGACGGAAAGATTATTGCCAGAGGCTATAACAGAAGAAAAAACGATAAAAACACATTGTCTCACGCAGAATTAATAGCCATTAATAAAGCTTGTAAGAAAACTGGTGACTGGCGATTAGAGGATTGTGTTTTATATGTAACACTAGAGCCTTGTCAAATGTGCGCAGGGGCTATTGTACAAGCAAGAATTCCTCTTGTAGTTGAAGGATGTAAAAATGCAAAGGCTGGATGTGCCGGTTCTATATTGAATTTATTTAATGTTGATAAATTTAATCATAAGGTTGAGCTTATTGAAGATGTTTTACAAGAAGAATGCTCAACAATGTTAACAGATTTTTTTAGAGGATTAAGACTTAAACTTAAGTCAGATAAGGAAAGTGTATGAAATTAAATACCAAACTTGTTATTACATATATTATCGTTATTGTTCTTCCAGCTTTCCTTGCTGTAGCCAGTTACTTGGTTCTTAGATATGGTTTTGGATTATATATGTTTGAGGAAACTGTAAATGCTGGTCAAAGAGCAATTCTTGTTTCTACCGAGTCACTTATTTCAGCTATTGTAGTTTTACTATGTGTAGATATTCTTACATGTATTGTTCTTTTGAACTGGATTAGAATCAGCTTTGTTAGTCCTATAAACCTTCTTAAGAAAGCTCTTAGAAATATCGAAAGAGGCGATTATGATACAAGTTTAATTAAGCCAAAGCAGTCAGAATTCGAAGGTTTGTTTAGAGACTTCGAAAATATGAGAATTAAACTTAAGGAAAACAGAGATCAAAGAAACCTTGCAGAGAAGCAAAACAGAGAGCTTATTGCAAATATAACACATGATTTGAAAACACCAATCACTTCTATTAAGGGATATGTCGAAGGAATTATTGATGGTGTAGCAGATACAGATGAGAAGATGGATCGTTACATTAAGACAATTTACAATAAGGCCAATGCCCTTAATGCTCTTATTAATGAGCTAACCGGTTATTCAAAGATTGATGCGAGAGAAATTGCTTATAACTTTAAAAAGATAGATATTAATGAGTATTTTGGTGACTGTGCATCAGAAATGACCTTTGATTTGGAAGAACAAGGTGTTAAATTTATCTATGAAAATAAGATAAAAAAGCAAAATATCTCAGTTCTCGCAGATCCAGAGCAGTTAAGTAAAGTAATTCACAATATCATATCTAATAGTGTAAAATATAGAGGAAAAAAGGATTCCTATATCCGAATGAGGATAAAAGAGAAAGATGATTATGTATATGTGGAAGTAAAGGATAATGGAATGGGAATTCCAAAGGCTGATGTTGAAAAGATTTTCGACAGATTCTACAGATCAGATGCATCAAGAAATTCAGATAAAGGCGGAAATGGAATTGGTCTTTCAATAGCCAAGAAGGTTATCGAGGATCATGGTGGAAGAATTTGGGCCAGTGTTGAAGGTTCAGCAGGACTTACAATCCATTTCACTTTGAGAAAGTATACAAAAGAAATAATGTCCGATTATACAAAAGAAACTCCTACTTCTGAATTAACATATGGAAGTATTATGGATGATGACAGAATAGAGGAAACAGATAGTCAGGAAACAGAAGATATTTCAGAGGGGATTGAAGCATGATAAGACTATTAATCGTAGAGGATGAACTTGCAATTGCAGAACTTGAGAAAGATTATCTTGAGATGAACAATTATCAGGTTGATGTTGCATTAAATGGAAAAGATGGCTTAAAAATGGCAGTTGAAGGAGAGTATGATTTAGTGATTCTTGATCTTATGCTTCCTGAAGTAGACGGCCAGACAGTCTGCAGAGAAATCAGAAAAGTAAAAGATATTCCAATCATTGTTGTATCTGCAAGAAAAGAAGACTGGGATAAAGTTCAGATGCTTGGAATTGGAGCAGATGATTACATGACTAAGCCATTCTCACCAAGTGAGTTAGTTGCTAGAGTAAAAGCACATTTATCAAGATACAATAGACTCGTAGGCAATTTTAAAACTGAAAATGAAATAGTTGAAATAAGAGGCTTGAAAATTGATAAAGTAGCAAGAAGAGTATTCCTTGATTCTGTTGAGAAAACCTTTACTAGTAAGGAATACGAGCTTTTATTATTCCTAGCAGAGAATCCAAACAGAGTATTTGGAAAAGAAGAACTTTTCAAGGAAATCTGGAAAGCAGAGCCTGCAGGAACAGATATTGCTACAGTAACAGTACACATTAAAAAAATCAGAGAAAAGGTTGAAAAGGATTCCAGTCATCCTCTTTATATAGAGACAATTTGGGGTGTTGGATATCGCTTTAAGATGTAAGATGCTGGACATTATTTATATTGATAAAGATATTCTTTTAGTTAATAAACCTGAAGGAATTCCCGTAGAAACAAAGCAGATTGGAAGAACTGATCTTGAAAGCATGGTGAAAAATGAGCTTAAAGCCCGAGGTGTTTTAAATACAAGCATTCATGTTATAAATAGACTTGATCAGCCTGTAAGCGGAATAGTACTATTTGCCCTTAATCCCAAGGTGGCAGCAGTATTATCAAAGGATTTACAGGAAAATCGAATGGATAAAAAATATACCGCAAAAGTATTTGGTGATTTTGAAGAGAAAGAAGGCACACTTACAGATATGTTATTTAAAGATGCTAAAAATAACATATCAATGGTAGTTGAAAAAGGTGATAAAAACTATAAAGAAGCAAAGAAAGCGGTGCTAGAATATAGTGTTGATGGTGAAGATGTTGATATTCATCTTATTACAGGAAGACATCATCAGATAAGGGTTCAGTTAGCTAATAGCGGACATCCAATATTAGGTGATACTAAGTATGGAACCCCGGAATCAAAGGAATATTCCAAACAAAAAGCTATTAATAAGCTTTGCTTGAAAGCTTATTCATTAGAATTTAACCATCCGGTTACAATGGAAAGAATGAAAATAGAAATAGATAAATGAAAGGAAACAAAATGAGCAGCGAAATCAGAGACATTAATTTATATGAAAGCGGAGAAAGAAAAATTGAGTGGGTTAAGAGAAATTGTGATTTACTCAGAACTCTTGAAGAAGAATTTTCTCAGACAAAACCTTTTGCAGGAAAGAAAGTAGCATTATCAGTTCATTTGGAAGCAAAAACTGCATACCTTTGCAAGGTATTAAAAGCGGGTGGAGCAGAAATGTATGTTACAGGATCAAACCCATTATCTACTCAGGATGATGTTGCGGCAGCTCTTGTAAAAGCAGGCCTTGAGGTACATGCATGGTATGATGCAACAGAAGATGAATATAATAACCATATTAGAAATGTACTTAAAATTGGACCTAATGTAATCATTGATGACGGTGGCGATTTGGTACATATGATGCATACAGAATTCAGAGATTTAATTCCTGGTGTAATTGGTGGTTGCGAAGAAACAACTACAGGTATTATCAGACTTGAAGCAATGAACAACGCAGGAGAGCTTCAGTTCCCAATGGTTAAAGTAAACAATGCAGAATGTAAGCATTTCTTTGATAACAGATATGGTACAGGACAGTCAGTTTGGGATGGTATTAACCGTACAACAAACCTTATTGTAGCTGGTAAGATTGTAGTAGTCGCTGGTTACGGATGGTGCGGTAAGGGAACAGCTATGAGAGCCAAAGGTCTTGGAGCAAGAGTAGTTGTTACAGAAGTTAACCCAGTTAAGGCAATTGAAGCAGTAATGGATGGATTTGATGTAATGCCAATGAAGGAAGCTGCGAAGATTGGTGATTTCTTTGTAACAGTAACAGGCTGTAACAAGGTTATTGACGCAGAAGATCTTGCTGTTATGAAAGATGGCGCTATTATGTGTAATGCAGGTCATTTTGACTGTGAGATAGATATGGCATGGCTTAAGGCAAATGCTGTAGAAACAAAAGAAATGAGAAAGAATATTCAGGGTTACAAGCTTCCAACAGGACAGTGGGTATTTGTTCTTGCAGAAGGAAGACTCGTTAATCTTGCTGCAGGTGATGGACATCCAGCTGAAATTATGGATATGAGTTTCGCAATTCAGGCACTTTCAGCAAAATATCTTGTAGAAAATGCAGACAAGCTTGATTCAAAACTTATTGACGTTCCAAAGGAAGTTGATATGGAAGTTGCAAAGAGAAAACTTAATTTCCTTGGAAAAGATATTGATGTACTTACAAAAGAACAGGAAGCATACCTTAATGCATCATTAGTATAGGAATAAAAACTATGGACAACAAAGAGAAGAAAGAACCTGGTAAATTCAAAAAATTTCTTCAGAAGAAGAATATTGAAATTAGTTGGAGAAGATATTTCATAGATGCTATGGGAGCTATGGCCAGTGGTCTTTTTGCATCATTGCTTATAGGTACTATCATCGGAACAATTGGAACACAGTTTCATATTCAGATTTTGATAGATATAGGAGGATATGCTAAAAGTGTAGCTGGTCCGGCAATGGCAGTTGCGATAGCGTATTCATTAAAAGCTCCTAATCTTGTACTCTTTTCAATGCTTGCAGTAGGTGCGGCGGCCAACTCATTAGGAGGCGCAGGTGGACCTTTGGCAGTATTTTTTATAGCGATCATAGCTACAGAGTTAGGTAAATTGGTATCAAAAGAAACAAAGGTGGACATTCTTGTAACACCACTTGTTACTATTACATCAGGTTCACTTATTGCTATTGCTTTAGCTCCATGGATTGGAAAAGCAGCGAGTTCAATAGGACAGCTTATTATGTGGGCTACCGAACTTCATCCATTTATCATGGGTGTGCTTGTATCAGTCATAGTAGGTATTGTACTTACGCTTCCAATCAGTTCAGCAGCGATATGTGCGGCATTATCTCTTACGGGATTAGCAGGTGGAGCAGCTGTTGCTGGATGTAGTGCTCAGATGATTGGTTTTGCTGTAATGAGCTTCAAGGAGAATAAGGCAGGAGGCTTAGTATCTCAAGGTCTTGGAACAAGTATGCTTCAAATGGGCAATATTATCAGGAATCCTAAGATTTGGATTGCACCAATTCTTGCTTCAGCAATAACAGGACCATTGGCAACTTGTGTATTTAAACTTGAAATGAATGGTGAAGCAATATCTTCAGGTATGGGTACTTGTGGACTCGTTGGCCAGATAGGTGTATATACTGGATGGATTAATGATATTGCAGCTGGTACAAAATCAGCAATAACTCCAATGGACTGGATTGGACTTGTGCTTATAAGCTTTGTTCTTCCAGCATTACTTACAGCTCTTTTTGGATTTATATTTAGAAAAATTGGCTGGATAAAAGAAAATGATTTAAAACTAGACGTTTAATTTATTACTCCCGCAGAGCCGGATGACTTTGTGGGGGTTTTTATGATTAAAAATACAGGATAGGATATTAATGAAGTATTTACTTAAATTTTTAAAACCATATACAAAAGAAAGCATTCTAGGTCCTTTATTTAAATTGATAGAGGCTTCCTTTGAACTTATGATTCCTCTTGTTGTTGCAAGCATTGTAAGTGATGGAATTGGAAAAGGAGACAATGTACATATTTTTAAAATGGGAGCAGTTATGATTGCTCTTGGATTAATTGGACTAATATGTGCAGTTACAGCTCAGTTTTTTGCAGCAAAGGCAGCTACAGGATTTTCTTCAGGACTCAGAGAGGAAATATTCAAAAATATACAAAAGAGAACATATAGTCAGCTTGAGACTTATGGTACAGGAGCACTTATCACAAGGATTACTTCAGATGTCAATCAGTTACAAACTGGAGTCAATCTGGTATTGAGATTGTTTTTAAGATCTCCATTTATTGTATTTGGCGCAGTGATTATGGCATTTATTGTGGATGTTAAAGGTGCTTTAGTATTTGTCGTATGTGTACCAGTTCTTTTCGTTATAGTATTTGCAGTGCTTATAAATAGTATTCCTTTATATAAGAGAGTTCAAAAGGCTCTCGATAAGGTTACCATTAAAACAAGAGAGAATCTTCTTGGTGTAAGAGTTCTTAGAGCGTTTAATTCTCAGGATGAAGAAAGAGAAGCCTTCAACAAAGATATTGCAGAATATAAAACTATTCAGCTTATAGCCGGAAGAGTTGGAGCCATTATGAATCCTGCAACATTCCTAGTTGTAAATGCTGCAACATTAGTAGTTTTATATTTAGGCGCTAAGGAAGTTAATCTTGGTATTATTGAGCAGGGCGCATTAATTGCTCTTATTAACTATATGTCTCAGATTTTGGTAGAGCTTATTAAACTGGCAAATCTGATTATTACAATGACTAAATCATTAGCATGTGCAGACCGTGTATCTGAAATGCTTAAAGAAGATTTAGATGAAGTGGAATATAAGGAATTATTAGATAAAGTAAATTCAATTGAGTTCAAAAATGTTGGATTTACATATCCAAATGCGGGAAAAGAATCCTTATCAAATATCTCTTTCAAGGCTAAAAAGGGAGATATTATTGGCATCATTGGTGGTACAGGTTCAGGAAAGACAACACTTATTAATGTATTGTGTGGTTTCTATTCGCCAACCGAGGGTGAAGTTTTAATTAATGATAAGAATCTCGCAAACGAAATTAAAACAGGCGAAGTAGCAAAAGAGGGTATTACAAGAGCAGTTCAAAATACAATGAAAAATCTTATAGGAATTGTACCTCAAACAGCAGTTTTATTTAGTGGCAGTATCGAAGATAACCTTAAATGGGGCAAGAAGGATGCCAGTGAAGAGGATATGATAAATGCCTTAAAAAGGGCAGCAGCCTACGATTTTGTAATGGAAAAAGAAGGGCAGTTAAAAGCTATAGTTCAGGAAGGTGGTAAAAATTTCTCAGGTGGACAAAGACAAAGATTATCCATTGCCAGAGCATTTGTTAAAGAACCTGAAATATTAATTCTTGATGATTCAACTTCAGCCCTTGATTATGTGACTGAGAAAAAGGTTCGTGCAGGTATCAGAGAAATAGTAGGAGACTCCGTATGCTTTATTGTTTCACAAAGATCAGCAAGTATTATGGATGCAGACCAGATAATTGTTCTTGAAGAAGGCGAGATGGTTGGAATAGGAAGTCATAGCGAGTTGCTTGAAAAATGTGAGGTATATAAGGAAATTTATAAATCTCAGTCCTTTGATGAAGAAAACGAAGGAAAGGAGGGTGAAAGATGAAAAAATCAACATTTTCCTTTTTGATGAAATATGTATTTAAAAGAGGGTTTTTATTTGTTGCATCAGTATTCCTCGCGACAATAGTAGTTATTGGAACGCTTAGTATTCCAATTCTAACAGGTAAGGGAGTTGATATGGCCGTTGAAATGGGTAAAGTTGATTTTATCGGTCTTAAATCCCTTATTATTACAACACTAATTGTCATTGGAATTACGATTATCGCGCAGCTTTTCTTAAGTCTTGTAAATAACAGATTAACCGCAGAAGTAGTATATGAGATAAGAAGAGATGTTATGAAAAAGATTCAGTCTCTTCCAATATCCTTTATTGATAGTCATTCACAGGGCGATTTGGTTACAAGAATGATTGCAGATGTTGAAACCTTGTCAGATGGCTTGCTTATGGGATTTACTCAGGTTTTCACTGGAGTATTAACTATAGCAGGTACTCTTATATTTATGTTGATCCTTAACTGGAAGATAACACTTGTAGTGGTATTTGTTACTCCGCTTTCATTTTTTGTAGCTGGATTTATTTCAAAGCGAACCTATAGTCTTTTTCAGGTTCAGTCAAAGGCTAGAGGAGAACAGGTTTCATTTGTAAATGAAATGGTAGGCAATCAAAAGATTGTTCGTGCATTTGGTAAGGAAGAAGAAAACTTAAAGAAATTCGTTGAAATCAATGAGAATTTTAAGACTGCATCATTAAAGGCGACTTTTTATTCTTCTTTAACTAATCCATGTACGAGATTCGTTAACTCGATTGTTTATGCAGGAGTTGCGGTATTTGGAGCACTTGCTATTGTTGGATTTAACAGTATCACAGTAGGTGAGCTTACCTGTTTTCTTGCATATGCAAGTCAGTATACGAAACCTTTCAACGAAATATCTGGTGTTATTACTGAATTTCAGAATGCATTAGCTTGTGCAGACAGAATAAAGGAATTGCTCGATGAGAAAGAAATTGAAGAAAAGGAAAACGCCAAGACAGAATCAGATAAAGATATAAATGATATTGAATTTAAGAATGTATTCTTCTCTTATACAGAGGAAAAGAAGCTTATTGAAGATTTCTCTCTTAAAGTGACAAAGGGCAAAAAGGTAGCTATTGTTGGACCTACAGGCTGCGGAAAAACAACACTTATCAATCTTTTGATGAGATTTTATGATGTTAAAAGTGGCGAAATACTGATTGATAATGAAAATATTACAGATTACACAAGAGAAGCATATCGAGATAATTTTGGAATGGTTCTTCAGGAAACATGGCTTAGAAAGGGTACTATCAAGGAAAATATAGTTCTCGGACAAAATTATAGCGATGAGGCTGTAATAAATGCATGCAAAAGTTGTCATGCTCATAATTTTATTATGCGTTTACCAAAGGGGTATGATACCGAAATTGCAGAAGATGGTGGCAACTTATCAAATGGTCAGAAACAGCTTCTTTGTATTGCAAGAGTAATGCTTATTAACCCACCAATTTTAATTCTTGATGAAGCTACAAGTTCTATTGATACAAGAACTGAAATCAAAGTTCAGGATGCTTTTTCTAAATTGATGGATGGAAAAACAAGTTTTATTGTTGCACACAGACTTTCAACAATTAAGAGTGCAGATGTAATACTTGTTATGAAAGATGGCAACATTATTGAGCAAGGAAATCATGAAAGTCTTCTTAAGCAAAAAGGTTTTTATTATGAGCTTTACCAGAGTCAATGGGCTAATTAATAGAAAAATAAAAGGCTTTATTGTTTTAGAATAAATATATTTTATAAATTTTATGCATGGTATATTTTAATTGTCTTAAAGGGCAATATCATAATGGATAAGGAGCGATTATGGTAGTTATCGAAGAAAATGTTGAATGGGAATCAGATTTCAACAAGCAGGAAATAGCTGAAAAGGTTGTAAATCAGGTACTTAAAAGAGAAGGATGTCCCTGGGAATGTGAAATAGATATTCTCATAACAGATTCCGAAGAAATTAAAGAATATAATGAGGAATACAGAGATATCGATAAGGAAACAGATGTGTTATCATTTCCTAATCTTGAATGGGAAACTCCTGGAGATTTTGAGGCGGCAGAGGCAGACGAATTCTTCGATGTATCAGTAAATCCAGAAACAGAGCTTTTAATCCTTGGTGAGATTTGTCTTAATAAGGACAGAATAATTTCTCAGGCAGATGAGTATGGACATTCAGTGCTTCGTGAATATGCATTTTTGATAGCTCATAGCATGTATCATCTTTTAGGCTTTGATCATATGGAAGAAGAGGATGCTAAAGAAATGGAAAGCAGGCAGAAAAAATGCCTTGAGGAATTAGGAATATATAGATAAATTTATTTTATTCTATTAGTAATTGTGGTAAAATTAATGTGTATTGTTTAAGAGGAGATTAAAAATGGCATTTGTTGGAGGACACTCAAAAGGACCTAAAACACCAAAACCAATGAATTCAGGAGCTGCTAGCGCTGGAATGAATTTTGGAAAATCTGCAGCAAGCAGTGCGAAGCCTGTTAGAACAAGCAGACCTATTTCAAATGGCTCTAATTTCAGCAGACCAAACGTCAATGGACCAGGATTTGGCGTTGGTTCCGCTTTTGGATCTGCTCCAAGCAGACCGATGAATTCAAATGCTGGTGGTGGATTACTTGGCGTTTTGGCAACTACTGCCGCAGGAGTTGCAGGAGCTGCAATTGTTAATAAAATGCAGGAAAACAGCCAAATGAAGCTTCAGGAACAGCAGGCTGAGAGTCAGATGAGAATTGCAGAAATGCAGGCTGAGAGAGCGGCAATGAGAGCTGAACAGAATGAAGAATATCAGCTAGAAATGCAGAGACTTAAAAACGAGCAGGAAGAGATTAAACTTGAGGCGCTTCAGCCAACTAAGAGATATCATGCTAACTGCCCATATTGTATGGGTGTTAATCCAAACGGAAGCAAAGTATGCGAGTATTGCGGAAGTTCTTTAGCATACTATGATGAAGCAGATAATAAATAAAATAATCAGATAAGGTAACCTGAAAGATGGTTACCTTTTTATAGTGTAATGAGAAAGACATCTTTGGTATATATTAAGTGTCAAAATAAATATTTGATGCTTTATAGGAACAAAAAGAAAAATGATTTAAATGCTGGAAAATGGGTTGGCGTTGGTGGAAAGTTTGAAGGCGATGAAACTCCAGAACAGTGTGCAAGACGTGAGATATTCGAGGAAACTGGTATTGAGGAAGTAGAACTTGAATATTTAGGATTAGTCAAATTTATATCAGATGTTTGGGAAGATGAAGATATGTATCTATTTAAGGGTATAATGAATGATTTTCCTAAGGAGTTTGAATCAAATGAGGGAGATTTAGCCTGGATAGATGAAGATAAAGTTATGGATCTTCCAATGTGGGAAGGTGACAGAGTATTTCTTCCAGAGCTAATAGAGGATAAAAAGGATATTAATTATACATTGGTCTATAAGTCAGAAGACCTTGTAGAAGTGATAAAGAATTAAAAATATGGGGGAAATATGCAATATATTTTATTCAATCAGAAAGCAAATAATGGTAAGGGTAAGGAAAATGCAGACAAGTATCTTGAAACAGTAAAATGTGAATATGAACTTGTAAATGTTTGCGAAACAGATATTAAAGAGTGGGTTAAATCATTAAAGGAAGAGGATCTGGTTGTTCTTTGTGGTGGAGACGGAACACTTAACAGATTTGCAAATGATTTGTATGGAACAGAGGTTCCTTGCGACATTTTGTTATTTGGTGCAGGAACAGGAAATGATTTCTTAAGAGATATTAAAGAAAATTATGATCAGTCAAATCCAGTGTCCATCAAAAAATTCATAGAGAAGCTTCCTACCGTGAAGATTAAGGATAAAGAAGTTAAATTCTTAAATGGAATTGGTTTTGGAATCGATGGAATGTGTTGTGAAGTGGCAGATGCAATGAAAGCAAATGGTGCCAAGGAGATTAATTACACAACTCTTTCAATCAAGTTAATGTTGTTTAAATACAAATGTCCTAAATCAACAATTATCGTTGATGGAGTGGCAAAGGAATATAACAAAACCTGGATTGCTTCTGCAATGAACGGCAGATATTATGGTGGTGGAATGAAGGCTGCTCCAGACCAGGACAGACTTGGCGATACATTAACAAATGTTGTATTCCATGATAAAGGAAGAATTGCGACACTTATGGCATTCCCTTCAATATTTAAGGGAGAGCATGTTAATAAGAAAAAAATAGTTGAAGTAAGAACAGGTAAAGAAATTACAGTTAAATTTGACAGACCAATGGCTCTTCAGATTGATGGTGAAACAGTAACAGGTGTAACAGAATATACAGCTTGGAAATAAAAAAGGAAGAACAATATGAAAATTATTATTGTAGGATGTGGAAAAATTGGAGTTTCCATTATTAAGCAGTTAATAATCGAAAAACATGATATTACAGTTATTGATCAGAATACAGATGTTATTAATGATATAACTAATAACTATGATGTAATGGGCTTTGTAGGAAATGGAGCCAGCTATTCCGTTCAAAAGGAAGCTGGAGTTGATAAAGCTGATTTACTTATCGCTGTGACTGGTTCTGATGAAATTAACCTTTTATGTTGTCTTTTTGCTAAGAAATTTGGTAATTGCAATACTATTGCAAGAGTTAGAAATCCTTTATATAACAAGGAAATTGCCTATATTAAGGACGAACTTGGTCTTTCGATGATTATCAATCCTGAATATGCGGCAGCAACTGAAATCTCAAGAATTCTTAGATTTCCTTCAGCAGATAAGATTGAAACTTTCGCTAAGGGAAGAGTAGAGTTATTAAATCTTGTTATTAATGAAGAATCTCCACTTGTTGGAAAAACTCTTATTGAAGTATCAAAGAGAATTTCATCTGATATTTTGGTATGTTCAGTTGAAAGAAATGATGATGTATTTATTCCAAATGGTGCATTTATCTTAAGAGAAGGCGACAAGATTACTATTATTGCATCAGCAGTTCATGCAAAAGAATTCTTTACAAAGATTGGATATGATACACATCAGGTTAAAGACACCATGATTATTGGTGGTGGTCGTATGACTTTTTATCTTGCAGAACAGCTTTTAAAGATGGGAATTAAAGTCAAAATTGTTGAATCAGATAGAGCTAAGTGTGAAACTCTTAGCGAAACATTCCCTAAGGCAACAATTATTAATGGCGATGCAACAAATCAGGAAATTCTTCTTGAAGAAGGAATTACAGGATGTGATTCCTTTGTAGCATTAACTGGAATCGATGAAACTAATATATTCCTTTCATTATTTGCAAGAACCCGTACTCAGGGAAAAATTGTAACAAAGATTGATAGAATTAATTTTAATGATATTATCGATACATTTAAGTTAAGTAGTCTTATTTATCCAGAAAAGATTGCAGCTGATTACATTGTTTCATATGTAAGAGCTATGCAAAATTCTATTGGAAGTAATGTTGCTACAATGATTAAGCTTAATTCAGGTAAAGTTGAAGCTTTGGAATTCACGATTACTCAGGGATCACCAGTAGTAGGAATTCCAATTATGGATCTTAACCTTAAGAGAGATATTCTTATTGGATGTATTAATCATAAGGGCAAAATCGTTGCACCAAAAGGCCAGAATGTAATTGAAGTAGGAGATACTGTAGTAGTTATTACAACTAAAACAGGTCTTAACGACATCAAAGATATACTTGAATAGGAGAAGTTATGAATATAGCTATAGTTGGTTACAATTTAGGCTGGGTATTAACTTTTGAAAGTGGATTTATGCTTCTCCCAGCACTTGTTGGACTTATTTATGGAGAAAAAGAAGGATGGCCCTATCTGATTGTTGGTATTGCCGGACTTCTTATAGGATTACTTTTTGTAAGAAAGAAACCAAAGAACAAGCAGTTCTATACAAAGGAAGGTTTTGCGACAGTAGGTCTTGCCTGGATACTTATGAGTATTATTGGAGCTATTCCTCTTTGCGTATCAAAGGATATTCCTAATTATATTGATGCATTATTTGAGACTGCTTCAGGTTTATCTACAACAGGAGCTTCGATTCTTAGAGATGTAGAAGCAATCAGTCATGTAGGTTTATTCTGGCGAAGCTTCACTCACTTTATAGGTGGTATGGGAATTTTCGTATTCCTTCTCGCAATTATGCCTATGGTAGGTGGACTTAATATGCACCTTCTTCGTGCAGAAAGCCCAGGACCAGTAGTAGGCAAATTGGTTCCAAAGATGAAGGATTCATCACAGATTCTATATCTTATTTATATTTTCCTTACAGTTCTTGAGTTTATTTTACTTTGGATTTTTGGTATGAACCCATTTGAAGCTCTTTGTACATCGATTGCTACTGCGGGTACTGGAGGTTTTGGTATATATGGAGATAGTATAGGAGGATTTAATACCGCATTAAAATGGATTGTTGCTATATTTATGATCCTTTTTGGTATCAACTTTAATGCGTATTTTCTTTTACTTGCCAGAAAGTTTAAAGATATATTCAAGATTGATGAGATTAAAGTATATCTTTCAATGATTCTTATTTCGGTTGTTGCAATTACTATTAACATTTTCAAAATGTATGAACATTTTGGCGATGCCTTAACAGATGCCTTTTTCCAGGTTGCTTCATTGGTTACTTCAACAGGTTTTGCAACTACTGACTTTAATCAGTGGCCAACATTTTCAAAGACAGTGCTTATTCTTATAATGATATGCGGAGCCTGCGCAGGTAGTACAGGTGGTGGTATTAAGGTATCAAGATTCATTATTATGTTTAAAGCCATAATCCAGGAAATCAACTTATTTATACATCCAAGAAGTGTTAAATCAGTTGAAATGGATGGTAAGGCTGTTGATAAAACAGTAGTAAGAAGTGTATGTGTATATTTCCTTCTTTTTGGAGTGATTTATTTCGTATCAGTATTCTTAATATCATTTAATAAATTTGATATGGTTACTACATTTACATCTGTACTTGCTACGATTAACAATATGGGACCTGGTCTTGAAATGGTTGGACCTGCAGGAAGCTTTGCAGATTTCAACTGGTTCTCTAAGTTAGTATTCATATTTGATATGTTAGCTGGACGACTTGAATTATATCCTATATTATTGTTGATTTTACCAGCTATGTGGAAAAAGCATTAAGGTATGTAAATATATAATAAGTGGTTTAGGAGGTTATTATGGAAGCAAAAGAAATTATTGAATCAGGTAAAGCGATACTTGGAATAGAGTTTGGTTCAACAAGAATTAAGGGTGTTATTACAGACGATAAAGGAAGTGTTTTGGCAGTAGGTGGTTTTGGATGGGAAAACAGCTTGCTTGACGGAATATGGACATATTCAGAAGAAGAAATCTGGAATGGATTACAAGAATGCTACGCAGATGTATGCAAAGTAGTTGCTACAGAGTATGGCGTAAAGATTAAGAAGTTTGCAGCAATTGGTTTCTCAGCAATGATGCATGGATATCTTGCATTTAATAAGGATGATGAACTTCTTGTTCCATTTAGAACATGGAGAAATACAATTACAGCAAAAGCCCAGGAAGAACTTACAAAAGAATTTAACTATAATATTCCTCAAAGATGGAGTATTTCACATTTATATCAGGCTATGTTAAATAAGGAAGAGCATGTAAAGGACATTACATTCTTCACAACTCTTGCAGGTTTTGTACATTGGAAACTTACAGGAGAAAAGGTACTTGGTGTAGGTGATGCATCAGGTATGTTCCCAATTGACATTGCGACTGGCAACTATGATGAAAAAATGATTGCTAAGTTTGATGAACTTGCAAAGACAACAGATTTAAAACTTTCACTCAAAGATATTTTACCAAAGGTTCTTACAGCAGGTGAAAATGCTGGTTATCTTACAGAAGAAGGTGCAAAACTTCTTGATAAGAGTGGCGAATTAGAGGCAGGAATTCCTCTTTGCCCTCCAGAAGGTGATGCAGGAACAGGTATGGTTGCAACAAATAGTGTTGGAGTAAGAACTGGTAACATTTCAGCTGGTACATCAGTATTCGCAATGGTAGTTCTTGAGAAAGAGTTATCAAAGGTTTATCCAGAAATTGACCTTGTTACAACACCAGATGGTGCATTGGTTGGTATGGTTCATTGCAATAACTGTACATCAGAAATTAATAACTGGGTTAAGATTTTCAAAGAGTTCTATGCACTTATGGGACAGACACCAGATATGAATGAGTTATTTACCAAGTTGTATTCAGTAGCTATGGAAGGTGATGCAGACTGCGGAGATGTAATGCTTTATAACTACTTATCAGGTGAACCAGTAACTGGATTTGAGAAGGGTGCTCTTGTTCTTGCAAGAACAGCAGAAGCAGAGTTTTCACTTGCAAATCTTATGAGATCAAATCTTTATTCAGCTATGGCTACACTTAAGGTTGGTCTTGACCTTATGCTCAAGGAAGAAGGAGTAAAGGTAGATGAGATGTATGGTCATGGTGGATACTTCAAGACAAAAGGCGTTGGAACAAAGATTGCCGCAGCTGCAATTAACGCTCCAGTTTCTGTAATGGAGACTGCTTCAGAAGGTGGTGCATGGGGAATCGCAATTCTTGCTGATTATATGGTTAACAAGAATAATGAATCCTTAAGTGAATTCCTCAATAATACAATTTTCGCTGGTTCAAAGTGTGAAAAGTGTGAACCTGAAGCAAAGGATGTTGAAGGATTTGATAAATATATTGAGAAGTACAAGGCTGGTCTTGCGATTGAGCGAGCTGCTGTAGATACACTTTAATTAGTAAAGGATAAAATAATATGTTAGAAGAATTAAAAATTAAAGTATTTGAAGCAAATATGCTTCTTCCAAAGTACAATCTTGTAACATTTACATGGGGAAATGTAAGTGCAATTGATAGAGAAAGCGGATTGTTTGTAATCAAGCCAAGTGGAGTTGAATATGATGTTATGACTCCAGAGGATATGGTTGTTGTAGATTTAAATGGTAAGGTAGTTGAAGGAAAACTTAATCCTTCATCTGATACACCAACACATCTTGAACTTTATAAAGGATTTCCTGAAATCGGTGGTGTAGTTCATACTCATTCTACATATGCAACAAGCTTTGCACAGTCAGGCAAGGATATTCCTTGTTATGGAACAACTCATGCAGATTATTTTTATGGAGATATTCCATGCGTAAGATGTCTTACAAAGGAAGAGATAGAAGATGCATATGAGTTGAATACAGGAAAACTTATTGTTAATGAGTTCAATAAGATGAACAAAGATCCAATGGCTGTATGTGGAGTGCTTTGTAAGAATCACGGACCATTTGCATGGGGAAAGGATGCAAATAATGCCGTTCACAACGCAGTAGTTATGGAAGAAGTAGCGAAGATGGCACTTTTCACAGAGCAGATCAATCCAAAGGTTGAAAGAGCTCCTCAGGAATTACAGGATAAGCATTATTATCGTAAACATGGAGCTAATGCTTATTACGGACAGAGTAAGTAAATAGAAAAAAGGGGAACATATGGAATACAGAGGTGAAATAGTCTTAGCAATAATTGACGGAAGAATTCATCCTTTTGAGGATAAAGAAGTTCCAGATGCTATTTGCTCATTAATCATTACAGAGAGTATGCTTTATGTTTCAGAGGATAATTACGATGGAACATATACAGATCATTATAGTGCGCCTTTAAAAGATGTTGAGTCAATTGCAATTGAAAGACCATTTGCGACATCAATGGGATCAATGGGTCCGAAAAGATCAGGATTTGAGGATCGTTCGTTTAATATGAATTACGGACTTCCAATGCATGGATTTATAGCTGCAATTTTTGATTATTTTGATCCTAATTTAGCAGATAAACCAGGAAATGAAAGAGCAAAATATCTGGTTGTTCATTACACTGAAAAAGATGGAAAAGAAAAGAAAGTTTTCTTTAATGAAGTTAATAAAAATGCTAAAAGATTTGTAAAAGAGTGGGAAGCAATTAAAGAACGTCATTAATTGACAATCATAATCTTCGTGTGATAGCATATTAGTGTTTTACTTGACTAAAGCAATATTTTGTAAAACAGGAGGAGAGATTTATGAAAAAATTAGTTTCAGTATTAATGACAGCTTTAATGGCTTGTACATTACTTGTTGGTTGCGGTAAAGCAAATGCAACTGACTGGGAGTACATTAAAAACAAAAATGAAATGGTAGTAGGTATTACACTTTATGAGCCAATGAACTACTATGATGAGAGCGGTAAGTTAATTGGTTTCGATACAGAGTTTGCTGAAGCAGTAGCTGAAATCACAGGTGTTCCTGTTAAATTCCAGGAAATCGAGTGGGATCAGAAAGAAGTTGAACTTAAGTCTAAGACAATTGACTGTATCTGGAATGGTCTTACAGTAACAGAAGAGAGAAAAGCAAACATGGCATTCTCAACTTCATATGTTGTAAACAAGCAGGTTGTAGTTATAAACAAGGCTAATGCAGACAAGTTCACATCTCTTGCAGAAATGGATGGTATCAGTGTATGTGCTGAAAGTGGTTCAGCTGGTGAAAGTGCTATCGAGGCAGATGCTCACCTTAGCACAGGAAAATACCTTGGATGTTCAGCTCAGAAGGATTGTTTACTTGAAGTAAAGGCTGGAACATGCGATGCAGCAGTTCTTGACTATACTCTTGCAAATGCAGTTATTAATGATGATACAGATTATAGTGACCTTATGATTCTTGAAGGTGCTGATCTTATGAGCGAAGAGTACGCAATTGGTTGCAGACTTGAAGACGTTGAAACAGTTAAGAGAATCGATGATGCTATCGCAAAGTTAGTTGCAAACGGAAAGCTTGCAGAGCTTGGTGAGAAGTACGGCGTAGACGTTATTTCAGAATAATATAAAAGTATTAATTAAGCGAAAGGAAGCTTGATTTATCAGGCTTCCTTTTATATTAAATCTTAGGAGAAAACTATGTTTTTGGATGTTACACTGAATCTCTTAGAAGGATTCAAACTTACTATTTTAATATTTTTGATTACACTTGTGGGGGCCCTTCCATTAGGTCTTGTTATTACATTTGGTAGTATGTCAAAAATCAAATTTATTAAAGGTCTTACTAAAGGATTTGTATGGATTGTAAGAGGTACACCTCTTATGTTACAGATTATTCTTGTATTTTATGGACCAGGACTTATTTTTCATACAAATGGTTTAGGAAGATTACCAGCTGTTTTGGTAGCGTTCATTATTAATTACGCATGTTATTTCTCAGAGATTTACAGAGGTGGAATAGAAAGTATTTCGCAAGGACAGTATGAAGCTGGTCAGGTTTTGGGTATGACCAAAACTCAGATTTTCTTCAAGGTAATTCTTATGCAGGTTGTTAAGAGAATAATTCCTCCAATGGGTAATGAAATAATTACTCTCGTAAAGGATACTTCCTTAGCACGTGTTGTATCATGTGTAGAATTATTAAAAGCGGCTCAGGACATCGTAGGATTGAAAGCTATTATTTGGCCAATTTTCTACATTGGTGCCTTTTATCTTCTTTTCACAGGTTTTCTTACATTGTTGTTTGGATTCATTGAAAAGAAACTTAATTACTATAAAGGTTAGGAGGCTGAGCTATGGCAGTATTAGAGGTTGAAAATTTAGGAAAAAGCTTTGGTGGAAACCAGGTACTTAAAAATATATCATTTGAACTCGAAAAGGGAGAGGTTTTAGCAATCATTGGTTCATCAGGTGGTGGTAAGACAACCCTTTTAAGATGTCTTAATCAGTTAACAAAACCTGATTCAGGCAGTATTACTGTTAATAATGACGTAATATTTGATTCTAAAGCAGGAAAATTAAGTGATTCAGAATTAAGAAAGAAAAGATTACATTTTGGATTGGTTTTCCAGCAGTTTAATCTTTTCCCACAGTATAATGTCTTTAAAAATTTGACACTTGCAGCACGCTTGCTTGCAAAAGAGAATAATAAGGGCAAATCATTAGCTGAATTAAATGCAACATATGCAGAGATTGATAAAAAAGCAGAAGATTTACTTAAAAAAGTAGGTCTTACTGAAAAAAAGACTGCTTATCCATGTGAATTATCAGGAGGACAGCAACAAAGAGTTGCTATTGCAAGAGCACTTATTTTAAATCCAGATATCCTTTGTTTTGATGAACCAACTTCAGCTCTCGATCCAGAACTTACAGGCGAAGTATTAAGAGTTATAGAAGGACTCAAATCTCAGGATAATACAATGATTATAGTTACTCATGAAATGGAATTTGCAAGAAGAGTAGCAAGTAAGATTATGTTTATTGCAGATGGAGTAATTGAGGAAATCGGTACTCCAGAAGAAGTATTCGAGCATCCAACAAGTGAGAAGTTAAAGAGTTTCTTTAATAAATCAGTTGAGGTTATTGCGGGTAAAGAAGAATAATCGAGGGTGAGATAGTTGAAACAAAGCGAGAGAATTGAAAAGATAATTGAATTAATGGATAAGGAATATGGAACAGATTATATATGTTATCTGAATCATACCAATGCTTTTCAATTACTTATTGCGACAATTCTGTCAGCTCAGTGTACAGATGCAAGGGTTAATACAGTTACTCCTGAATTATTTGAAAAATATCCTACTCCTGAAGCCTTTAAAAATGCAAAGCTTGAAGATGTCGAAGCAATTATTAAGCCTTTGGGATTTTATCATTCCAAGGCAACTAATATTATTGGTGCCTGTACTAAGATTTGTGATGATTTTAATGGAGAGGTGCCATCTACTCTTGAGGAGTTGATTACACTTAATGGAGTTGGAAGAAAGACAGCCAATGTAATAAGGGGAAATATTTACAAAGAACCAAGCATTGTTGTTGATACTCATGTTAAAAGAATCAGTAATAAATTAGGAATTACAAAAAAGTCAGACCCTACGGATATAGAATTTGACTTAATGAAAAAAATTCCAAAGGACCACTGGATCCTCTGGAATATTCATTTAATCACATTAGGAAGAACTATTTGTAAGGCCCCTAATCCAAAATGTCAAGAATGCTTTCTTCGAGATTATTGCCCTCAGTGGAAATCTCATTAAGAGCTTTCATGATAGGAGCTTTAGTTAATCCATTTAATAAAGAAGCGGAAGAGATAAGATAATTAATCTTGGTGAAATCCTTTTCCTCTTCATAGATTTTCGATAATAATTTATAAGTGTTAATAATATCACTTCCAGATGAAACTGCGAATTCAAGGAGAATTTTAGCAGTTTCTTTTTTGTCTAAAGAGTAGAAATAATCTCCCATTGCCTGAAGTGTACGAATCAAAAGAGTATAGTTTTGATCATACATGGATAGTTCAGGAAGATTAGCTGCCCCATAGGTAAGCTTCAAATCTGTATTAGAAATATTTGATAAATTAACAATCTTATTATCTTTTAGATGTGAGAAAGCTAAAACTGCATCATGAAGAACTTTGTTGTCTTCTTCATTAACTTGAATAAAACTTTTGTCCTCTTTAAGGAAAGGAGCTAATACCTCATCCGGAATAACAATATAATGCAAATCATCAAGGGGCTTTTTTCTGGTTTCGTCAGCCATCGCTTCCTTTTTCCAAAATGCAGCTTCGGCCTTATCCCCCTTCTTATTGCTCTTTTTTATCTCGTACGCAAGCCATATACAGAAGACTATAACGCTTGCAAAAAAAGGAAATATCATTTATAATTTACCTCGTGTCACGTAGACTATGGGACACATGTTTTTAGGTTATTTTTTTGAGGAAAAACATTATGATGAATTTACGTACAAAAAAATCCAAAGTAATCTTGGCAATTATTGCAATAGTTCTTGTTATCGCAATGATTGTACCTTTTTTAGTATCCGTCGCGTGGTAGAATAAGTATAAGTTAAAAACGAAAAAAAAGCAATTAACTGGTAAATGCGATGATAGACGGAAAAGTAGCTGAGAATGTGTTGAAAAGAGCAGTTCTTAGCAGAATTAAAGAAATCAATAAAGATGTAATTACTGGCGCGGCTTTTGGAAAAGACTGCGCCATTTTGAATTGTAAGGAAAAGACTGGAATTGCAACGGGGACAGCGATAGGCTTAAAAAATGGCAGATATGCTATTTATAAGGCCGCAAATAACCTAGCAGCAGAAGGATTTCAGGCTAAATCATTTACATTAAATATAATAATTCCATCAGAAAGCAAAGAATCAGAGTTAAAAAGTCTGATGGATGAGTTAGTCGACATTGCCTATTCTTTAAATGCACAGATTATTAATGGTAACACTGAGGTAAGTAGCCAGATAAAAGAAGCGATTATTAGTGTAACAGCTATTGGTGATTTATTTTCAAATCATCAGGTCGATAAGCTTAACATTAAGCCGGGAGATAAAATCTTAGCTACAAAATGGATAGGAATTGAAGGCTGCGCGATTATTTACAATGCAAGAAAAGAAGAATTAACAGATAGATTTGGGACTAATTTTCTTGCTAGAGTAGAAAGATATCATGAATGGGTATCTTGTGAGGAAGAAGCCAAGCTTGCAAGTCTTAATAAAGCAATAGCTATGAAGGATGTTTCTGAAAGAGGAATATTTGCAGCATTATGGGAACTTGGAAGTGTAGCAGGGAAAGGCTTAAAGGTTAATCTTAAAGATATTCCTGTCAGACAGGAAGTAGTTGAGATTTGTAATTATTTAAATATTAATCCATATGCACTTAAGTCTCAGGGAATGATGTTAATAGTTGCAAGAGAAACAGAAGCAATTATTGAAGAACTTGATAAGGTTGAGATTCCATGTAGCATAATAGGTGAATTTACAGATAACAATGACAGAATTGTTATAAATGAAGATGAAATACGCCATCTTGATAAAATAAAACAAGATGAGATTTATAAAGTAATATAAGGAGAAATGGTATGCGTGAGAAAATTTTAAAAGCAATTGAGAAAAATTCTAGAATTGACTTGAAAGAACTGGCGATTATGCTTGGCGAAGATGAAATTAAAGTGGTAAATGAAATCGCGGCCATGGAAGCGGAAGGAATTATCTGCGGATATCATACACTTATTGATTGGGATAAAACAGATATTGAAAAGGTTAGCGCACTTATTGAAGTAAGAGTAACTCCACAGAGGGGACAGGGATTTGATTCTATCGCAGAAAGAATCTATAAATATCCAGAAGTAAATAGTGTTTATCTTATTTCAGGAGGTTATGACCTTCTTGTTTCACTTGAAGGAAAAACTCTTAAGGAAGTATCTAAGTTTGTATCAGATAAGCTTTCTACACTTGATACAGTTCTTAGTACAGCAACACACTTTATTTTAAAGAAATACAAGGATCATGGTTCGATTCTTGATAAAAAAATAGTAGATGAAAGGTTAAAAATGACACCATGAGAAATCCGTTATCAGATAAAATAGTTGAAATTAAGCCATCTGGTATCAGAAAATTCTTCGACATTGTAAGTGAAATGAAAGATGCAATTTCTTTGGGTGTTGGAGAGCCTGATTTTGATACACCATGGCATATAAGAGATGAGGGTATTTACTCTTTGGAAAAGGGAAAAACCTTCTATACTTCTAACGCAGGTTTGAAAGAACTTCGTCAGGAGATTTGTAATTATTATTATAGAAAACAAGGCGTTTCATACAATCCTATTACAGAAACATTAGTTACAGTTGGTGGTTCTGAGGGTATTGATATGTGCTTAAGAAGCATGTTAAATCCAGGAGAAGAAGTTATCATTCCTACTCCTTGTTATGTTTCATATGAGCCTTGTACAGTAATGGCAGGAGGAGTACCTGTTATTCTTCCTCTTAAGAATGAGAATCAGTTTAGACTTACAGCAGAAGAACTTGAAAGTGCTATTACTGATAAAACTAAGATTTTGATTCTTGCATTCCCTAACAACCCAACAGGTGCGATTATGGATAAAGAGGATCTTGAGGCAATTGCAGAAGTAATCATAAAGCATGATATTTTTGTTCTTTCAGATGAGATTTATTCAGAACTTACATATAGTGAAAAGCCACATGTATCAATTTGTTCACTTCCAGGAATGAGAGAAAGAACAATTGTTATTAATGGTTTCTCAAAAGCATATGCTATGACAGGCTGGAGACTTGGATATGCACTTGGTCCTGCTGAGATTATTAAGCAGATGACCAAGCTTCATCAGTTTGCAATTATGTGTGCACCTACAACTAGTCAGTATGCTGCAGTTGAAGCCATTAAGAATGGTGATGAAGATGTAGCTGAAATGAGAGAAGCATATAATCAGAGAAGAAGATATCTTATGCATGAGTTTGAGGAAATGGGACTTCCATGCTTCGAACCATTTGGAGCTTTCTATGTGTTCCCTTGCATTAAGGAATTTGGAATGACTAGTGAAGAATTTGCACTTAAATTCCTTGAGGATGAGAAAGTAGCAGTTGTACCAGGTACAGCATTTGGCGACTGTGGAGAAGGATTCTTGAGAATTTCATATGCTTACTCAATTGATGATCTTAAGGTTGCTATTGGCAGACTTAAAAATTTTGTTGAGAAATTACGTGAGGCTAAATAATGAATATTGTATTATTAGAACCAGAAATTCCATTTAATACTGGTGCTATAGGTAGAACTTGTGTTGCAACAGGAACGACTCTTCATTTGATTGAACCTTTAGGTTTTGTTTTAAATGAAAAGTCAGTCAAAAGAGCTGGTATGGATTACTGGGATAAGCTTGATTGCAGAAGATATGTTAATTATGAAGATTTCTTAGATAAGAATCCTGGAGCACGTATATTTTATGCTACAACTAAAGCGAAACATGTATATTCTGATGTTACATTTACAGATAATGATTATATTATGTTTGGAAAAGAAAGTGCAGGAATTCCAGAAGAAATTCTTGTTGAGCATCCAGATGAATGTATAAGAATTCCAATGCTTTCAGAAATCAGATCATTGAATTTATCCAATTCGGTAAGCATTGTTTTGTATGAAGCATTAAGACAGACAAACTTCAAGAGCATGGAACTTGAAGGAGAACTTCATAGATTAAAATGGTAAAAAAAGAGGACTGATTAATCAGTCCTCTTCATTTATGTCTGAAAGTGGCAATGTAAACAAGAATTCGGTTCCTTCACCCTCAGTGCTTATACAGTTAATATTTTCGCCGTGGGCTCTAATAATCTCTCTTGTGATTGAAAGGCCAAGGCCTGTACCACGTTTATCTTTACCTCTTGAAAGATCAGTTTTGTAGAATCTGTCCCAAATCTGATTAAGGCTTTCTTTAGGAATACCAATTCCCTGGTCCTTAACACTAATAAAGACTTTCTTATGTTTTTCCTTGGTTTCAATAAATATTGTTGAATCTTTGTTGCTGAATTTAATGGCATTATCCATTAAATTGTAAATAACCTGTTGGATTTTACCCATATCACCTTTAACAAAGAGATGTTCTCCAGTTAATGTAAGAGAAATGGAGATTCGTTTCTTCTGACAAGCTCCTTCAAAGGTAGCTACCGTTTTACGAATAGCGGTATTTATGTCAAAGTCAGTTATTTCAAGCATCATACCTTCTGTATTAAGGTTGTTTAAAGTAAGAAGAGAATTAGTAAGCTTAATAAGTCTATCTGATTCATTAGTTACAATTTCAAGGTATTTGTTGTGGAGTTCTGGTGGAATTGTTCCATCAAGCATTGCTTCAGAATAACCCTTGATACTCGTAAGAGGAGATCTGAAGTCATGTGATACATTGGCTACAATCTGTTTCTGATTATCTTCAACCTTTGATAATTCATTGGCCATATAGTTAAGAGATGCAGCCAGGTAACCTAACTCATCCTCACTATCGATCTGGAATTGATAGTGAAGGTTACCAGAAGCGTATTCTTCGGTCGCTTTGGTAATCTTTCTAAGAGGACGATATACGTTACTTGTAAAGAAAATCAAAATAATAAGAGATAGAACAAACAAAATAATCAAAAGATAATAGGATACGTTCAAAAGCATATTGGATAAATCCTGAATTTCCGTCATTTCCTTGTGAATAACTACGTAACCCTGTAATTGGAAATTAGTTAAAATTGGTGCAAAAACACTTAGGACATCATCGTCAAAGGATCCATAGAAATTACCAACAGTATAGTATCCACCAGTATTATCGACTGTACTGAAATTCTCTACAGAGGAAGGATTCATAATATCAACAGGAGTATCTGAAGATAGGACAATAAGTCCAGAAGGGTTCATAATCCAGATTGTTGCATCAAAGTAAACGCCCAGGATATCAAGCTGTTTCTTAACACGGTCGATACTGATTTCAGAATTGTAAAGGTCAGTTGCGTAAGTGTCTGCAACAATAATAGCTTCTTTATATAACTTGTCAGCTTCTGTTTTGACTACCAGATTGGTAATGGTTCTGGAAATAAAGGTTGCCACTACAATAAATCCGAAGAAGGCAAACAGAAGATATGCAACTATTAATTTGGTATATACGGTTTTTTTCATTGTCTTACTCCGAAAGTGTTAATTTAACATCCATTTCGCTATATTCACTACCACTTGGTCTCATTATTGTGATAACTACATCATCATCAGGGTTGTAGTTAGCGAGTTCATTTTCATATTCCAAAACATTTGTAATAACAGCATCATTAATTGCCACGATTACATCTCCTTTTCTAATGCCACTCTTCATGGCAGGAGAATCCATATAAAGATTAGTTACATAAGCACCAGTTGGAATATTGTAATACTGCTTTGCAAAGGTTGTAACATTAGTTACATAAACACCAATATGAGCGGGCTTTTTTTCATTGCAAAGATTCTCAATAATACCCTTGATTTCAGTAATACCTATAGCTGATACCTGGTTAGGATATTCTTTAGAATTATAAGATTGATCGATAATACCGATAATCTTTCCCTTCTGACTTACTAAAACTCCATTTGAATTAGGAGAGCCATAAATGTCAGTAGTAATAAGAGAGAAGTTCTTATCAATACTATTTATTTCATTTGCAGTAGAAGTAACCATTCCGTAAGCAATAGAAGAACCATAATTATAAGGGTCTCCAGTAGCGATAATTAAATCACCGGATTTGGTGCTTACAGCAGAGTTACCAAGCTCTGCATAAGAAATGGCACTTTTAGTTGTATCATGAAGGTCATCCAAAGGGACAGTAACAATAGCCAAATGATTATATTCATCGTTTGATTTAAGAGTAGCTTTGGCTTCCTGTGTATTAAAAAATGTGACAATTATTTCTTTGGAATTAACAATATTTTCAGAGTTAATAAGTATAAGCAAATCGCTTCCATTGTCATTTATAATAATACCCGTTGTCTGAGTATGGTTTTCATAGGAATTTAAAAGCCAGTCAGTTCCATCCTGTACACCAGTTACTGTAACTAAAGAACGATTGGTCTCTTGAGCAATATTTCTCATTTTGTAATAGATAGTCTGAAGATCAGATACGGCTGGCTCATATGCTACAAAAGCCTCATCAATAGTACTTGTAAATGCTGGTGGTTCAAGCTGTTTGTCTACATCATGAAGCATGTCTTCCGGAAGAATTTCATCAGATGGGTCGTATAAATCAATGCTTATGTCCATTGGTTCTTCAGGGGTAGAAAACATTTTAACGATAGAATCCTGGAAAAAGAAGAAAATAACACAGGCAACAAGAGCAAAGCTTATAGCCAAGGATATGGTAAGCAGGGATTGTTTAAAGACTTTCTTCTTATTAATAGGTCGTTCTTTTATTTTTTCTTGTAAAAAGGTATAGTCATCATTTTCGTTTTTTAAATGCTGGTCGGCCATGTAAACCTCCTTAAGTAAAACAAATATGGTTATATTTTAGACAAAAAACATAACATTTACAAGTAAAGGCAGGGCTAAATAAAATAAGAAATGTGCCGAAATATAAACTACAGAAATTAAATAATCCAGGGAAAAGTCATATGGTTCATTTAAATATTCAAAAAACTCATGAAAACAACGGAATAAATAATGTAGCTGTTAAGCAGAATAATGATTTACGTGTTGTAAAGACATCTGAAATGACAGCGCAGATGATTCAGGGCAGCAATCCTTTATCGCTCTATTCAGGTCAAAATGGACTTGCGAGTGATATAGAAACTGGTGCCATTAAATTTGATAATAAAAATAATTTAGACTATATGACTGTTATGGCAAATACCATGAGCCATGAAGATTTTAGCAAAATGATGGAAGATGGTATAAAGCCAAGCGAATTAGATGGCGCGGAGAGCGTTAATACTCTTGATAGAATTAAGGCTAAGATGGCAGAAGCAGGTATCATTATTGAGGGCTACAATGATGATTTGTCAGTAGAAGAAATAGAAGCAGTTTTAGGAAACAGAGGTCAGGCAGAGAATCTTAAGAATGAATTTGCCCAAAGAGATTTAGCTCTTACTAATATAGAAGATATTGCTGAAATCTATAAAAAGGCTTCCGATATAGAAGAAATCACAGATGGAATGTGTGATTACATATTAAGAAATGCAGTTGAGCCTACGGTAGATAATCTATATCGAGTACGTTATTCATCAGCTGAATTACCAATTGCCGAGTCAGGATATTTTACTGATGAGTACGGACACATAGTTAAGGATGGCGGAAGCATTGAGGGAAATGATTATTACGTTAATAAGATTAAGGAAATAATAAACGACCTTGATGTTGAAGACGAAGGTGAGATTAATGAGTATATAAATGAAGGAAAGTGGCTTGTAGATTCAAGAATTCTTCTTACTAAAAATAACCTTGTTACTCTTCATGATTTAAGAAAGCTTAATCTTCCAATGAAAGATGAGGATATAGCAAAAGCAATCGCAAATGCCGTTGAAAGAGGTAAAGGCGTTGAAAAAACAGATCTCACAAAGACTGATAATCTATTGGAAAGAGCTGTTAAGGCTAAAGAAATCATTGATAAGTCTACAGACAGTGACGTAGAGACTTTAATTAATCAGAATAAAGAAATCAATATTGAAAACCTGGCAGCAGTTGCTGGAAGCAATATTAATAATACAATATCTACTAATCCAGAAGTTGTAAGAAATCAAAGAATTGTAGCAGAACTTAGACTTCGTATGACAGTTGAGGCTAATTATCAGCTTATTAAGAGAGGAATTTCTCTTGAGACTGTAGCTTTGGAAGAAGCAGTTAATGCATTAAAGGCGTTGGAAGAAAAGGTAAGTCGTGATTTCTTTGGAAATGATGAGGTTGAGGCAAATACCAAAGCGGAAATTTGGAAAGAAAGTAGAAATGTTGTAGCTGAACTTCCATTTTTACCTGCAAGAGCAGTAGGTGATATCGTAAAAAGTCAGACTGCATTTACCCTTAAATACACATATGAAGCAGGTATTGCAATAAAAGAGCAATATGAAAAAGCCTTGACTTCATATGAAACAGTATCTACAGAGGTAAGATCAGATTTAGGCGATGACATTAAGAAGGCTTTCGGAAATATTGAATCAATTCTTGCAGATGAAGGCTTGGAAGACACAGAGCTAAATAAAAAAGCAGTCAGAATTTTAGGCTATTCAGAAATTGAAATAACAAAAGAGAATATTCTTGATATAGCACAAAAGGAAGCAGCACTTAACCGAGTTATACAGAAGATGAACCCAATGGCAACTCTAAACCTTATAAGAGAAGGGGTTAATCCATTGGAAATCTCTATGGAAGAACTTGAGGAAAAGCTCGATAATATGTTGAATTCTACAGAAAACTCAGTAGATTCATATGCGAGATTCTTAAGTAAGCTTGATAGAAAAGGCGATATTACAGAATCTGAGAGAGAGGCATACATTGGAATATACCGATTGCTTGATAAGATTGAAAAGAGCGATGGAAAGGCTCTTGGAGATTTGTCAAAGGCAGAAGCAGGTATTAATTTTAAGAATCTATTAACGGCTCTTAGAACTGGTAAATCCGCAGGAATGGATATTAAACTTGATGAATCAATGGGAGAATTGATTAGAGAAAGTGGATATCAGTTTGATATAAGCGAGCAGATAGCTAAGGGATTTGCTCAGATAGTTAATTCAAACGATCAGGATCTGTACATTAAGAGAGAATTTGAGAGTTATAAGGAAGAACTTACAAGTCTTGATAAGGCAGCAGCTGAAGAACTTGAATTAATAGGAGAAAAGGTAAGCTCAGAGAATGTTAAAGCCATGGCAGAGATTCTTAATAATGATGAGAATTATGGTCCATGGAAAAAGGTTCGTGACTACGCAAAAGCTATAGAAGGCAATAAATTCGATGAAGCCATGAACAAAGTGGTCGATGAATTTAATGATCCTGAAAGCGTAAGCAAGGCTTATGATGGATTATTAAAAGAAGCAAGTGAGGCGATTAGCAAGGTTAGCCAAAGTGTCGTAAGCGAATATATCGATATTAAATCCTTAAAAGGTGCATTTAAGCAGATAGGACTCATAAGTAAGCTTACGTCAGAAGAGAATTACGAAATTCCAGTTGAGATGGATGGAGAAATTCTTAATATGCGAGTTAAAATCACACATAAGAGTGAAAAAGAAGGAAAAGTATTCACTTCGTTTAAGAATGAGCAGTTTGGAAGTATACTTGGACAATTTGGTCTCAAAAATGGTGTGGTTCAGGCTCTCGTAGCAGGAGATAGTGAAAGAGGACTTGATAATCTTAAGTCACTTGAGAATCTTGAAGAGAACTTTAAGAAAGCAGGATTTGAAGAGGTTACGTTTAACTACATTCAGACCGATATAATTAATGCAGATTACTTTAAGCAACATTTCGCAGGCGAAAAGAGCGATGAAGTAACGACAAAACAATTATTCAGTATAGCTAAAATATTCGTTCAGACAATACAGAAAGCAGGTAGATAATATGAGAGTTGGAACTAATGTATCAGCTTTAACAGCTAATAACGCATTAAATAGAACAGATAACGCATTGACTAAGTCAATGGAAAGACTTTCTTCAGGACTTAAGGTAAATAGTGCAAAGGATAATCCTGCAGGTATTGCTATAGCAAAGAGAATGAATTCTCAGATTAATGGCCTTTCAATTGCAGGCGATAATGCTGGCGATGGTATTTCAGTAGTAGAAATTGCAGATGGTGCTCTTGGCGAAATCCATTCTATTTTACAGAGAATGAATGAGCTTGCAATCCAGGCATCAAATGGAACAATGACAGATGAGGATAGAAAATCTCTTAACCTTGAGATTACTCAGTTAAAGGATGAAATTGATAGAATTGCTAAATCAACAGATTTTAATGGTCAGAATCTTCTTGATGGTACATTTGATTTAAAGGGATATAGTTCAGATTCAAACGTTAAGGTTGCATATTATTCAGATGAAGTATCTGTAGGTAAATATATAATTGATGCACTTACTACGACTAAAGATGCAGATGGTAATGTAACAGTTACAGGAGCAACTCTTAGAACTACAGGAGATGATGCTTTCCCAGCTGATGCTGTGGTAGATAGTATTAATGGTGATTTGGTTACTATTAAAGCATCTGGTGGTTTCGAGGTAACACTTCAGGCAAAGGATAATGCAGGCCCATTAACACTTGATATGACAGGAATTGGTGCAATGCGTATGCAGATTGGTGCTAACGAAGGTCAGGTTCTTGCAATCAGAATTCCAGAAGTATCAAATAGAATGCTTGGACTTACAAATGTAACAATGGATAATGAAGAAGATGCTAGAGATTCAATTGAGAAATTGTCAAATGCAATCAATTATGTATCTAAAATTCGTGCAAGACTTGGTGCTTACCAGAATCGTCTTGAATCAGCTTCAGAAACACTTGATGTTACAGAAGTTAACATGACTTCAAGCTATTCAAGAATTATGGATGTTGATATGGCAAGTGAAATGACTACATATACAACTCAGCAGGTTCTTATGCAGGCAGGAACACAGATGTTGGCTCAGGCTAATGAGAGACCTCAGGAAATCCTTCAGCTTTTACAGTAATAGGCGGAAAACAGTATGACAAATGATAAGAAACAGACATATACTCTTAGAATATCGTCTGCAAATAGAACAGAATTAGTGGAAATTCTCTATGAGATGTTATTGGATTATGTGGAGGATGCGACCAAAGCAATTAGCGAAGATAACAGAAATGACATAAGAGAAGCTATAAGAAAATGCAGAGGATGTCTTAGAGAACTGACAGATTCTGTAAATGAACAAAATGAGTTATGTGGAAATTTCTTAAGTTTATATGCATATGTAAACAAAGAACTTACTTTTGCAGAGATCAAGAAAGATAATACAAGACTAGAAAATGTCAGAACAGTTATTCTTCCATTGAAAACCACCTATGAGGAACTTTCCAAACAAGATGAATCGGAATCGATTATGTCTAACACACAAAAGGTTGTAGCTGGTTATACATATTCAAAGAATAATATAAATGAAACATTAGCAGATCAAAATAATAGAGGATTCTACGTGTAGTAGAATCCTTTTTTATAAAATAGATGAAAATAGTTAAACAATAGTTGTTTATAATTTAGAATCTCCTCTATCGGTGACTACATGGTAGCCTATAGATTCCATTCTTTCCTGGAGGCAGTATCTACATTCTGCTGCTTCATCACCAGTACAGATTTTATTATCATATAAAGCATATTTTTTTCTTACACTTGTAGGGGAAAGGTTTGGCATTACAACATTTCCACCTGCAAGGATGCCTTTTTCTCTACCAAGAGGATGAATGGTTCCAAGGGCTGTAGTAGAAGGCAGAAGAACTCTAGGATGTATAAGTCTTATAATAGATAAAAGTCGAAGAGTCATTTCCAAAGTACCAGATTCTTTACCGGCAAATGGAGTATCCTGTTGAGAAATGAAGGGACCAATACCAACCATATGAGGTTGAAGCTCTTTAATCCATTGTAAATCTTTGAAAAGTGTATCAACAGACTGGTAAGGTGAACCTACCATAAATCCACAACCAACCTGAAAACCGATTTCTTTTAAATCTTTGAGACATTGAATACGGTTGTCAAAAGACATTTCTTCTGGATGAAGCTTAGCATAGTGACATGAATCAGCAGTTTCGTGTCTAAGTAAGTATCTGTTGGCACCTGCTTTATAAAACTTTTCATAGCTTTCCTTTGGCCACTCTCCAATAGAAAGAGTGATGGCACAATCAGGATATTTGTCACGAATAGTCTTAACAACTTCACAAACTCTATCTTCGTTATAATAAGCATCTTCTCCACCCTGAAGAACGAAAGTTCTAAAACCAAGCTCGTAGCCTGTTTCACAACAATTCATTATATCTTCAAGTGATAGTCTGTATCTGTCTGCATTTTTATTACTTCTTCTGATACCGCAGTATAAGCAATCGTTTTTACAATAATTAGTAAATTCAATTAGTCCACGAATATAAACATCTTTACCGTAAACAGATTCTCTTACTTCTCTAGCTTTAGTAGTTAAATATTCAGCGTCTTCTTCATTTAATGAAAGAAGTATCTCTAATTCTTCTTTAGTTATATTCTGAGTATCATGGATTCTATCCACGATTTCTTTAATCTTATCAATATCTGCCATTTACTTCACCAAACATAATTCATAGTAAAATTGTATAGATTCATATTAGCATTATTTAAGTTTATTAACAATGAAATAATGGCTAAAAATGATTATGATTAGACCGAAAGTGTATATTTTTAACAAAAATTAGAAAAAATATTCAAAAAACATTTGCAAAATAAACAAAATGTGTTATTATCAAATTGCTTCGATGGAAATAATCGAATTCAAAAGATTAGGATTATTCTCCCTAATATTTCCTTAATACAATTAAATATGGACGCTTTATTTTTTATGTGCTTTTTTATTGTGGCTGGTGCAGTGGTATTGGATTTACGTACAGACAAGATCCCCAATTGGTACTTAACAATAGCTGTAATTATTTCTATTTACACAAAATTGGCCACACAAAATACAACAAACTGGATTTTAGTATTGATAGGAGTACTTATAGTATTTTTGTTACTGTTTCCACTATTTGTAATAGGTTTTTTTGGAGCAGGAGACATAAAACTATTATGTACATTAGCTATCGTATATAAATTACAGGATTTGATGATTATCTTCGGCTTTTCATTGGTATGTGGAGCGATGATTGGAATTGTGAAATTAATAAAATACAGAAATATAGGGGAAAGATTTCGGTTTTTATTACAATTTATGAATCATTTGATTACCAGCCTCAGGGTGCGAGGTGCAAAAGCTTTGCAGGAATCATATATAGACGGATTGGAAAAAGAAGAGGTAAAGAAATCAGGCATCCACTTTTCTTTACCAATTCTTTTGGGAATGGTTATTTATGTAGGAGTGAAATGATGAAAAAGAAAGTATTGGCTTTATTTGACTCGGACATAAACTACATGGAGAAACTCTATCATTACATTGAAGACAAGGGAAGAATGGCAGTTTCGGTATGCGCGTTTACGTCGGAGGAGGTAATAAGTGAATATTTATTAAATAATCAAATTGATTTTTTGATTATTTCGGAAGACAAAAATTTAAAAGTGGAAAAAGGAGTAAAAGTATTAAAAATTTCGGATGATTATGGTGAAGGATGTATATTCAGATATAATTCAGCAGAGGTAATTCTGGAACAGATAAAAACATACTTTGAAATAGAAACAATATCATATGCAAATTGTGTTTCGAAAACAAAGTTTATCGGAATATATTCACCAGTAGCTAGATCTATGAAAACTACATTTGCAGTTGTTCTTGGTCAGATGTTAGCAAAGAACAAAAGAGTATTATATCTGAATTTTGAGAGTTTTTCGGGACATGCTTTTGACAATTTACAAAAAGACAGGGGCAACATGACAGATTTATTATTCTATTTCAATAATCTGAAACATGATTTTGTTCGGAAATTTAATGCAAGTATCAATACAGTTAATGGATTGGACTATATTTTTCCAGCTAATAGTTTTTTGGATATTCAGTATGTGACAAAAGAACATTGGGAAGAATTTCTGCAGGAAATAATAGAAATGAACGTATATGATTACGTAATAATGGATTTATCAGAAATCATACAAGGACTATTTGATACATTCTTATTAAAGTGTTTTGTAGTATATACGCTTACTGCTAATGATACTGTTGCTCAGAATAAGTTGTTTCAATATGAAGAGTTACTTAAAGAATATAAATATGATGAAGTTATTTCAAAAACGAGAAAACTGACTATTCCTAAACTTCGAGACCTACCAGAGCAAATAGATAGACTTCTGTATACTGAACTTCCAGATTATATAAGAAATAAGACAAAGGGAGATTTTAATTGGTAGGAAACGATGAAATTGAAAAATATATTGCGTTAGTACGTGCAGAAATTGATTTATCATCGGAGATAGAAGAGCAGGAGGTTTTGAAATTAATAGCAGAAATTATTTTTAGGGAAACTATTGATAAACCTCTTGCTCTAAAGGACAAAGATATATTAGTAAAATCCATTTTTGATTCAATAAGAAAACTAGATGTTATTCAGGAATTAATTGAAAACGAAGATGTGGTGGAAATAATGGTTAATGGTTATGATCACATCTTTATAGAAAAAAATGGAATAGTAAGTGAGTGGGGTAAAAAATTTACAAGTAAAAACAAATTAGAAGATGTTATTCAACAGATAGTTTCTTCTTGTAACAGGGTTGTTAACGAAAGTGAACCGATTGTAGATGCGCGTTTAGCAGATGGAGCGAGAGTAAATGTTGTACTATCACCACCTGCAGTATATGGCCCAATTCTCACAATAAGAAGATTTCCTAAGGAAAGCTTTACTATGGAAAAATTGATAGAAAATAACAGTATTACAAAAGAAGCAGCTGAATTTTTACAGGAGGTAATAACGGCTGGATATAATTGCTTTGTTTCTGGTGGAACTTCAAGTGGAAAAACAACTATGCTAAATGTTTTGTCTGAATGCATTCCGGATAATGAAAGAGTGATAACGATTGAAGATAGCGCAGAATTGCAGATTAAAACCATTAAAAATATAGTAAAACTTGAAACAAGAAACGCTAACTCATCTGGAAGTAAAGCTATTACTATTAGAGATTTGATTAAAACAGCATTAAGAATGCGTCCAGACAGAATTATTGTAGGAGAGGTTAGAGGTATAGAAGTTGTAGATATGCTGCAAGCGTTTAATACTGGGCATGAAGGAAGTATGTCAACAGGGCATGCCAATAGCTCAAAAGATATGATAACTAGGTTGGAAGCAATGTATCTTCAAGCAATGGATATTCCTCTTGAGGCAGTAAAAAGACAGATTGCTTCTGGAATTGACATAATGATTCATCTTGAGAGAGGTCGGGATGGAAAGAGAAGAGTAAAAGAGATAAATGAAATAATTGGGGTAAAAAATGGGGTTATTGAACTTAGAGAGATATTTGGATTGGAATATGACGGACATTTCTACAAGTTGATAAAGAAGAACAGCCTTTTAAATATTGAAAAACTGACGAGGAAAAATGAATAGATTAGCAAGATCAGAAATAGTCAAAGAAATAGGAATTAGCATTTCATTATATGTACTGATAATTAGTGTTTTGGGGTATTTTTTCTATAGATCGATAGTGGCGGTCTTTGTTATAGGTATTATTTTAGGATTTCCTTATTATTTGTATTCAAGCAGGTTAATCAATCGAAGAATTAAGTGGAAACAAACACTTGAATTTAAAGAAATGCTTAGGATTTTGTCATCAGAAATACAAGCTGGAAATTCTGTGGAAAATGCTTTTTACAACACTAATAGGGAGATGAAAAATCTTTCGGAAAAATCAACGTTGGCATATTACTGTGAATATATCACTAATGGGATAAAAAACAATGAACCAGTGGAGAAACTTCTATATGAAATGTCAGATAATCTACAGATAGAAGAAGTAAAAGATTTTGTTGAGGTTTTTGCAATAGCCAAAAGATCGGGAGGTAATTTAAGAGAAATAATTAAAGATGCAACGAACTCAATTGATTCAAAAATAGAGTTAAAAAGGGAATATAAGATTTTAATATCTTCAAAACAGTTTGAACATAGAATTATGTGCATGGTTCCCTTTGGAATTATTGGATATATAGGTTTAACGAGTAAAGGATATTTTGATTTGTTTTACAAAGATATATCAGGAAGGATAATTATGACAGCAATCATGATTGTTTATTTGGGAGCATTACTTTGGGGAGAAAAAATAATAAACGTAAAACTATAATGATTTCAATAGTATTAGTTTTTACCGTAATATTGCTTGGACTAATGCTTGGAAATAAAAATAAAAACGAGAAAATAACATCTCTAGAAAGGAGGGAAAAAACAGAGAAAGTATCGCTTTTAGCAAATAGCAAATACGGAGAGAGCGAGATTGAGATAGAATTGTTGCCAATTAAACTGGATGATGTCGAAGTTATAGAAATATACACCCAGTTCAAAAGCAAACTCTTGGAAACGATTTTAGGAGGAAATGAGTCTTTCGATGATGTAAAGGAAGATTTGCATTTTGTGGATAGACTCGAGGGATATCCATTTGAGATTAGTTATAGTTTAAGGCCAAGAGGATATATCTCAGAAAAGGGGGAAATAATCAAGGGTGTTGATGATTCTACACGCATTGAAGTACTAATGAGCATAACTTATGAGGAGTATGAATTCGAGGATTCAATATGGGTAAATTTATCATCTAGGACAAAGAGTGAGATGGAGGTGTTTGATTCAGCATTAAGAGAAAGTTTGGAAAATATAAATATGTCGAATAGAGACATCGAAGCAATTAATTTGCCTGAAATAGTTGATGGAGAGCCGGTAACCTGGGAAATAAATAAAAAGAGCAAAGTTCCGGGGGTTCTATTTCTAATCGTTGTTGTAACAGCTTATTTATTGACGAGATCATATTTTCAACGAACAGAAAATGAGAAAAATAGACTAGAAAGTATAAAAAGAGCATATCCAGGATTTGCATCTAAATATGCGTTACTTTTGGGAACCGGCCTTCCGCACAGGCAAATACTAGAGAGAATGATAATTGATTATTCAAGAGATGAAAGAGAGAATGCCATGTATGAGGAACTCAAAAAAGTTACAAACGAGATTCAAAGTGGTCTATCTCAAACTGAGGCATTAAATAATATGGCGCGAAGATGCAGATTAAGAGAATTAACCCAGTTCGTTAGTTTGATTAATCAAAATATAAGAAAAGGCGGTGATAACATTACTGAGCAGTTAAGAGCTGCAGCTACTGAAAGTATTGAAATAGAGAAGGAAGAAACTAGAAAACAGATTGAGAGGGCAGGAACTAAATTGTTATTTCCAATGACAATAATTCTTATTCTTGTATTTTTGGTAATAATGATTCCTGCATTTAACAGTTTTTCGATGTAGTAAAGGAGGTAAAATGAATAATTTATTGAATTTAGGGGAAAAATTCATAAAAGATGAGTCAGGATTAAGTACGGTTGAAGTAATCCTGATACTGGTTGTATTAGTATCGTTGGTAATTATCTTTAGAGGGGAAATGATAGATATAGTAGAAGATGTATTTGATGCGATTACAAAGAAAGTCAATAAAATCACCTAATTCCGGGGCAATTTCCATATATTTAAGTTTGATATTTTCGCTAATTATTTCATTGTTTTTGACTGTTGTTTCTGTTGCCAGAAGTGCGGTAATTCAAGTTATGTTTGAATGTGCAGTTGAGAACACCTTATGTTCTGTATTTGGAGAATATAACAAGATATTATTGGACGAGTATGATGTACTTTTTATAGATTTGTCATATTTATCTAATAGTCCAGATATTGCAAATCTTGAAAAAAAGATAAATGACATTTTTTATGAAAATATACATCCAGAGGCTGACGAAAAAATGTTATTTATATCTGATTTAGCAGATATAAATGGTGCAAATGCAAGTATTGAAGAATATACAATAGCAACTGATTTCCTAGGTCAGGCATTTATAGACCAGTCGTCTTCGTATATAAAGAATTTAGTTGGATTAGAGGATGCTCAAAATATACTGAACAAAATAAGTATCTATAATAGTTACGAGTTTTCATCAGAAAAATACGAGGAGCAAAAAGAGAAAAATCTAGAAATTCTTAAAATTAATAAAGAAGATAGCTGGGAACAAACAAAAATAAAAAAAGACTTAATGACATGGGCGTATATAGATACATCTACGATGATATTTCTTGGAACAGATTTATTTAAGCAATCTAAGAATTATATAGATATATGGGATACTCTTTCCTTTAGAAAAAAACATGTTGGAAACAGTGGAATAGAGGTTTTGGAAACGATAAGGGAACTAGATCCTCTAGAAAATGTATATTTTAGCGAGTATATATTATCCAAACTTGGATACTATACAAAACAAAATGATTATAGTGAATTGAAATATGAAATAGAGTATGTAATAGCGGGATGCGAGTCAGATATTATGAATCTTCAGAGCGTAAGCGAAATGGTATATATGGTGAGAGTTCTGGCAGATTATATATCAATAAATAAGGCAGAAGATAAAAAAGAAATAGTTGAGGCAGTTGCTGAAATACTAGAAGCATTTTTAGAGATTCCACATGAGGTTACTACTCAATTAGTAATCTTTTTGTGGGCTTCTGTCGAGGCAGCGACGGATGTAAGTGATTTGTTGGATGGAAAAAAGGTATCATTAATTAAAGCATCAGATGAAATAAATGTAAGTTTAGAAGGACTATTAAATATTATTGGTAGTTCTATGGACAGTGAAAATTCTGATAATACGCAGGAAGAAACTGGTTTGAAATTTGGATACGAAGACTATTTAAGAGCATTTCTTTATATAATGCCTGCGGAAGGTAAGGCGTATAGGGCAATGGATATGATTGAACACGATATAAGAAAGAACTATCCAGGAAATGAATATTTTCGTTTTGATGCATGTGTTGACAGAATTAAGGTATCTTTTGCAATTGAGTCAGGGTATGATTATAGGTTTATCACTGAAAAGAAATATTCATATTTTTAAGGCTGATGCGGAACGATAGCTCTCTTTAAAACAAAAAACTATAAAAAAGTGCCTTCTCAACACACATTCGTACAAAACCAAAGAGGGCTATCGTTCCGTATCAGAAAAAAGAAAGGAAATATGAAGAGATTAAAAGGAAGTCTGACTCTTGAGACGGCATTGGTTTTGCCTATATTTTTGTTTTTATCAATTAATATGATTTCATTTATAGAGATTATGAATTGTTATATTGAAATGGAATATGCAATTCATGAAACAGCTAGAGATATAGCTATATTAAGTTATATAAATGATAAAGGCGATGAAGATATAGATATACCTGAATTAGCTGCGGAAGCGATTTTTATAAGTAAAGTTGGTGCGAAGAAAATAAACGCTATGCCAATAAAAAATGGGATGGCAGGTATTAATATTTTTAGATCTGAAATAGAAGAAAATGGATATATCGATCTGGTAATAACCTATAGGGTGACGCCTTTATGTAATGTTTTCGGTGTAGGCGAACAGACGTTAATAAATCGGGCAAAAATTCACACATGGACAGGATTTAGTGGTCTTGAAGACATTTCAGAAGATGCGGAGTATGTGTATATGACAGAATACGGCACGGTATATCATACGCGAAGAGAATGCTCTCATTTATGTATAAAAATTAGTAATGAATTTATGGAAGATCTTGAAAATATCAAAAATAAAGAGGGAGAAAAATATAGACCATGTGATAAATGTGCAAAAGGGAAAATAGTAGGAAGCGAAGATATTATATATGTGACGGATAGCGGTCAGGTCTATCATTTATCTCTTAATTGTAGTGGATTGAAAAGAACAGTTTTTAAGGTTCAAAAAAGTGAGGTTGGGGGGATTCCCATGTGTGAAAGATGTCAAAAATATAGTGAGACAAGGATAAAAATAGAGGATGGAGACGTTTACGATTCTTCAGGATATTAGGTATGGATTTGCAGCGATATTTCTATTGATTGAGAGTATTTATGATTTAAAAAGTAAAAAAATAAGTATCCCCATTTTAGTGATATTTATTATTCCTTCATTTTTGTTGGCACTTTATATTGAAAAAACGAACTTTTTAACATTGGTTATTGGGGCTTTTATTGGTTTAGGGGTTCTTGGTCTGTCCTTTTTAACAAAAGAAGGAATTGGATATGGGGATGCAATTATTCTGATAGGAACTGGTCTAGTTTTAGGGTGGCGAATCAACCTGATAATGTTATTTACAGGTTTATTCCTGAGCAGTGTAATTTCTATAGTTTTGTTAATAAAAAAGATGGATAGAAAGATGACAATTCCTTTTGTACCTTTTATTACCTGTGCGTATTTTTTTATTCTTTTAACTGGAGGTTTAGGTTGAGAAAAGACAGAAATTTAAAAGGAAGTATGACTATAGAATGTGCATTACTAATGCCAATTATTATATCTGTAATCATATCGGTTATGTGGTTAATGATTTATATGTATGACAGAATAATGATTAATAGAGCTTTGATTCATGGGATACTGTATTGCGATTACATCAGGAAAGAAAACACCATTGTGATTGAAAAAGAAATTGAAAAACGTATAAACGAAGATTTAAATAATAGGATTTTGGCAACAAATGATATAAAAGTTTCAGTTAAGGTTAATAATATGCATTGTAAAGTGTCAGCTGAGGCGAGAATGAATATTCCAGGAGGAATAGAGTGGCTAGAGAAAATGTCAGTTATAAGGATCGAACAAGAAAAATATATATTAAATGGGGCAGCAGTTATTAGAGATATTGATAGGGCAAAAACATATTTGGATTTATTTAATGAGATAAAAAATGAATATGGAGGTAATTCAAAGGAGGATATTGAAAACAGAATACAAGAGAGAAATGAGTAAAACGTATTTAATAATTCAGCAAAGAAAAAATGATTATCAAACTGAAATGATATGCCAAAATACAATAGAGGGTTTTGCTCATGTTAAAAAAGTTAAATGGGATAATGAAGATTATCTATATTATGATGTTACATCTAAACAACCTTTAGATACGGCATTTGCCAAAAGAAGAATAGGAATGGCAGAAATAAAAACGATTCTATATGCGATAGATAATCTTACACAAACAGTTAATAGATATTTACTAGATGTTGATAAAGTTCTTCTTAATCCAGAGTATGTGTTTTGGGATTATAACGATAATTCGATAAACTGGATTTATTATCCTTCAAATTCGACAAATGGATATTTAGAACTTGCAGAGTTTATTCTTGAAAAAATAGATAATGAAAATACTGAAGTAGTTAAAGTAGCCTATGAATTCTACAAAAGAGTTAAAGAATCTAATTACTCAATGGAGAATTTGTATGAACTTATAAAAAATCCAGAAGGAAGTGAATTGTATAAAGAAGATTATGAAGAGAGTAGAGTAGAAACTATTCCAGAGACCGTATATAAGGAATCGAAAACAGAAGGTATAAAGAATAAACTGATAAAAGGTTTAAAATACAAAAAGAACAAAAAAGAAAACGATTGGTTTAAAAAAGAAATTGAGAGTGCGAATGATATAAAAGAGCTATCACCTATGATAGAAGAGGAAATAGGAACAATGCTCTTAAATAGGGAAGTTTCTGAAATCAGAAGACTTGTAAGTAAAAATGGAACTATGAAGGATGTAATGCTAACTGATTTTCCCTATTTAATTGGTTCAAGAGCAGATAGTGTAGATATTTGCATAAAAGATAAAATGGTTTCAAAAATACATGCTCAAATAGCAATATTTGACAATCGTATAATTATAGAAGATTTAAATTCTTTGAATGGAACTTACAAAAACGGAGAAAAGATAGATAAACAAACAGAACTTAACACAGGTGATGAAATCACGTTTGGAAGTTCAAAATTCACATTTTTTTGATAAATGACTTAGTTGTCTTTTTAATGTAAACTTATTATAATGTCATTGTGAGTAACTATGTGGTTATAATATCAGGAGTCAGATGTGAAGATTAATATCTATTACGGCGGAAGAGGCCTTATCGGAGATCCAACTCAATATGTAATTCGTAAGATGCAGAATGTCTTTGAAGAACTCAATGTAACTGTTGAGAGATATGATTTATATGACATTAAGAATGCTATTACGACACTTCCAAGAACACTTAAGGAAGCTGATGGTATTGTACTTGCTACAACTGTAGAGTGGTACGGAATTGGCGGATATATGCAACAGTTCTTAGATGCTTGTTGGTTGTATGGTGATAAGGAAGCTATTTCTAAGATATATATGTGTCCAGTCTGTATGTCCACTACCTATGGTGAGCGTGAAGGCAAGATGAATCTGGCTACTGCATGGGAGATTCTCGGTGGTAAGCCTTGTAGCGGTATATGCGGATATATTCCTGAGATTTCAATGCTTGAATGTCGTGAAGATTATGACAGAATTATTGAGAAGAAGGCTGAGAATATGTACAGAAGTATTTCTCAGAAGCTTGCATCCTTCCCTGCTAGTAATCAGGCTGTTAAGCAGAAGATTTCTATGACTCAGAATGTTGATTTGACACCACAGGAAACAGAGCAACTTTCGATGTATGCTGCAGATGAAGAGTATGTAGCACAGCAAAAGGAAGATATCAAGGAGTTATCAAGCATATTCTATAATAAATTAGAGAATCAGGAAGTTGATAACGATGATAAATATATAGCTGATTTTAAGAGAGCTTTTGCTCCTCAGCCAGGCATTAATGCGATTTATAAGATTAAATTTAAGAATTTCAAGAAAGATTTAATCATTAAAATAGCAAATGGTAAAATGGATATATTCTATGGAGTTAATGAATATTGCGACGTCAGACTTGAAATGAATCCAGAGATTATGGATCAGATTATTGCTGGTGACAATAATTTCCAGAGAATGTTTATGAGTGGTAAGATGACTTCAAAGGGAGATTTTGGACTTCTTAGAGCACTTGATAATTTATTCCCGTTTTTAGAGAGGTAATCAAAGTGAAAGACGATTGTATTTTTTGTAAACTTGCTAATGGCATAATTCCAACTAATTCTATTTATGAAGATGATGAATTCAATGTAATTTTGGATGCAGGTCCAGCTACTAAGGGACATGCACTTATTCTTCCTAAAGAACATTATAAGAATCTTTATGAGATTCCATCAGAAACTGCAGGCAAGGTAATGATTCTTGCCAAGAAGCTTGCTACTGAAATGACAGAAAAGCTTGGAGCAGATGGATTTAATCTTGTTCAGAATAATAATATATGTGCAGGTCAGACTGTATTCCACTTCCATTTTCATCTCATCCCAAGATATGAGAATGATGGACAGCATATTTTGTGGAATCCAACACAGCCAACAAGTGAAGAACTTGCTGAGATTAAGGATATTTTGACAAAATAGTGGAGGAAATATGAGCGCGACTCAGGATGATAATTCAACCAAAGACAGTTTGAGTACTGAAGAACAGCTTAACGATTTAAGAAAGAAATATGTGGCAGCAGACAATGTTTGGAAGATAGCTTCTGTTGTTGTTTTATTCTTAGCATTGGTTTATGTAGTTCTTATATTTATGAAATTATTAGATATTAGTTTCTATGTAGATGCTATAGTTGCAGTAGTTTTATTGGCATTAATGTTTTTCTGTATATATTTATTGCCTCATTTTCTTAAAACAAGTTCTAAGCAAAAAGAATATTTTGCCAAGTACAAGGAAGCTTATTTAAAAACTACTCTTGAAAATGCCTTCAAGGATGGTGAGTATTCAGATTATGAGAAGGTTTCTGCAAGAGATTTAACAAAGATTACAGTACTAAAAAAGGCAAAAGGTGCCGTTGCAAATGATTGCATAAGAGGTCAGTACAAGAAGATTCCATTCTCAAGATACGATTTAGCTCTTAGATATGGAAAGAAAAAAGCCAGTTCAGAATGTGTATTAATAATTACAGAACTTAAAACCAAGATTAAATCAGAGGTTCAGATAGTTGAAAACTCATTTAAAATTGGTGGAATTGAGTATGAGCAACCAGAAACATTCTGTAAAATCTTAAGCAAAGATGAGAAATTTGATGAGAAGTTTGAAGTATTTGCACAAGATCAGGATGATGGAGAGAAATTACTTAAGGATAAGCTTATTAATAAACTTAAAAAGCTTGATGTAGGTGGTCCTGTTGCTATTTTCTGTGATAAGAATGAAATGTGTCTTATTATTAAGAAGAAAAAGGATCCAATGGAAGCTCCAATACATACTCCGGTTAAAGAGAAGAAAGCTTTGAAGGAAGCTGAGAAGGAAGTAGAAAACATTAAGACATGGATTGAACTTATTGATGACTGCTTATAAATATTAGATTTGAAATAATAAGAGCTCTGCCTAAGTGGCAGAGCTCATTTTAATTATGGTCTGTTTATTACTGCATCCTCGATAAGTGCAATAATCTTGTCAATTGCATTCATCTGAGTACTTTTCTTCATTGCTTCAGTGTATTTATCTTTGTTTTGATAGAGTTCATTAACCTTCTCGACAAGGATTTTGTCATCCATATCTTCTTCCTGAAGGACCATTGAGTAACCCTGAGCCTCGAATGAATTAGCATTAAGAATCTGGTCACCACGGCTAGCTGCCTTAGATAATGGAATCAAAAGGTTAGGCTTATTAAGAGATAATAATTCACAAATTGCATTGGCACCTGCTCTTGATATAACGATATCGCACATAGCCATAACATCCTTAAGCTCGGCTTTTAAGTATTCAAACTGAGCATAACCAGGAGTTGTTAACAACATATTATCAATACGACCAGTACCGCACAAATGAACTACTTGATAATCCTTTAATAATTCAGGAAGGGCTGCACGAACGGCTTTGTTAATAGCTACAGAACCAGTACTTCCACCGATTACCATGATAACTGGTTTAGAAGTATCAAAGTTGCAAAGTTCGCGACCAGCATCAGCATTACCAGTAAATAATTCAGCTCTTACTGGAGAACCAGTGAGAACGGCTTTGTTCTTAGGAAGCTTTGTTAAAGTTTCTGGGAAGTTACAGCAAATGTTCTTGGCCTTTGGAATACAAAGCTTGTTAGCAAGACCAGGAGTTAAGTCTGATTCATGGATGATGCATGGAATCTTGAGACTTGCTGCTGCACGAACGATAGGAACTGAAACATAACCACCCTTTGAGAAAACAACATCTGGTTTGATTTCCTTGAGGTATTTTCTTGCTTCACTGTATCCTTTTATAACCTTAAAGGGATCTGTAAGATTCTTAGGATCAATATATCTTCTTAATTTGCCAACAGGAACTCCATAGTAAGGAAGGTCGAAATCAGCAATAAGCTTTTTTTCGATACCATCGAGAGAACCCATATATGTAACTTCATAACCAATTTCCTGTAATTTGGGTAATAAGGCAAGATTTGGTGTAACATGACCGGCAGTGCCACCACCAGTTAATACTATTTTCTTCATAAAAGCCTCCGATAATCAGAAATATTTCTAATCAGAATTAAGAATATTATAGCATTTTGGGATGCTTATTTCTACCTATATAAATAAAGAAGTAAAGAATAGAATAAATCAATTCACTTGAATTACATTTTTTATTAAAGTATAATCCTTTTGGACGTCAGTCTATATAAGTAAGAATAAATAATGGAGGAAAAACCGATGATTTCATGGAACAACCTTGATACTTTATCAAGCTACAAGGAACTTGAAAACAAAGAAAAAGTTTGTCTTAAGTGTGCTATGTCAGGCGAAGCTGGTGCAGACCGTGTAAAATCTTACACAATGCCAATGGCTGCTGGACTTAGTTATAACTATGCAGCAAAAGCTGTTAATGAAGACATTATCGATGGACTTGCCGCTTTAGCAGAAGAGGCACAGCTTATCGACAAATTCGCAGCATTATACAATGGCGAAGTTATTAATACAGGAGAGAAGCGTCTTGTTTTACATCAGCTTACTCGTGGTCAGTTAGGTGACGATGTTGTGGCAGATGGCGTTAACAAGCGTACATTCTATACAGAGCAGCAGAAGAAAATTGCAGAATTCGCTAATGCAGTTCACGAAGGCAAGATTACTAATGCTAATGGTGAGAAGTTCACAACGGTAGTTCAGATTGGTATCGGTGGTTCAGACCTCGGTCCTAGAGCTATCTACATTGGTCTTGAAAACTGGGCAAAGACAACAGGAAACTTTAAGATGGAAGCTAAATTCATCTCTAACGTTGACCCTGATGATGCAGCAGCAGTTCTTAACTCAATCGATGTTGCTCATTCACTTTTTGTTCTTGTATCTAAGTCAGGTACAACTCTTGAGACACTTACAAATGAGTCATTTGTTAAGGATGCTCTTAAGAAAGCAGGCCTTGATGCTTCAAAGCATATGGTAGCAGTAACAAGTGAGACTTCACCTCTTGCAAAGAGCAGCGATTACCTTGCAGCATTCTTTATGGATGATTTCATCGGTGGACGTTTCTCATCATGTTCAGCAGTTGGTGGTGCGGTATTATCACTTGCATTTGGACCAGAAGTATTTGCGCGTTTCTTAAATGGTGCAGGAGAAGAAGATAAGCTTGCTACAAATAAAGATGTTAGAAAGAACCCAGCTATGCTCGATGCACTTATTGGTGTATATGAAAGAAATGTACTTGGATATCCAGCAACAGCAGTTCTTCCTTACTCACAGGCTCTTAGCAGATTCCCAGCTCATTTACAGCAGGCTGATATGGAGTCAAATGGTAAATCAGTTAACCGTTTTGGTGAGCCAGTTAACTATGTAACAGGCCCAATTATCTTTGGTGAGCCAGGTACAAATGGACAGCATTCATTCTATCAGCTTCTTCACCAGGGAACAGACATCATTCCACTTCAGTTCATTGGTTTCAAGAATAGCCAGATTGGTCTTGATGTTGATATTCAGGGAAGCACAAGCCAGCAGAAGTTATGCGCAAACGTAGCAGCTCAGATCGTAGCTTTCGCTCTTGGTAAAGATGACGAGAATAACAATAAGAAATTCGAAGGAAAGCGTCCTTCAAGTATCATTATTGGTGAGCAGCTTACACCAGAAGCTATGGGTGCAATCCTTTCTCACTTCGAGAACAAAATCATGTTCCAGGGATTTATCTGGAATGTTAACAGCTTCGATCAGGAAGGTGTTCAGCTTGGTAAAGTACTTGCAAAGAAGGTACTTGCACATGATACTGATGGAGCACTTAAAGTTTATAGTGACTTATTAAACATCTAATCGATATTAATTCAAAGCCCCTTTTTATCAGCTTTATATGACTGGTAAAAAGGGGTTTTTTTATTTACATTCGATAAATTAAAGGTTTTTTGTGGTAACAAAATAAGAATAGTGATATACTAAAATGGTCTATTTGTGTTTATAAGGAGAATGGGATTACCAGGTAAAAGGCATGTCAATTTGGGATGAAGTAGATGCTTTAGATGAAAAAATCAGGCGAGGGGAAGAGGCCGAAGAGGTAGTTGAAAACACTGAGGTTGAAGAAGAAATAATCCCGGAACCAGAGATAGAATTTAAAGCAGATAATAATGAAGTATATGAAATAAAAATAGAAAAAGTTCCCAAAGCAAATCATGCTGGGGTAATCAAAGCCTTTATTTTTCTTGCCTGTGGTGCTGTATTTGCTATTACAGTCATAGCAATGGTTATTACGCTTAGCAATAGCGGTAGAGAAGTGAGGGAATTTGAGAAGGAACTTGATTCCTTCAGAGTTTTACAGTCACACAGTATTAATGAAGCTGATTTATCAGGCGGTGTGGGAATTGTCTGGGATAAATTAGTGGAGAGTGACTGATAAAAAGTATTAGGAGGTTTTTTGTTATGAAATATGATGTGATTATTGTGGGGGCTGGTCCTGGTGGTATTTTTTCAGCTTATGAGTTAACTAAGCTTGATGCAAATTTAAAGATTGCTATCTTTGAAGCAGGAAATCCTCTTGAAAAGAGAAAATGTCCAATTGATGGTGACAAAATCAAAACTTGTATTAATTGTCCATCATGTGCCATTATGAATGGTTTCGGTGGAGCCGGAGCTTTCTCTGATGGAAAGTACAATATCACTAACCAGTTTGGTGGATCACTTTATGAGTATATAGGTAAGAATGAAGCTATTACTCTTATGAAATATGTAGATGAGATTAACTTAGCATATGGCGGAGAAGGAACAAAGCTTTATTCTACAGCAGATACAAAGATTAAGAAGATGTGCCTTGAAAATGGCCTTCACCTTCTCGATGCACAGGTTCGTCACCTTGGCACAGATATCAATTATGTAGTTCTTGAGAACATTTATCAGTATTTAAAAGATAAAGTTGAATTCTTCTTTAGAACACCAGTTGAGAAAGTCGCTAAAATTGAGAATGGTTATAAAATCATTGCAAAAGAGCAGGAATATGAATGTAAGGACTGCATTATTTCTGTTGGACGAAGCGGAAGTAAGTGGATGGAAACAGTCTGCAAGGACCTTGATATCCCAACTAAATCAAATCGAGTAGATATCGGTGTAAGAGTTGAACTCCCAGCAGAGATTTTCTCAGCATTAACAGATGAACTTTATGAAAGCAAGATCGTTTACAGAACTGAGAAGTTTGAAGACCTTGTTAGAACATTCTGTATGAATCCATATGGAGCAGTAGTTAATGAAAATACAAATGGTATTGTGACTGTAAATGGACACAGCTATGAAGATCCAGCAAAGCATACAGAGAATACAAACTTCGCACTTTTGGTATCAAAGCATTTTTCTGAGCCATTTAAGGATAGTAATGGATATGGTGAAAGTATTGCTAAGTTATCAAATATGCTTGGTGGTGGAGTAATTGTTCAGAGATTTGGTGACCTGGTAAGAGGACGTAGAAGTAACAAAGCTCGTATTCAGGAAGGATATGTTACACCAACTTTGGCAGCAACACCAGGTGATTTGAGTCTTGTAATTCCAAAGAGAATTCTCGATGGAATCATTGAAATGATTTATGCTTTGGATAAGATTTGTCCAGGTACTGCTAATGATGACACACTTTTATATGGTGTAGAAGTTAAGTTCTACAATATGGAAGTTGAACTTGATAATAACCTTGAGACAAGAAACAAAGGTCTTTATGTAATCGGTGATGGTTCAGGTGTTACACATTCCCTTTCACATGCTTCAGCAAGTGGAGTTTATGTAGCTCGTCATATAGTTAAGGGGTAATAAAATGAAAACTATTGAAGAAATAAGAGAATTTTTTGCAAATGATAGATTTGCAACTGAAAATGACATGGTTATAGATAGCGTTGGTGAAAATACAGCAACCTGCAGTATGGTTATTGGACCAAAGCATATGAATGCTGTTGGTGCTGTAATGGGTGGAGTTTATTTTACTCTTGCTGATTTTACATTTGCGGTTGCAACTAATCATGAACAAAGCGGTGTAGTTTCACTTAATTCAACAATTAATTATCATTCTGCAGCTAAAGGTGAGAAAATTATCTGCACTGCGAAATGTATTAAGAATGGAAAGACAACTTGTTGTTATGAAATGAGTCTTAAAGATGATACAGACAGATTACTTGCAACAGTTGTTACAACAGGGTTTAATACTCGAAAATAAAGGGTAATGATATGGGAATTAATGGATTGTTAAGAATATCTTCAAAAAATGCTATTCAGACAGCCTGCATATGTGCAATAACCTTCATTGTATATTTAGGTTCTATTATGCATATGAACAACCAGAAAACAGAACTTACTAATTGGGATAACACACGTATTCGTGAGGAAGTAGTGGCATTTAATACTTCTATTGGCGATGCTTCCTATGAAGTAACTGAGGCTCAGATGGCTGGCTTATTAAGAGAGATGGAAAGCGTTTCCGGTGCAAATGTGGATGTTATTAGTCCGGAAGCCCAGGTTCTTATTGATATTAATGATAAGCTAGGCGGAGAAATAGGAATAGCATGTGTTGATTCATATGTAAATGTAAGAGTTGAGCCAAGTGCAGAATCAGAGGCTACAGCAAAGATTTACAATAGCTCAGTTGTATTCATTGATGAGCAGGTTGGAGACTGGATGCATATTACATCAGGTAATGCTGATGGTTATGTTAAGACAGAATTCTTCCTTATGGGAGATTATCTTGCTAAACAGATATTAATGGATGAGCCATATACAAAAGAAGAGCTTGTAGAAGATAAAGCTTTCTCAGTAGGTATAACTCTTGAAGAAGAGGAAGCAATAAGAATTGCCAAGGAAGAAGAGGAAAGAAAAGAGAGAGAAAGAATTGCCGCAGAACAGGAAGCAGCCAGAAAGAAAGCTATGGAATCAGGCAATGACTACTCTTACTCAGATACTTCAGAACTCAGAAAGCAGATTGTAGATTTTGCAGTTTCTTATGTTGGTCTTAAGTATGTAATGGGTGGAAACTCTTTAGTTACTGGTACAGACTGTTCAGGCTTTACAAAGCTTGTTTATGGTAATTTCGGATACGGAATCGACAGAACTCCAGCAGGTCAGTTTAATAACAATGGCCGATTGGTTTCATATGCAGAGGCACAACCTGGAGATATTATTATTTATGGTAAAAACGGTGTTTGTACACATGCTGCCATTTATATGGGTGATGGAAAGATTGTCCATGCAGCTAACAGCCGTCAGAATACATGTATAGGAAATGCTACATACAACACTATTATGGGTGTTAAAAATATTATTGATTAAAGGTGAAACAAATGAAGCTGCCTGTTGAATTTGAAAACAGAATGAAGGAAATGTTAGGCAGTGAATACGAAGAATTCATTAAATCCTACGACGAGAACAAAAAAACTGCGTTGAGAGTTAATGAATTGAAGATATCTGTTTCTGACTTTGAGAAAATAGCACCCTTCAAGATGCTTCCAGTTCTATGGTGTAAAACTGGTTTTTGTGTTGAAGAATCCGAAGAAAAACCGGGCAGGTATGCTCTTCATGACGCAGGCGCATATTATATGCAGGAGCCTTCGGCAATGTCAGTGGCAGCCTGTGTTGCTCCAGAGCCAGGAATGAAGGTTTTGGATTTGTGCGCTGCACCAGGAGGTAAGTCCAGTCAGTTAGCAAGCTTTCTTCAAAATGAGGGATTACTTGTTTCTAATGAAATAAATGCACAAAGAGCCCGCATTTTATCTTCTAATATAGAGAGAATGGGTATTAGAAATTGTGTAGTATTAAATGAGACTCCTGACAGATTATCTAAAGTTTTTGAAGAATATTTTGATGTAGTTGTAGTTGATGCTCCTTGTTCTGGTGAGGGTATGTTTAGAAAAGATCAGGTTGCCATTGATGAATGGAGTCTTGAAAATGTTGAAATGTGCGCAAACCGACAGGAAGAGATTCTTGAAGAGGCAGTCAAGATGGTGGCTCCTGGAGGCAGATTGGCATACTCAACTTGTACATTTGCACCAGCAGAGAATGAGAATCAGATAGCAAGATTATTAAGCGAATATCCTGAATTCAGCATAGAAGAGGTTGAGAATTTCTGTCATTTTGATAATGGAAGACCAGAATGGATAAGTGATGATGTTTCTGATGATATCAAGGCCTCTCTTACTAAATCAGCTAGATTATGGCCTCATAAGATAGAGGGTGAAGGGCACTTCGTCTGCATTCTCAAAAAAGATGGATTCCTAGAAGATGAGAACCGAAAAGAGAAACCATTAAAGGCTAATAAATCTACAGAAAAGCTGATTAAGGAATTTGAAAAACAAAACCTTAAAGATATTAATATAGAAGCAGGAAGAGTTGTTCAGGTTGAGGATAGATTATATCTTAAACCAGAAGCGTTAAATATTAATCTGAATAAACTTCATATTATAAGAATGGGCCTTGAGATTGGAGAAATCAAAAAAGAAAGATTAGAGCCGTCTCATGCATTAGCAATGGCATTAAGACCAGAAGAAGTTATAAGATTTATTGATATTAATGAAGAAGATGCTTTGAAATACAGACATGGCGAAGAAATTAGAGCGGATGTCCCTAATGGATGGACACTTGTTTGTGTAAATGGTGTATCACTTGGTTGGGGAAAAGCAGTTAACCAGGTTATTAAGAATCATTATCCGAAAGGATTAAGAATAAAGTATTAAAAAGGAAGAGAGCAAATGAAAGCGAAAGTTTACATTGATGGAAGCGAAGGTACTACTGGATTAAGAATCAATGAGAGATTTCAGGGCAGAGATGATATTGAAATCTTAAAGATTGATTCAGAAAAAAGAAAGGATCCAGAAGAGAGAAGAAAGTTTATTAATGAATCAGACATTACATTTCTTTGTCTTCCAGATGCAGCAGCTATCGAGGCTGTAAGTCTTATTAATCCAGATAACAATCATACAGTTATCATTGACGCATCTACTGCTCACAGAACAGAAGCAGATTGGGCATATGGATTGCCAGAGCTTGGGGAAGATTTCCTTGAGAAGATTAAGACAGGAAACAGAATTGCAGTTCCAGGTTGCTACGCATCAGGATTTAACATGATGGTATATCCATTAGTGAAAATGGGATATATTGGATCTGACTATCCAGTATGTGTTACTGCTTTATCAGGATATTCAGGAGCAGGTAAGAAAGCTATTGCTTTATATGAAAGCGAAGATAAGACAAATGATTTATATGCTCCTCGTGAATATGCTCTTTCACAGAAACATAAACATCTTAAAGAAATGAAAGCTATTTCTGGACTCGACAGAGAGCCTTTATTTACACCTGTAGTTGATGATTATTATAGTGGAATGATAGTTTCTTTCCCTATTTATGCACATCTTATGAAGAAAAAAGCCACTCCAGAAGAATTACAGAAGGCATTTGAAGAATTTTATACAAATAAGAAATTCATAAAGGTAATGCCTTTTGGTTCAGAAGAGGAAGGAAACAATTTCTTTGCTGCAAATGCTTATTCAGGCAGAGATGATGCACAGATTTATATCACAGGTAATGAGGACAGATTATTGATTACAGCGAGATTTGATAATCTTGGAAAGGGTGCATCAGGTGCAGCTATTCAGTGTATGAATATCAGACTTGGTTTACCTGAAGAAAAAGGACTTTGCATCTAAAGGAGAAAGAAAAATGCTTGTATTGATTTTTACTGTACTGTCTTTGATTTCTACAGTACTCACTCATGTATTATGTAAGATGTATACATCACCCTGGAATATTTTAACATTCATTGGAATGTTTATTGGATGCTTTATTTCCTGCATAGCTGTGTATTTCTTGGTATTATTCCTTTGGTCATTCACAGTTAATAAGAAAAAAGAAAGAACTAAGGTATCTAATTTCCATAGAACAATATTTGTTGAAACAATCACAATGGCACTTACACTTCTTAATGTGCATGTCCATATTGAAGGAAAAGAAAAGATTCCTAAAGATACAAGATATTTGCTTGTTTCCAACCATTTATCAAATTACGATCCAATGAGTGTACTTAGCGCATTGAGAAAAGAGAAAATCGTATTTGTCAGCAAACCAGAAAACTTCAATATAAAAATGGTTGGTTCACTTATGCATATGTCAGGATTCATGGCAATTGACAGAGATAATGTTAGAAATGCCATGAAGACTATAAACAAGGCAGCTGATTATATTAAGAGTGGTGAATCTAATATCTTTATCTTCCCAGAAGGTACAAGAAACAGAACTGAGAAACCATTGTTAGAGTTTAGAAATGGAGCATTTAAGATTGCAACTAAGGCTCAGTGTCCAATCGTTGTACTTGCTCTTTCTGAAACAGAGAAGGTTAAGCATAATATTCCAAGAAGATCAGATATTTATATTAAGGTTGTTGATGTTATTCCTGCTGAAAAAGTCAAAGAGATGCGTACTGGTGATATTTCAGATTTGGCATGGCATGAAATATACAATAACATAACGCATGGCAAGAAGGAGGAGTAAAAAAGTATGGCGTTAATAATCGATAATATACTAATGTTTATTGAAAAGGTACTTGAAGTAATAACTAATGTTAATGGATCAGTTAATGATTTTATTTGGGGAACTGTAGGTTTAGTACTTCTTATTGGAACTGGAATTATAATGACTTGCGCAACAAAGTTTTTCCAGATTGTGAGACTTCCACACTGGGTTAAGAAAACTATTGGTGGTGTGTTCCATAAGAGTAGTCATAACAAGAAAGAAAAAGGATCTGTATCTCAGTTCCAGGCTCTTTGTACAGCGCTTGCTGCTACAATTGGTACAGGTAATATCGTAGGTGTTTCTTCAGCCATCGTAGTTGGTGGACCAGGTGCAGTATTCTGGATGTGGATTGCAGCTTTCTTTGGAATGATGACAAACTATTCAGAAAATATACTTGGTATTTTCTATAGAAGAAAAAATAAAGACGGCGAGTGGTCTGGTGGTGCAATGTATTTCCTTCAGGATGGTCTTGGATCATATAAGGGAATGAAGTGGGTAGGAAAGGTACTTGCTATTGTTTTCTCATGTTTTGCAGTACTTGCATCATTCGGTATTGGTAACATGGGACAGATTAACAAGATTACATTGAACATTGAATCAGCTTTCTTTGGTGAAAAAGCTAGTAATTTAGTTCTTCATCTTGGTAACGCATTTTCAATTAAGGTAGTTCCTTTATGCATTGGTATCTCATTAATGATTCTTGCTGCAGTTATTGTAATTGGTGGACTTAAGAGAATTGCAGCAGTAGCAGAAAAGGTAGTTCCTTTTATGGCAGTGCTTTATATTCTTGGAGCTTTGGTTCTTTGTATTGTTAATATTACAATGATTCCAACAGCATTCTTATCTATCTTCAAATTTGCATTTGGAGTTAAAGCGGTTGCAGGTGGTGCAGTTGGTGTAGCTATTTCAACAGTTATCAAACAGGGTTGTAAGAGAGGTGTATTCTCAAATGAAGCTGGTCTTGGTTCATCTGTTATGGTTCATTCAAACTCAGATGTTAAAGAGCCAATCAAGCAGGGACTTTGGGGTATCTTTGAAGTATTTGCAGATACATTTGTTGTTTGTACTATGACAGCTATGGTAGTTCTTACATCAGGTGCGATAGATTTAAACACTGGACTTACAGTAGAAGGTGTAAATGATTCTACATTAGTTGCTAAGGCATTTAGTAATGTATTTGGTATTGGTGGTGAGTGGTTTATCGCTATAGCTATTCTTCTCTTCGCATTTACAACAGTTCTTGGATGGTCACATTATGGTAGCAAGTCAGTTGAGTATCTTTTCGGACTTACAGCTACTAAGGTATATAAAGTTATTTTCGTTCTCATGGTTGTAGCAGGTGCAGTTATGGAAAGTTCACTTGCATGGGATATTTCAGATACATTTAACGGACTTATGATGATTCCTAACCTTATCGGTGTTATTTCTCTTTGTCCATTAGTTGTAAAATTAACTAACAACTATGTTGATCGTAAGATTAAGGGCAAGGAAGTTAAACCACTTCTTTCATATGATCCAACAATTCAGGAGGAGCACGAGAAGTTGGTTGCTAACGGAGCAGAATAAGCTCTAGAAAGGGGGTTTTTATGAAAGTTAATTTTTTTACAGCACAATTACTTTTATGGAAACGAATATTTGATTACAAGGGGAAGAGCAGTCCAAAAGAATATTGGTATCCTGCCATTGTTCAGATAGTATTATGTGTATTAGGTGCTTTTAATTTATTACTTAGCACAATTTTACTTAAATTTGCAGCATTTAATATCGCATTTGCTGTTATAGGTGTATTGTTTCTTGTTTATCCTACACTTGCGATTATTCCAAGCATTGCATTAACAGTCAGAAGACTTAGAGATGCTGGGAAGAGTGGATGGTGGACAATGCTTCTATTATTTGTTGGTGTTGGTACAATTATTGTTCTATATTTGTGTGCTGGAGCATCAACTGTTTCTGGGGCAATGTTTAGAAATATATTTGATCCATTTTATAATGAGGCACCAGCGGTATATGGACCACCAGAATGGTTTGATCCAGATAATAATATTAATAATGATGTGTATGGACCGCCTGATTGGTTTGATCCTTCAGATAATGAAGAACCAGCGGTGTATGGACCACCAGATTGGCTTGATGATTAATATTATTTAGAATAATAGCAAAGTACTTATATGGAGTATTAATTATATGAAAAACAATTCCGGCAGAACAATTGATGTTAAAATTGAACATATGCAGGAACTTGCTAAATATCGAGATGAACAATTGAGACCTAACCCAGAGCTTAGGTCTCTTTTCTTAGAAATTACACCATTTTGCAATGAGCATTGTTTACATTGTGGATCAAGATGTGGCGATATAGATGTAAGTGGAATGCTTTCAAAAGAAGAAATATTTAAATTATTAGATGATTTTAAGCGTGACTTTAATGTAAAAAAGACAAGATTTTGTGTCACAGGAGGAGAACCTCTTTTAAGGCCTGAATTTTTCGAGATAATGGAATATGCTAACAAGCTTGGGATTGGCTGGGGCATGACTTCAAATGGCACACTTATTACTAAAGAAGTGGCTAGAAAGCTAAGGGATACAGGTCTTCGTACAGTATCAATAAGTGTTGATGGTCTCAAAAATAATCATGAATGGTTCAGACAGTCACCAGGAAGCTATGAAAAAACAATAGAGGGTATTAAAAACCTTTTAGAGGTGGGTATTTCTCATGTTCAAATAACTACAGTTGTTTATCATAAGAATATAAATGAATTACCTAAAATGTATAAGGAATTCAAAAAAATAGGAGTTAAATCCTGGCGAGTTATTAATATAGAACCAATTGGTCGAGCAAAAGAAAATACGGACTTAATGTTATCAGTTGATGAATATAAGAAATTGTTTAAATTTATACGTGATAACAGATTCAAGAGTAAAATGGAAGTTTGCTACGGGTGCTCCCATTATCTTGGGGCAGACATGGAAGCGGAAGTCAGAAAGTGGTATTTCCTTTGTAATGCAGGAGTTTATACGGCCAGCGTAATGTATAATGGAGATATCGGTGGATGTTTGGATATCGAGCGCCGACCAGAGCTTATACAAGGTAATATTAGAAAAGATAACCTTAAGGATATTTGGCTTAATAAATTTGAGAATTTTCGAAATGACTATAGAAAGACTGGAAAATGTGCCAACTGTCCAGATTACAAGTTCTGTGCGGGAGACTCATTCCATACATGGGATTTTGAAAGAATGGAGCCAGCGCTTTGTATGAAGGGCATTTTGTTTTAATAATTGGAGGGCGATATGGATATATCATGTGAAGAATGTGCCAATTTCGTTTTCGATGATGATATAGAAGATTGGGTATGTCTTGTTAATATGGATGAGGATGAGTATGTCAGATTTATGACAGATTCTCATTATCAATGTCCATATTATCAATGTGGAGATGAGTATAAGGTAGTTAGACATCAGATGTAATAAAGGGTGATTTTATGAATGAAAAAATAGCCACATTGAAAAAGTGGATTGATGAAAGTGATAATATAGTATTTTTTGGTGGAGCTGGCGTATCTACAGAAAGCGGTATTCCAGACTTTAGAAGTGTAGATGGACTATATAATCAAAAATACGATTATCCGCCAGAAACAATATTAAGTCATACATTCTTTATGCGAAAAACTGATGAGTTTTACAGATTTTATCAGGATAAGCTAATGATTGATAATGTATTACCTAATAAAGCACATCTTAAATTAGCTGAGCTTGAGAGAGAAGGTAAGCTAAAGGCAGTCATAACTCAGAATATTGATGGGCTTCACCAAGCCGCAGGAAGCAAAGAGGTAATGGAACTTCATGGAAGCATTCAGAGAAACTATTGCATGAAGTGTGGAAAGTTTTTTGATTTTAAATATATGAAAGAATCAAATGGAGTTCCTCATTGCGATGAATGTTCGGGAGTCATTAAGCCAGATGTTGTTTTGTATGAAGAAGGGCTTGATGAAGTTACTATTGAAAAATCCGTTAATTATATAAGAAATGCAGATGTTCTTATTATAGGTGGAACATCACTTGCAGTTTATCCCGCAGCCGGGCTTATTGATTATTACAGAGGAAATAAACTGGTATTGATTAATTTGTCTTCAACACCAAAAGATGGAATGGCTGATCTATGTATAGAAGGCAAGATTGGTGAAGTTTTATCACAGATTTAGGAGAAAAATATGGCGTCATTTAACGAAGGAGATATTATTTTACTAAAAAAAATGCATCCGTGTGGTGGTTATGAATGGAAAGTATTGCGGTCAGGAACTGATTGCAGGCTTGAATGCACAAGATGTGGACATCAGGTTGAAATAGCCAGAGGAAAGCTAGAAAAAAACTTGAAAAAATAACCTTGCGAAGTGTTATAGAGTATGATAATATATTAATTCGTGATGAAATAAACAATTCCTTGCTCCTAACCAAAGGTAGGGGCCAGAGACCAAAAGGAGGTAACTAGCATGAATAAGTATGAATTATGTTTGGTTGTCAATGCTAAGATCGAAGATGACGAAAGAGCAGCAGTTGTAGACAAGTGCAAGGCTTTAGTAGAAAGATTCGGTGGTACAATCGCTGAAGTTGAAGATGCTGGAAAGAAGAAATTAGCTTACGATATTCAGCATATGCATGAAGGATTTTACTACTTCGTTCGTTTCGATGCTGAAACAACAGCACCAGCCGAAATCGAAAACAGAATCCGTATTATGGACAACGTGCTTAGATTCTTAGTTGTTAGAATTGACGAACAATAAGAAGAAAGTAGGTAAAATATGAATAAAGTAATTCTTATGGGTCGTTTGACTCGTGATCCCGAAACAAGAGGTGAAGGTACTTCTCTTGTTACAAGATATAGTCTTGCAGTAGATAGAAGATTTTCAAGAAATGAAGAGAACAATACAGATTTCATCAATATTGTTGCTTTCGGAAAATCAGGTGAATTTGCACAGAGATATTTTAAGAAGGGAACGAAAGTATTGCTTACAGGTCGTATTCAGACAGGTAGCTATACTAACAAGGATGGTCAGAGGGTATATACAACAGATGTTATAGCCGAAGATCAGGAGTTTGCTGAAAGCAAGAATGCTTCAGGAAACAACGGGGGACAGACAGATACATATTCATCCTCAAGTAATTCTGTTCAGGATGATGGAGATTTTATGAATCTCTCTGACGGAGTAAAGGATGATATGCCGTTTTAATAATTAGGAGGAATAATTATGGCATTCGTTAAAGCAGATAAATCAGCCGATTCTCCAATGAAGAGAAAAGGCGGAATGCGCAGAAGAAAGAAAGTATGCGTATTTTGTGGTAAAGATAATGTTATCGATTACAAGGATACTGCAAAGCTCAAAAGATACGTATCTGAGAGCGGAAAGATTCTTCCAAGAAGAATCACAGGTACTTGTGCAAAGCATCAGAGAGCTTTGACTGTAGCTATTAAGAGAGCACGTCACGTAGCACTTATGCCTTATACAATGGATTAATTTAAATGATTGATAAAACGCATTTCTTTGAAATGCGTTTTGTTGTTTTTAAAGGCTTAAAAGCAATAAAATTATAAGCTTATTAATTGAAAAGAATTTAAGATACTAACCGGGAACTATCTGCTCTCGGTTAGTATTTTTTAATTAAGAAGTAAATATATGGCTTATGAATTAATGCATATATCGGGATTAAGGTCAGATTGCATAATAAATCTAATATGGCAATTCAAAAATAGAAGTGTTATAATTAAGTATCTTTACGATTACGACCGAATTAAGCGAAAGGGTAATAAATATGGCCAAAAAGGTTAAGGTAAAAGGAAAGTTAAGATTATATTTTGTATTATTAATAGCGTTTGGCATAATACTTACATTTATTAATATACCAATATATTTTCTGAATATATTCTCGGGACTTGTCATTTCACTTTTCCTGATTATTTATTTTATTGGTTTGTTTGTAATGTGGGCATACCTGCAAAGATATATAGTCGATGAGATGGTTAATTTCGCCATGGGCTTTGGGCAGATTCAGAAGAAACTTCTCAAAGAACTGGATTTACCATATGTACTTATTGATAGAAAAGCCAAAATTCTTTGGGCAAATGATAAATTTATATCTGTTACAGGAAAAGAAGGAGTTTCAGGTAAGTCAATTTCGAATGTATTTAGCGAGATTACTCATGAAATTCTTCCTGAAGAAGAATATGAGAAAGAAGTAAGAATATCTTTTGATTCGAGGGAATTTAGAGCCAAGATTAGAAAGATTAATATTGAAGGTCTTATTGAAGATAGTCCATTGATAGAGGATGTAACAGATGATAACTATCTATATGGTTTATATCTTTTTGATGAAACTGCTTTAAAGATTGCGCTTAAGGAAATTGATGATCAGAGCGTAGTAGTAGGTATGATTTACCTTGATAACTATGAAGAAGCTCTTGAAAATGTAGATGATGTAAGAAAATCACTTCTTCTTGCGTTGGTAGATAGAAAGATTACTCAGTGTATCTCATCTGTAGACGGTATCGTAAGAAAGACAGAGAAGGATAAATATTTACTTATTCTTAGAAAGAAAGCATTAGCAGAGCTTAAGGAAAGCAGATTTGATATTCTTGAAGAAATCAAGACAGTAAGTATAGGTAATGAAAGACCAATTACATTGAGTATTGGTATTGGTCTTGATGGTTTGTCATATAGCCAGAATAGTGAATTTGCAAGAGCTGCAATTGATCTTGCTTTAGGTAGAGGTGGAGATCAGGCAGTTGTTAAGTCTCCAGGAAATGTTCAGTATTATGGTGGTAAGAGCCAGCAGACAGAGAAGAATACAAGAGTAAAGGCGAGAGTAAAAGCACAGGCCTTGAGAGAAATTCTTATTAATAAAGAACAGATCTTTATTATGGGACATCGAATTGGTGATGTTGACAGTTTTGGTTCAGCAATTGGTATTTATTGTGTAGCGAAGGCTCTTGAGAAGAAGGCTTATATTGTTATGAATGATATTACTCCTTCTTTAAAGCCACTTGTAGATTTATTTACAAATAATAAGGAAGCTTATCCAGATCTTATTATTAAGAGTGAGGCTGCTCTTCAGATGGTTGGAAATAATGCAGCATTAGTAGTAGTTGATACAAACAAGCCATCTATTGCAGAGTGTCCAGAACTTCTTAAGTATTGTAAGGCTATCGTAGTTCTTGATCATCACAGACAGGGAGAAGAAACAATTGATAATGCTACATTATCTTATGTAGAGCCATATGCTTCATCAGCATGTGAAATGGTTGCAGAAATACTTCAGTATGTAGATGATGGAATTAAATTAAGTGGTATCGAGGCGGATACTCTTTATTCAGGTATTATGATTGATACCAACAATTTTGTTACGAAAACAGGTGTTAGAACTTTTGAAGCTGCAGCTTTCTTAAGAAGAAATGGTGCGGATGTAACAAGAGTTAGAAAATTATTCAGAGAAGATGCTTCTGAATATCTTGCAAAAGCAAAGACAATCAAAGATACAACAATTTATAGAAATGACTATGCAATTGCAATTTGTGATGCATCAGGTTGTCAGAGTCCAACTATAGTTGCAGCTCAGGCAGCTAATGAATTGTTAAATATTAAGGGAGTCAAAGCAAGCTTTGTATTTACAGAATACCAGAGTAAAGTATTCTTAAGTGCCAGATCAATTGATGAGCTCAATGTTCAGGTTGTAACGGAGAAGTTAGGTGGTGGCGGCCATATGAATATTGCTGGAGCGCAGTTTGAAAATGTTACAGCAGAAGAGGCTGCAGATATGCTTAGGGCCACAATTGACTCAATGATAGAAAATGAAGAAATATAGGAAAGGATATTAGTCATGAAAGTTATTTTATTACAGGATGTAAAATCTCTTGGCAAAAAGGGAGAGACAGTAGAAGTTAGTGACGGATATGCAAGAAATTTCGTTTTACCTAAAAAATTAGGCGTTGAAGCAAACGCTGCAAATATGAATGATCTTAAATTACAGAAAGCAAATCAGGAAAAGGTTGCTAAACAGCAGCTTGATGATGCTAAAGCTCTTGCAGAAGAGATTGAAAAGATTAAGGTTAAATTGTTGATTAAGACTGGTGAAGGCGGAAGAAGCTTCGGTTCAATAACTGGAAAAGAAATTGCTAAAGCTCTCAAGGACCAGCACAACATCGAAATTGATAAGAAGAAAATTGTATTAAATGATGCAATCAAAAATATGGGTGAGTTTCATGTAGGAATTAAGCTTCATCCAAAGGTAACTGCTACTCTTACAGTTGTTGTAGATGGAGAATAATTGAATGGAAGAGGCACAAAACAGACAGAATCTGCCAAAAGATATAAAAGCAGAAAAGAGTATACTGGGTGCTATTCTTATGGATCCTGATAGTGTTATGCAGGCTACAGAAATCATGGAAAACGGAGATGATTTCTATTTAAAAGAGCATGGTGTAATCTATGAAATGATGGTAAAGATGTTTGAGCAAAAGGTAACTATTGATCCGATGACTTTACAGAATAGATTGAGAGAAACCAGCCTTCCAGAAGAAGCATTTGATGATGATAAAATGAATTCCTTTATTGAAGTAGCAACTACTTCGGCAGGTATCAAGCATCACTGCAATATTGTATATGAACTGGCAGTAAAAAGACGACTTATAAAGGCTTGTGAAGATATTGCAAACAAGTGTTATCAGGGTAAGGAAGAAATGACTACTCTTCTTGATAGCACAGAGAAGAATATCTTTGACATAGTACAAAAAAGAAATACAGATGATTTCGTTCCTATTAACCAGATAGTAATGAATTCCTTGAGAATGATAGAAAAGGCACACAATACAGATGGTACAGTAACTGGTGTTGCTTCAGGATTTACAGATCTTGATTACAAAACAACAGGTTTTCAACCATCAGACCTTATTCTTTTGGCAGCGCGTCCTTCAATGGGTAAAACAGCTTTTGCTCTTAACATCGCATTGCATGTAGCCGCTGTAGAGAAAAAACATGTTGCTATTTTCTCCTTGGAAATGAGTAAGGAGCAGTTAGTTAACCGTCTTCTTGCCCAGGAATCTCATGTAGATTCACAGAAAATCAGAACAGGAAATCTATCAGATAATGAGTGGACTGCACTTATTGATGGTGCGGATGTAGTAGGAAAATCTTATTTGGTGATTGATGATACTCCAAGTATTTCAGTATCAGAATTAAGATCAAAATGTCGTAAACAAAAAGCCGATCCAAACGGTGGACTTGATATGATTATTATTGACTACTTACAGCTTATGTCAGGAAGTGGTAAATCAGAATCAAGACAGAATGAAGTATCAGAGATTTCACGTTCACTTAAGGCAATAGCCAGAGAGTTGCATGTACCAATTATTGCTCTTTCACAGCTTAGCCGTAAAGTTGAGGAGCGTGCAGATCATAGACCAATGCTTTCAGACCTTCGTGAATCTGGTGCCATCGAGCAGGATGCCGATGTAGTAATGTTTATTGATCGTGAAAGAATGGAAGTAGAGGATGCCAATAAAGCAACAATTATCATTGCCAAGCAAAGAAACGGCCCTATTGGTGACGTTAATCTTATGTGGCTTCCTAAATACACTCAGTTCAAGGATATGGATAAGTCATTATTTAAAGATGAAGAATAAAAAAAGAGGCGTAACTAAATGTTACGCCTTAATTTTTATTATATTTCAAATAATTATGCCTGAGCGATAGCATCAGCAGGACATCCTTCAGCACATCCGCCGCAATCGATGCATGCGTCTGCATTGATTTCGTACTTACCAGCACCTTCTGAGATAGCATCTGCAGGACACTGAGCTGCACAAGCACCACACTGTACACAGTTGTCATTAATAACGTATGCCATTTTACTTTCCCTCCTTATAATTAATCAATCATTCAAATTGTTTAAGACTTAATAATCTTATTTTGATTTTATTACATATCATTAGAAATATCAAGAAAAATGTATTTATGCAAAAACTCAAACTCCTAAATCACTTGAAAAATAAATCATATTGTTAAATATCGTGAAAATGGTTTATAATGTTGAAGACTATAGGTGGAGGAAATAGAAATGAAAAAATTTCTTGAAAATAAAAAACTTCTTTTAATTATTCTAGCAGCATTTAACTTGTTAGTTATCTTAATTATGGCTGGAAGAGCAATTTATAAATCAAATAATCTTGTTAGTTATCATATTACTAAAGAGGATTTTCAGTCATACACTTCTGATATGAATGACGATAATGAAAGATTTTTTGCCGGAACTATAGGAGGAGAAGGATATGAGATAGGAACCTTTTATACAGCTTCTCCTTATATAATGTGGGAAAAAGGATATTGGACATACACACTTACATATACTAGTACAGGCGAAACAGAAGCTTTTGTTTGGCCATTTAATGCATTTGTAGATGTTGAAGGTATTTCAGAAGCAGAAGTAGTTTATTTTGAAAAAGGAACACATACAGTAACTAAAAAAGTTGTAAACAATGCGGATTTGTTATTGGCACTTAAGGTTTTCTATCAGGAAACTGAAGGAGAGATAACCTTTGAAGATTGTCTTATAAAAGAGTCAGCAATGCTTCAGATAAGACAGTTGTGGATGGCAATTCTTTTATTAACTATTTTTGATGCACTATTTTATGTTGTATTACTTAGAAAAGAAGAGATTTCAAAAGAGAATATTTATGTATTTGCTGCAAATGCAATTCTTATGATAAGTGCAACATATCCATTATTCTTAGGATATGTGATTGGTGGACATGATATAGATTTTCACTTATGTCGAATTGAAGGTGTAAAGGATGCTTTACTTTCAGGACAGTTCCCAGTAAGACTAAATCCTGATTTTGAAATCGGATATGGATATGCAGATCCTATCTTTTACGGAAATATTTTCCTTTATATACCAGCTTTACTTAGATTATTATCTATTTCTCTTGGAGAAACTTACCTTATTTATGTAGGACTTGTTACACTGGCTACAGTTATTATTTCTCAGGTTTGTTTCGAGAAAATGTTTAATAATAAAGCGATAGCATATATTGTTACATTCCTTTATGTAATGGCTCCTTACAGAATAGTAGATGTTTATTTAAGAGCCGCTGTTGGTGAATATACCGCCATGGCCTTTTTGCCGATGGTTGCATATGCAATTTACAGAATTTACACTATGGATACAAAGGATAAGACATATAAATGTAATTTTATTCTTTTGGCTTTAGCACTTACAGGTGTTATGCAGTCTCATGTCCTTACAGGTGAAATGCTTTGTATATTTATGTTTGCAACCTGCTTCTTATTTATTAAGAGAACCTTGAAGCTTAAGGTATTTCTTGAAATGCTTAAGTCAGCTTTTATGACTATTCTTTTGAATGTATGGTTTTTGGTACCATTTCTTGATTTCAGATCAGAAAGAATTAAGATTTTTGTACTCACACCATCAAAGAGAATCGGAAGTACAGGTCTATATTTGTTCCAGTTAATACAAATGTTCCCACAGTATGCACTTGGTAACTTTGTTAAGAGTGTTGGTTCTATAGATGAAATGTATTGCTGTCTCGGCATTGCATTTGTATTTGGATTAATTGTGTGTGCTGCATTGCTTTGGATTTGCAGAAAAGATAAAAAAGAAATTAATAAATGGGGCTTGCTTGTCGTATTCTTTGCTTGTCTTTCAGCTTGGATGACAACACTTTATTTCCCATGGGATACACTTTATGACAAGTTAGGATTCTTAAATAGTTTTGTTACAGCACTTCAGTTTGCATGGAGATTCTTAAGCTTTGCATCATTGTTTAGTGCAATTGCTGTAGGTATTGCAGTAGTTTTACTTAATAAAAAGGAAGGTAAGAATCCAGCATATGCATTTGCAGGAGTATTAATGGTAATTACTTTCATTACAAGTATTTACTATATGCAGGTTTTATGCTTGAATCATCCAGAATTCAAGAAAATAGAGGATTTATCAACAATTCAGACATGCCAGGCTATTAGTGGTGGAGAGTATTCAATTGTACTTCCAGACGAAGAAGGATATGTCTATGAATTTGATCCATATAAGAAAAAAATGCCATTAGTTGCTACATCGGATGATGTTGAGATTACTAATTACAGAAGAGGTGGAACAAATCATTACATGACAGTAAAAACTACCGACAGTGACGGAACTGTGACATTGCCACTTTTCTGTTATAAGGGTTATAAGGTTACATCCTCTGATGGTGTTATTACAACAGATAATCTTGTAAAGAAGAATACAGAATTGTGGTATCTTGAAATTCCTAAGGGATATTCAGGAGATATAAGCATCAGCTATTCAGGAATGTGGTACTGGCGTATAGCTGAAGCAATAAGTGTGATTTCATTTATACTGATGGTTGCTTACGGTATATTTGTATATAAAAGGAAAAAATAAGTGAACATTAAAGAATATGCTTTAAAAAATAAAATATTTATTGCAATATTACTTATTGTTACTGCCATTGCCTTAGTGTTTTGCTTCAAAAAAGAAGGTTATCATGTAGATGAAATGTATTCCTATGGATTAGCAAATAGTGAGTACCTTCCATTTATGCACTTTGGCGAATCAGGATATGATGTTAAAGACTGGATGAATGATTATGGTGCAGGCGAGTCTATTGGTCAGTTTGTTCAAAATATGATCAAGGATGCCAAAATCGTAGTTAAGGCAGGATTTAAGGTTAAGGAAACAGAGATTTATAGTAAGTACCTGGAAGCACAAAAAAACAGTGCGGATACACTTACATCAAGCTGGGTAAGCGGTAAGGAATACGAAGAATATATTACTGCGGACAAGCATAACAAATTTAATTATGCATCTGTTTACTATAATCAAAGAGGCGATGTTCATCCACCACTTTACTATATCATATTGCATACAATTTGCTCCTTGACTGAAGGACATTTTAGCAAATGGACCGGTCTTGGCATAAATATTGTCTGTATAATGCTAGCCTTAACCTGTATTTATGAAATGTCGAAGAGATATTTAGGTGGTATAGAAGCAGCATTAAGTATAGTTACATTGTATGGAATATCTTCTACTATAATGTCGTTGACAGTATATATAAGAATGTACGCATTGTTTATGCTTATAACAATGGTATGCATGTTGCTTCATTTACGAATGATAGAGAAGAAATATGAGATATCAAAAAATGATTATCTGCGAATAGGTGGAATAGTTCTTCTTGGATATCTTACTCATTATTATTTTGTAGTATACATTATTGGTCTTGCTGCAGTTTTTGTAATTACAATGCTTGTAAGAAAGAAATTCAAAGCAGCTATTAAATATTGTCTAACAATGTTTGCTTCAGGAGCAGTAGGTATTATTGTTTGGCCGTTTTCGATAAGACATGTATTCTCTGGATACAGAGGAAATCAGGCCTTTGCTTCAATGAAATCAACATATTCTTTCTATAAGCTTGGATGGATGGTAGAAACTTCCGTTTGGGTTACATTAGGTAAGATAGGAATTGCAGTTCTTATTTTGGCATTTATTATTTCAATAGTAACGATAGTAATGCAAAAGAAGAAGTATCCATTTGAAAAGCTTAATGCACTGACAATTCCAACGATTTTTTCAACAATTGTTGTAACTCAGATAAGTCCTTTTTATACTGAAAAATATTTAATGAATATTCTTCCATTCATTATTATAATTCCAGTGTATATTCTGACTTTGTTTGTAAAGGCTATTCAGGATAAGGGAGTAAAAGAGAAAAATAATAAGTTAAATATTGGTCTTATTATTTCTTTAGCTTCTTTTAGTATTATAATTGCGATATTTAATAATTGTTTCTTCCATAATGTAATGAATCTATATGAAAATGGCCAGGAAACAGTTGTAATAGAAGAAAACACGGATTGTGTATGCGTTCTTCCATATGGAGACTGGAATGAAACAGCAGAAGATTCAATGATTCTTGCTAAATGTAATAAAGTCGGTATTGTTTACGAGAACAATATTGGAGTATTAAAAGATGGTTATAAATACAAAAAGGGAAGTAAACTTCTTGTAAATGTTGCCAAAGATCTTGATGCAGATGAAACGCTTGAAAAAGTCAAAGAAGAACTTGGTGTTACAAGTCTTCAGGAGATAAAAAGGAGCGAATCAGCCTGGTGTACAAGAATATGGCTAGCGCAGTAGTTGATAACTTAAAATTTGAATGATATAATAAGTAGTTGTTTTTACCAAAAAACGAAAGGAGCACATATATGTACAACAAAGTCGAAACAGACCTTAATTTCGTACAAAGAGAAAAAGAAATTGAAAAATTCTGGAAAGATAATGATATTTTCAGAAAGAGTATGGAAAACCGCAAAGAGGGACCAACTTATACATTTTATGATGGACCTCCAACAGCTAATGGAAAGCCACATATTGGCCATGTTCTTACACGTGTAATTAAGGATATGATTCCAAGATACCGTACAATGAAGGGTTATATGGTACCAAGAAAGGCTGGATGGGATACACACGGACTTCCTGTAGAGCTTGAAGTTGAAAAACTCCTTGGACTTAATGGTAAAGAGCAGATTGAAGAATATGGTATGGAGCCTTTCATTGAAAAATGTAAGGAATCTGTATGGAAATATAAAGGAATGTGGGAAGATTTCTCAGGAACAGTAGGTTTCTGGGCAGATATGGATGACCCATATGTTACATATCATGATGACTATATTGAGTCAGAGTGGTGGGCATTAAAGGAAATCTGGAACAAAGGTCTTCTTTACAAGGGATTTAAGATTGTTCCTTATTGTCCACGTTGTGGAACACCTTTATCTTCAGCAGAGGTTTCACAAGGTTATAAGACAGTAAAAGAGCGTTCAGCAGTAGTTCGTTTCAAGGTAAAGGGCGAAGATGCTTATTTCCTCGCTTGGACAACAACACCTTGGACACTTCCATCAAACGTTGCACTTTGTGTTAACCCAGATGAAAGCTATTGTAAGGTAAAAGCAGCTGACGGATATACATATTATATGGCTAAGGCTCTTCTCGATACAGTTCTTGGTAAACTTGCAACAGAAGAAAAGGCTGCTTACGAAATCCTTGAAGAGTATGTAGGTAAAGATTTAGAGTACAAAGAATATGAGCCATTATTTGCCTGCGCTGGTGAATGTGCAGACAAACAGCATAAGAAAGGCTTCTTTGTTACATGCGATAACTATGTAACAATGTCAGATGGTACTGGTATCGTACATATCGCTCCTGCATTTGGTGAGGATGATGCTAATGTTGGAAGAAATTATGATCTTCCATTCGTTCAGTTTGTAAATGGTAAGGGTGAACTTACAGAAGAGACTCCTTATGCTGGAACATTTGTAAAGAAAGCAGATCCATTAGTACTTGTTGATCTTGATAAAGAAGGTAAATTATTCGATGCTCCTAAGTTTGAGCATGAATATCCACACTGCTGGAGATGTGATACTCCACTTATTTACTACGCAAGAGAGTCTTGGTACATCAAGGAAACAGCAGTAAGAGACGATTTAATTAGAAATAACAATACAGTTAACTGGATTCCCGAATCAATTGGTAAGGGAAGATTTGGTAACTGGCTTGAGAATATTCAGGACTGGGCTATTTCACGTAACCGTTACTGGGGTACTCCACTTAATATCTGGGAGTGTGAATGTGGCAAGTTCGATTGTATCGGTAGCAGAGCAGAATTAAAGGAAAGAAGCGGTAAGGCTGATGCAGATAAGGTTGAGCTTCATCGTCCATTTATTGATGAAGTAACAATCAAGTGTCCTGATTGTGGCAAGGAAATGCACAGAGTACCAGAAGTTATTGACTGTTGGTTCGACTCAGGTGCAATGCCATTCGCTCAGCATCATTATCCTTTCGAGAATAAGGAATTATTTGAGGCTCAGTTCCCTGCACAGTTCATCTCAGAGGCTGTTGACCAGACAAGAGGTTGGTTCCATTCACTTATGGCAGAATCAACACTTCTTTTCAACAAGTCACCATACGAGAATGTAATCGTATTAGGACATGTTCAGGATGAATTTGGGCAGAAGATGAGTAAATCAAAGGGCAACGCAGTAGACCCATTTGATGCTCTTGAGAAGCTTGGCGCAGATGCAATCAGATGGTACTTCTATATCAACTCAGCTCCATGGCTTCCTAACAGATTCCATGATGATGCCGTAGTAGAAGGACAGCGTAAATTCATGGGAACACTTTGGAATACATATGCATTCTTCGTTCTCTATGCAAATATCGATGAATTTGATGCGACAAAGTATTCACTTGAATATGATAAGCTTCCAGTAATGGATAAATGGCTTTTATCAAAGCTTAATACAGTAATCAAAGAGGTAGATGATAACCTTGATAACTACAGAATCCCAGAAGCAGCAAGAGCTCTTCAGGATTTCGTAGATGAAATGAGTAACTGGTACGTTCGTCGTGGCAGAGAAAGATTCTGGGCAAAGGGAATGGAGCAGGACAAGATCAATGCTTACATGACTCTTTATACAGCACTTGTTACAATTGCTAAGGTTTCAGCTCCAATGATTCCATTCATGTCAGAGCAGATTTATAGAAATCTTGTTTGCTCAATTGATAAGAATGCTCCAGAAAGTGTACATTTATGTGACTTCCCTGTTGCAGATGAAGCAATGATTGATAAAGACCTTGAGAAGAATATGGAAGCAGTTCTTAAGACAGTAGTTATGGGACGTGCTTGTCGAAACAATTCTGCTATCAAGAACAGACAGCCTATCGCTAATATGTTCATTAAGGCAGACTTCACACTTGATGATTTCTATAAGGAAATTATCGAGGACGAATTAAATGTTAAGGCAGTTACATTTACAGATGATGTAAGCGCACTTACAACATATACATTTAAGCCACAGCTTAAGACTGTTGGACCAAAATATGGTAAGCAGTTAGGTGGAATTAAGGCTTATCTTGCTAATGTTGATGGTAACGCAACAATGGCAATTCTTAAGTCAGAAGGTGCTGTTAAGTTTGATGTAGATGGAACAGAGGTTTCACTTGCTGAGGAAGATCTTCTTATTGAAATGACTCAGAAGGAAGGCTATGTAACTGAGGCTGATAATTATGTAACAGTAGTTCTTGATACAAATCTTACAGAAGAACTTCTGGAAGAGGGAAATGTAAATGAAATTATTTCTAAGCTTCAGACAATGAGAAAAGACTCAGGCTTCGAGGTTATGGATAGAATCAACGTTTACATTGAAGGAAATGAAAAGCTTGAAGCAGTTGTTAAGAAGAACGAGGCAGCAATTGCAGGAAAGGTACTTGCAGACAAGATTCTTTATAATGAAACAACTGACAATTCAAAGAAATGGAATATTAACGGCGAATCAGTAAATATCGGTGTTAAGAAGAATTAGTAAAGTGAATGCCGTAAGGCATAGATAAAAAGAAGGGACGAGGGCTACAAGGGCTTAAGTTCCTTCTTTTGCATTAAAATCTACTTGCAATGATAAATCAAAAATCTTCAATAATCAGATTAAGAAAAAAGTTCTAGATACAAATGTGTAACATGTATAATTTGCCCACCTAAAAACAAAATTGGTACAGTTTGGCATGCATTTGATATTTCAGAAGATGGAATAAGAAGAGTAGATGAATTTTATAGTGTAAATGATACTTTTGATATAAAATAAAAAAATATAAAGAAAGAGAGGAATATAGAATATGAGAAAAATGATATTAGTTATTGCTTTGCTTTGTTTATCTTTTAGCTTTATTTCGTGTACAGAGTCTAATATTTCTACAGATATAAACAATGAACAGGATACTGAGAATGAATCATATGTAGAATATGAAATACCAGAAGTATTTGTTGTCAGATGTAGTTACTATGATTTAGATGATAATGGAAATTATCAAGAATGTGCGTATTTTCTGTTTGATCAGAATGGGAATGAATACAGATATGATAGTCCTAATGGTGGAAATGATGAAATAGAAGATTTGGTTTCTGATTATTTAGAGGGTCAATTAGAAGATGCACTTATATTTATAAAGACATACAAAGATAAGGAAGGAATACAGAATTGTGTTTCTAACCTACAAGGAATAGCAAATAATGAAGACTTCAAAATAGAGTTTAGAGCAGAAATATCATATGGCACAGAATCCAGTTATTATGAAAAATGGTATGGTTTATATTATGATGAGAATCATACATTAAGAAAACTTTGTTTTTCGGCGCATGACGAATATGATTGGACAGCTTCTAATGATAAAAGATCAAGTGAAATTTATAATTGGTTACGATATACCGAAGACTGATAAATATGTCATTATTGTCAATAGTTGATTTATATTTTGACTTATTAGAAAACATAATAATAGACCGGTAGCAATTGTGATACGTACCCTCTTTACCTGATAAACCAGTAAGGAGGGTACGTATTGAAATTATGATCTGTTTTTTAAATTAGCTGATTGATTCGATGATATTGTATGTAGTAAGTGCTCTGGAATGATATCAATGATATAAAATCAAAATTATAAAGAAAGAGAGAAAAAGATGATTAAAATATTAAAAAGAGTATCAATGATGCTGATAATTGTATTGTTGTTTGCAGGATGCACTATTGATTTTGATAAGCCAGATAAATTAATTGAATTAGGGGATGAACAGACACACGTTCTTGAAAGAATAGGTGTGTATGCTTATGCTAATCTGGCAAGAGAAAGAACTTTGAAACAGGCCGAATTAAAAGGAATAATTGAGAAAGATCTTGAGAACTATATTTATACAGTATTTGCTTCTAATGAGACAGACGATGGAACTTATTATTGGAGTAATGAGATTTCCAAGGATACTATAGAGGACCATTTAAGTAGTTTATATAATATAAATGAGATAGATTATTCTATTTTCTCTAATAGTCCCAAAGGACAGTATGGAATGATATATGATGCTGATAATGAAAGCTTTAAATCTTATGCAGTAATGTTGGATTATGAAGATTTTGCAATGGTTACTGAAGCAAACTATTCTAATAGTGAATGTATTTATTATGTGAATTGTACAGAGTATGCTGAGATAGAAGAAAATGTATATTATATACCTGAGATAGCTGTTAGTATTTGGTATGAAATTAATACAAACCGAGCTTTACAATATGAAATTAGAGAAATAAACGCATATTACCTTGATTAAAAAGTAAATCTTTTACTACACAAATCAATAAAAAGGTGTTAAAATGGGTAAATTGTAATTTAATGTGTGTATAGAAATGCATGGAGGAAGTAAGAAATATGGCAACAACTAAGAAAACTGCTTCAACAAAAAAGGTTGAAGAAAAAGCTACAGCCAAGAAAGTAACAGCTAAGAAGACAGCAGAAAAAGCTCCTGTAAAGACAGCAGCTCCTGCAAAGAAGACAGCAACTAAGACTGTTGCAAAGAAAACAACTGTAACTAAGAAAGAGGATGCAAAGAAGACTCCAGTAAAATCAACCAAGAAGGCTCCAAAGGCAAAGAAACCAACAATTACATTTGATAAGGAATTATTCA
>JAKSSD010000020.1 GCA_024403275.1 Lachnospiraceae bacterium
ACCTTCTTACCATTCGCTTCGCCAATCATCTTAACCATTTCTGATGTATTGGTTAATTCTTTATTGGCTGGCCAGAATATTCCTTTTTCTTCGTTATCAATCATTAGTCTGACAAACTCACAAAGATTGTCTATATAAAGCATTGATCTTTCATTATCAACCTTTGGAAATAATGGCATCTTAATTGCCATCTTCCTAAGAGTATTATAATTACCCTTACATCCTGAGCCATATATCATAGGAGGTCTTAAGATAACTATTTTGAAATCATCAGATTCGAGTTCTCTTAACCCATTTTCTGCATTAACTTTGCTCTCCCCATAGAAATTCTCTGGATTAACAGGCGTATCCTTGCCGATTTCTTTCTTATGTCCAATCTTTCCGCTAGCACCATATACAATTGCAGAGCTCATAAATATAAATTGTTTTACTCCTGCCGCCTTTGCTTTTTTCGCAGTTTCGATAGTAAGCTCTGTATTAACCTTTCGATATAATTCCTTGCCTTCCTCGCTGACTTTTCCTACATCAGCATGCGCAATTCCAGCCACGTGAAAGACTGTATCAAATCCACCAAAATTCCATGGTTCATCTGTAGTTTCCGCTCCCATCATTTTGCCCGTTAGGGTATCAATGGTTGCTATCTCATAATCGTTTGTCTTTGGATGATTTTTTATGTAATTTTCAAAAGAAGTGCCAATAAAACTATTGGCACCCGTTATCAAAATCTTTTTCATATTTTCACTAACATTTCTTTTGAGTCTACTGACGTTTATATGTTGTAACTATTCCTGCAATCTTATCTTTAACCTTTTCACTATCTGGCTCACTCTCGACAAAAGCCTTGAGTTCATCAAGTTCCTTAAGGAATTTATCTTCATCAAACTCTATCGGTTTGCCGATATGAATTCTCTTATTCTTTGTCTGATTCAAGCCTTCCTCATCCATAAGCATTTCTTCATAGAGTTTTTCTCCAGGTCTCAGTCCAGTGAATACAATCTCTATATCTTCACCAACTTTAAGGCCTGATAGCTTAATAAGGTTCTCTGCCAAATCAAGAATCTTAACTGGCTCTCCCATATCAAGTACAAATATTTCTCCACCCTTCGCATATGCCCCTGCTTGAAGAACCAATGCAACAGCTTCAGGAATTGTCATGAAATATCTAATTATCTCAGGATGTGTTACTGTAACTGGTCCTCCTGCTTCAATCTGTTTCTTGAATAAAGGAATAACTGATCCATTTGAACCAAGTACATTTCCAAATCTTACCGCAACAAATTCTGTCTTTGAACGATTGTTATAAGTCTGAACTATCATTTCACAGATTCTCTTTGACGCACCCATAATATTTGTAGGATTAACTGCCTTATCTGTAGAAATCATTACAAACTTTTTAACATTCCATTTATCTGCCGCCTTAACCACCTTAAGAGTACCTAAAACATTGTTCTTAATAGCTTCATTAGGACTTTCTTCCATAAGTGGAACATGCTTATGAGCCGCTGCATGATATACAATATCAGGACGATATTCTTCGAAAATATTATCCATACGAAGTGTATTTCTAACTGATGCGATTAATACCACCAAGTTAAGTTCTGGATGATTTCTTATAAGTTCCTGTTGAATATCGTAAGCATTGTTTTCATAAATATCCACAATGATAAGCTGCTTAGGATTATGGCATGCAATCTGTCTGCAAAGTTCGGAGCCAATTGAACCGCCACCACCTGTAACCATAATTACACTGCCTGACACATAACCCATTATTTCATCAAGATTAGTGCTAACTGGTTCTCTTCCTAAAAGGTCTTCAATCTGAACATCACGGAGAATATCAGTATTAACTTCACAATTAATAATCTGTGACATACCTGGAAGAATTCTAAGCTTACAGCTTGTTTCCTTACAAATATCAACCAGTTCCTTTATCTCGCTTTTTTTTGCAGATGGGATTGCAATAATGATTTCTTCAATACCATACTCTTTGACCGCATCGGCAATACTCTCACGGCCACCGATGATAGGAATACCACGAAGTCTCTTACCCCAGCACTGCTTACCATCATCGATAATACAACATACTTTTCTTGTAAGATACTGAGCGGTAGTAATCTCTTTAATAATCTGATTACCTGCATTTCCCGCACCAATAACCATACATTTAACTGGCTCTTTACCGTAGGTCATCATTCTTCTTTTGGCATTTACCATTCGAAGTGCACGATATGAGAAACGAATTCCTGCTGCCATGAAAAGCAGTGAAATCATGTAGAAAAACGGATATGATCTTGGAATTCTTAAATTGAATATATATTTACAAGCCACCTGTCCTGCAGTAGCACAAACAATGGCTCCTATAATATTTACTAATTCAGTAGCAGAAGCATATCTCCAAACTGATTTATACATTCTCCATGCCCAGAAACTGAACATTGTAAGTACCAGATTAATCGGAAGAAATGTCAATGCTGACTTCCAGAAGTAATCCGGTATACTCTTAAATGAAAAATCATATCTGATATAAAGTGCGAATATAGTGCAAAGCATTATTGAAATAATATCCAATAAAACAAGCATTATAATTCTTACCAACATCTGCTGGCTGATTTTTTGTTTAATCTTAGACATCTAAAGCCTCGTAAAAAATCTCTTCATCCTCAAGACGCATACAAGCGAGCTGACTCGATTTATTTCTAAGAGCCATACCGCAATCGATATTGATTACACGATATTCTCCAAGGAAATTCTTGTTTTTATATACAAGACCTCTTCCTTCCTCATCGACATTATCAAGTCTCTGAGTGAAAATATGTCCTGAAACATATGTATACTTCTTGTTAGGGAATATTTTATCTTTTAATTTACTAACAAATGCAGCATCATAAATATTCTGCCAAACAGCCTGATAAGTATCTTTGTAGATAGCCTCGTTAAATTTAATCTGAGCTTCAAATTTCTTGCTTACAACATAAGCATGAGACAAATAGTAAATTCTGTTGTCTATCTTAACCTTCTTGGCAACTATTGCATTATCAAGATAAATCTTAATCTCTGCCTTCTTCTTTGCTGAACATTTATTATAATCTGCAAAAGTCTGTGCTCCACCATTACATTCATCCAGCCAAAGGTCAAGATCTTCTGTATCTTCTCTTCCTTCGGTCTCACATTCTTCTGCATTTGTAATTCCTTCAATCATGAGAAGCTCATGATTTCCAAGGAACAATTTCACATTATCCATTTTCATGATGGTCTTAAGGATTTTAATTCCACTAGGACCTCTATCTATAGCATCACCAAGTATGTACAGGATATCATTATCCGAAAACTCAATACGTTTAAGCATATTCATGAATGCATCGTATTGGCCGTGGATATCACTCATTACATATGTACTCATTTCACAACCCCTACACTTCACAAATATCTGTTACATCAACCTGAATTACCGGTCTGATTCCCATTGGTATATCAAGTCTCCAGTTTTTCAACTGACCAGCTTGAATTGACTGGCCATCACATCCATCGCCATAAGCAAATGTTCCGCTGTACTCACTGATAGTACCACGAGTTCTCAATGCGTAACCCATTGGGAAATTCTCATTTATCTTCTTAGCATCAGCATACTGTGAGAAGTAGCATGGTTGCTGCTCATCGAAAATCTTAAGAGAATTATTGCTTCTGACCTGACCTGTTCTGATTTCAAAACCACTAATCATTTCCTCTACACTAGGAAGGAAAATTCTATCGTAAGTAGTATTGTCAGTAAATGTTGAAACAGGTGTTTTTACTTCTTTAATAAGAATTCTCTCCTGTTCCTCCTTTGAGAAAGCTTCTGAGAAAAATTCTCTGTTAAGCCACTCTCTGATTCCACTTGTCTCCCATGAAATACCAGTTCTTATCTTGCTGATTTCACGTTCTGACATGTCCATATATTCTTTATCATCAAACAACTGATAATCAAGAACATACTCTGACTGAAGAATCATCTTGTTACCGGACTGATTCAGAATAACCCATGGAATTTCTGTATATTCAAAGAATCTGTACATCTTCTGACCATCTTTGATTCGTGCTTTATTATTACTTCTATATTCACGACTCATAAGAGAATTCGCGATGTTAAATCTTTTGAATTTAGCGCCCTTAATGACTGTATTATCATTTAAATCATAGTTAGCATAAATGATATCAGTAGTAAGTCTTGAGCCCATTACCTCATTCATTGGATAATGACCAAACCAAACTCTTCTGTTCTTTTTATCGTACAGCATCTTTGTATTAATTGTTGGGAAATAAACTGGCTCATTTTTCTTTGAAATCTCTTCTGCATTCATTCCGTATAGAGATCTTCTGAGCATACCCATATCCTGCTGTCTGTCAGCGCATTTCATATTCATGCCCTTCATAATGGCATCTGCAGTACGCTGATCTATCTGAATATTGTAATCAGTAATCGGAGTAAGTGGTTCATTCATACTACGCTGAAATGCATCTGTTGGAATGTCACCTGTAATCATACAGTACATTGTTGCACAGATTCCATAAACGTCTGTCCATGGTCCCTGTCCTTCGCCTAACATCTGTTCCAAAGGCGCATATCCGAATTTACCAAAATAAACCTGAGCAGTTTTATTATTTAATTTCTTAGTTGCACCGAAGTCAATAACCTTAATTGAACCATCAGAATCAAGCATAATATTCTCTGGAGAAATATCACGATGAATCAAGCCAGCTTTATGAATCTCCTCCATTGAGCTGATAACTGGCTCCATAAGTGATAATGCCTGTTCAACCTGAAGATGACCACCATTTTTATCGATGAATCTTCTAAGCGTACCACCTTCAAGATACTCCATTACCATATAGCCTGTATTATTTGCATAGAAAAGTTCCTTAATAGAAACAATACCCGGATATTTAGCAAACTGTGCAAGCATTCTTGATTCTCTTAAGAATGCCTTAAGTTCTGCCTGGAATTCTTCCTCTGTAGTTTCTCCAGTAACAATCAATCCACCATCTTCTTTTCTTGCTACCATCTCATCTGGAAAGAATTCTTTGATTGCTACTCTGTATTCGAGCAACATATCAAAGCCTATATAAGTAATACCAAAGCTTCCCATACCAAGAATATTACCTATAAGGAATTTACCATTAAGAATTGTTCCCGGCTCTAACGCTCTACCGAAAGTCTTAACGCCTTTTTTAGGTTTACCGCACACTGGACAGAAGTCTTCCTCCTTTGTCATATGCATGCAGTTTAGACACATTTTTTTGATTTCTGAAATTTCCATCTGCTTCCCCTCGCTGACTTCTTTCTCTCTGTAACCCTTTCACCCTTTGGCAGTTAGAATAATGCAACTCACTGCCTTTCTGTAATCAATTTAGGAAAGTCCTATTTCACTTTCCTCTAATTTAAATCCAATAATCACACTTGACTTAGGATTTAACTCCCAATTATTTTGGAAGTGTAAATGAACTCTTAAGACTAACAATTCTGTTAAATACAGGCTTGCCTTCTGTTGAGTCCTTATAATCTACGCAGAAGAATCCGTTTCTTACAAACTGGAAGCTTTCATAAGCCTTTGCCTTTGCAAGATCAGGTTCAACAAGTGCAGTAACAACTTTCTTTGAATCTGGATTTACATTGATTGAACCATCTTCCTTGTTGTATACACCCTTTTCTTCATCTACGATATTTTCAAAAAGTCTTACTTCTACTGGAACTGCTGTTGAAGCGTTTACCCAGTGAATTGTTCCTTTTACCTTTCTTCCTGTGAAACCGCTGCCTGACTTTGTTTCAGGATCATATGTACAATGAACTACTGTAACATTGCCGTTCTCATCTGTTTCATAGCTTTCACATTTAACAAAGTATGCATTCATAAGACGAACTTCGTTGCCTGGGAAAAGTCTGAAATATTTCTTTGGTGGCTCAATCATGAAGTCCTCTCTCTCGATGTAGAGTTCTTTGCCAAATGGAATCATTCTGCTTCCAAGTTCTTCATTTTCAAGGTTGTTAGCAGCCTCAAGCATCTCTGTCTGTCCTTCTGGATAGTTGTCAATGACAAGCTTAACAGGATCAAGAATTGCCATCATACGAGGTCTCTTAAGCTTAAGATCCTCTCTGATACAATACTCCAGCATAGCCATATCAGCGATAGAATGAGCCTTAGATACACCGCAAAGCTCTACGAACATCTTAATAGCTTCTGGTGTGTATCCTCTTCTTCTAAGAGCTGAGATAGATACAAGTCTTGGATCATCCCAACCATCAGCGATGCCATCTTCAACAAGCTTCTTAATATATCTCTTTCCTGTTACAACATTCTGTAAATATAATTTAGCAAATTCAATCTGACGAGGTGGTCTCTCATACTCAAGTTCTCTTACAACCCAGTCATATAATGGTCTGTGATCCTCGAACTCAAGTGTACAGATTGAATGTGTGATACCTTCCTCAGCATCCTCGATTGGATGTGCGAAATCGTACATTGGGTAAATGCACCATGTGTCGCCTGTTCTGTGATGTGTCATATGAGCTACTCGGTAAATAACTGGGTCTCTCATATTCATATTAGGGCTAGCCATATCGATTCTTGCTCGAAGAACCTTCTCACCATCCTGGAATTTACCATTCTTCATATCTTCAAAAAGTGCAAGATTCTCTTCAATGCTTCTGTTAGCACTTGGATCTTCCTTACCAGCTTCTGTTAAAGTACCACGGTACTCCTTGATTTCTTCTGCTGTAAGATCTGAAACATAAGCCTTACCCTTCTTGATAAGCTTAATTGCTCCTTCATACATCTTAGGGAAATAATCTGATGCAAAGAATAATCTGTCTTCCCAATCCGCACCAAGCCACTTAATATCCTCAAGCTGTGAATTAACGAATTCGATTTTCTCCTTTGTTGGATTAGTATCATCGAATCTCATGTTGAACTTACCGCCATATTTCTTACTTAAACCATAGTTAAGAAGAATACTCTTAGCATGTCCTATATGAAGATATCCATTTGGTTCTGGAGGGAATCTTGTATGTACTGTATCATACACACCCTCAGCCAAATCTTTATCTATCTCTACTTCGATAAAGTTTCTGCTTACTTTCTCTTCTGTTGTTTCAGCTTCAACATTTACGTTTTCAATCTCGCTCATATTTATACCTCTGTTTTAATTATTTTAAATATCATTTCACATGACTACGCTTCATATCCTCATAGACTTAAGTAATATTTATCTAATATTTAACAAATCACCATCTCAATCTACAAATGGGCATAGTCATACGTATTGTAATTTTACCATTTTTACAAGTTTGTGTAAATGCTTAAGATGCAGAAGCTAAACTAAAAGAGTGCTTTAGCATTTTCTCATACTAAAGCACTCTATAATAATCACTACTAATTTTTGACAAATTATACACTTTCCACCTTAATAGTATCTGTATTTCCAGAAGCACCATTAATTCGGCCACCAGTAAGCACTACATTATCGCCCTTCTCAAGTCCAAATACTTCCTTAGCCTGATGCATTGCTTCGTAGAACATAACATCAAGTGATGTGAATTCTGCATTAAGATATGGAATAACTCCCCAGCTTAAGTTAAGCTGTCTCCAAGCCTTTTCGTTAGTTGTAGTACCAAGAATATCACATGGGCAGCGGAAACGGCTTACCATTCTTGCTGTCTTACCTGATACTGAGTTAACTACGATACATTTAGCATTTACATCAATTGCCATTGCGCAAACTGCATGTGAAATTGCATCAAGGTTATTCTTAATCTTATATTCTGTATTAGCGAATCTCTTGCTGTAATCAATATGCTTCTCTGTGTATTCAGCTATCTCGGCCATATTCTTAACTGCCTCAACTGGATATTTACCAGCAGCTGTTTCGCCTGAAAGCATGATTGCTGATGAACCATCATAAACTGCATTTGCAACATCTGAAATCTCCGCTCTTGTAGGTCTTGGATTATGAATCATTGACTCAAGCATTTCTGTTGCTGTGATTACTCTCTTGCCAAGCAAACGACATTTCTGAATAAGGAGCTTCTGAATTGCAGGTACCTCAACAAATGGAATCTCTACTCCAAGATCACCTCTGGCAACCATAATACCATCTGCAATCTCGCAGATTTCTTCAACATTATCTACACCTGCTCTATTCTCAATCTTAGCAATGATATTTACCTGTTCTCCACCGTTAGCATCAATAAATGAACGCAAAGACTGAACATCTTCTTTAGTAGATACGAAAGATGCAGCTACGAAATCTATATCATTTTCAAGGCCAAATAAAATGTCCGCCTTATCCTGTTCGCTTAAATATTCCTGTTTGAAGACCTTGTTAGGGAAATTCATACTCTTTCTATCAGAAAGCTCACCACCAACAATCACCTCACAGATAGCATCATGGCCTTTAAGTTCCTTAACTTCACATATTACAAGGCCGTTATTTACTAAGATTCTGTCCCCGATTTTCAATTCATCGATTAATTTATCATAATTAACTGATACCTTCGTTTCATCACCCACAACATCATCAGTTGTAAATACAAATGTTGCGCCATCCTGAATTGTAACTTTCTTGTTGGCAAAGGTTTTAATTCTATATTCTGGTCCCTTTGTATCAAGCATAATTGCTATAGGGAGCTTAAGTTCTTCTCTAACTTTTTTAACCAGTTGAATTTTCTTAAGATGTTCCTCATGAGTTCCATGAGAGAAATTCAACCTCGCAACGTTCATACCTGCCTGACACATTTTCGCAAGTGTCTCTTCATTCTCACATGCAGGTCCAATAGTACAAATAATCTTCGTCTTTCTCATTTTTATTCTCCTCGTTCTTTTTTCACACCTAAAATTCTAACATTTTCTCATATATCTTCAATATTCAATCTGCACAGAGTTTTATATCTTATCACCTTAGTTTTGTACCCTTTTTATATTGAAAGCCATTATTTTTTTGTTTATAATTCGTGACATGGGGACGGTCCTCGCGACAAAGCACCTCTTCTCGTGGCAAAAGAAGCGTCCCCAAAGAGAGGGCTAGAAATGTTATCATTCAAAATATCTTTTTTCAATGTATTACTGGCGTTGATGTATATGCTTCCTGGCTACATACTTTGTAAATGTAAAAAGGCCAATGCATCACATTTATCCACATTATCTACAATCCTTATTTATGTCCTCTCACCTTGTATGATAATTTCATCTTTTCTGTCGTTTGATTACTCAACCAATAATCTAATATATATGGGGCTTTTCTTCCTTGCTTCACTTGTTATGCAGCTTATATTCATTGGTATTCTCGTGCTTATACTTCACAAGAAATTCCATATCAATAAATACAGAATGCTTGCTGTAGGTTCAGTGCTTGGCAACTGTGGTTTCTTTGGTCTCCCACTTATCAAGGCTCTTCTTCCAAACAATCCTGAAGTTGCCTGTTACTCATCAATCTATGTTATTACCATGAATGTTCTTGTATTCACAGCCGGTGTATTTTGTATAACCAATGATAAGAAATATATTTCAATTAAATCCGCATTGGTTAATCCGGCATTTTTCTCACTTATGATTGCTTTGCCTTTGTATGTTTTCAAAGGCAGCACATGGATACCCCAGTTAGCCCAGGATGGTATTTCTCTCCTTGGCAAAATGACTACTCCGGTATGTATGTTAATTCTTGGAATCAGGCTTGCAACCATGGATTTCAAGAAGCTCTTTCTCAATCCATTTATCTATCTGGTATGTGCAGGAAAGCTTATTATCTTTCCTTTATTTGCCTATGCAATGTTCGTATTCATTCCATTGCCTGCTGCCTTCAAGGGAAGCTTATTTATACTGGCAGCTACACCTTGCGCTTCTGTAATTCTTAATCTTGCAGAAATTCATGGCAAGGAAGCAGAATTATCAGCCAACTGTATTTTACTTAGCACACTACTTTGTATAATTACAATTCCACTTCTATCATTTCTGCTTTAATTAATTTCTTTAAGATTTTGACATCGACAATAAAGGACCTTGCATCAAGCAAAGTCCTTTTATCTTAATAAATATTTACTTCATCATTCCATATTTCTCAAATATTTCTTCATCGGGCTTATAATTACCTAACATTTTATCTGCCCTCTTAATCATTTCTCTATATGGCACATATGGAACCTTATAATACTGACCACTGCCACTAGCTTCCACTATAAAATTATGATCTTCATATCCAGCAACATAGTCCAAATTTGAAATGATTTCCAAATCCTCATTCAGAATATATGCATGTGGATAATCATCAAGAATATAAATATTATCTTCTTTGATATAAACCAATGGTCCGCTTGTATCTCCATCAAAAGAATAGAGAGTCTTTAAATGCTTATACCTTTTAGCATCATAAATTCTGACACTTCCATCAAGCATGGTGAGCATAATAAGTTTGCCATCAGATGAATACTGACCGAAACCTATATACTGAGTTTTTACATCTTTGAAATTCTGATACTTTTCTTCCTCCAACATTTTACTTTCAAATCTTTTATCCTCAGAATTTTCATATGATATCAAAACTGAATTATTATCTGGATTATCTTCATACATCACAACATAATTGCTATCAAAAAATTCATAGAAAATCTTTCCGCCTGCACTCTGTACATTGGCAACATCACCCTTTGTGGTTATATCAAACATACTAGCCGAGCAATCAACTCCATATGGGTAATTTCTGCTAATTTCGAATACCCTTCCAGTATAATCCACTACATATGTTTTATTTTCATTCACAAATCCATTCATTATAATGCTGCATTCTTCTGCAGTAGCTATCGTTTCAAAAGAGTAAGCATCTAATAGCAGCGCATCATTACTTGATATTAAGAATACCTTACCATCTACCATCTTAATTTCTTTTATAAAGCTGATCGGCAACTCAATAGAGCCATAAACTTCTACCGAATTGGTATCGATTATATACAGCTCACTCTTATTCTCCTCTGCAGTCATAGAGCTTAAATAGATATACGTTTCATTCACTGCTACACAAAGAGCTCCATCAATTTTCAATTTTACAGCTGATACTACTGTTCCACTATTTGTATCCATAGAGAATACAAGTACATCTTTGTCGTAGCCCCTCATGGCAATTGCCATATATTTTCCATCTTCAGAGTATCCATAATCATAATCATAATATGGGGATGTATCTATACCCAGCTCATATAAATCTGTTTCATATATCTGATTGCCATCCCTGTAACCATAAATATAATCACCTGTGAAAATATCAACTGCATCACATTCTGCTCCTGCCAAAACATATCCATGTTCCTCACAAAGAAGCTTTGCCTGACCTGTTATCAGATTGTAATACATCATTCCATCTTCATTTTTATAGATAAATCCCTTTTCATTATCGAAATCGCAATGAGGAAATCCATTATTTTCATATCGCACATCAAGAACAGTCAGTTCTTCGCCAGTTTCTGTGTCAAAAATTGTTACTTCGCTATTGGAGGCACACATTGCAAGAAATCTGCCATTCTTAGAAACCATATAGTCTGAAATGAATGTCTGTGACTTAAACAATTTCGTAGGAATATAAGACTCTCCTGCTGAATACGGACTAACAGATGTTACTAACATCCTGTAACTCTCAGAATTATAATCTCCATTCTTAGGAAGTACACTTCGGGCCACATATAAAGCATCCTCTCTTCGCCCTATATCCAGTAAATCTTGCGACGCATTTGCCATCGAATAGGCATACTTATCCTGAATCTCATTTTTCTGAACACCAATCTTTGCCAACATTGCAAGACATACTAAAGCAAATACCATAATGGCTACAGACACTGAACTCCAGAATCTAACTAAAGCTTTCATTTTCTGTTCTCTGTGTCTAAGCTTAACATCATCGTAGTTAAGGCCTTTCATTGCAGCTACAAGTTTGATAACTGCATTGTCCATTGCCTTAAGACGCTCTTTATTATTCTTTCCTCTTACATCCGCAGCCAATGGTTCAAGAGGCCTTCTAACCATAACCTTATTCCCATCAGCATCTGTTGACTCAACCTCTTCATAGGTCATTATTTCAGGAAACGATTCAGCTGGTTCGCCCTCTGCTAACACTAGAAGAATCTTCTCTCTGCCATGCATTTGTATAAATGTCTCAATTTCCTTCTGACACCAGATCGAAAGCTTAAGTCTTGGCGTGCATATTACAATAAGATGTCCTGAATTAGTCAAGGCACGTTCAATAGGATCAGATAGATTAGTAGCCAAAGGAAGCTCGTCCTCATCTCTAAATACTCTCTCAATCTTGTCACTTACGCCTTCCTTAAGAAGTGCTCGAGAGGATTTTGGAACCTTAAATTTTTCAAGTTTTCTGTGTAAATTTATAGCTACAAACGAATCTAACTCACAGTGTCTGTAACTTATAAATGCATCATATTTCAATTCTTTTGCACCATCTGCCATCTATTTATCCTCAGTAATAATTTAATCTATTACCTCTCCTTCATTCTCATTTTCTAAATATTCTTTAGTCTCTGATACATGTTTTAAATCTTCTTTATTTCTTAGATAAATGCGAACCTTAACATGATATCTCATACTATTTTTTCTTTTGTTGCCTCAAGATATTCTTCGTGTCAACTACCCATCACCTAAAGGTAATGGGCTTGTAACTGCCCAGTCGTCGTAATGGCTTACGCCTCCGACCTTTAACCCCAATAAGTATTACTACTTAAAGTGGCGTTACATCATAGGGTGGTTGACAGCACCCTTTACAACAGAGTTTACTCGGCTGTAACTGTATTAGGTACTTGACTATCTTCAAGATAGTTTATTCCCATACGATACAGATTCATTGCTCCAATGCGGTCATCATTAGACTTGTAGCCACAGTTCTTGCAAGTAAACAAGTGTAGTTTCTTATTACGGTTAGTCTTTTCAATGTGTCCACATACAGGACAGCATTGGCTTGTATAAGCAGGATTAACCTTAATTACAGTAGACTGATTCTGTTTAGCTTTGTAAATAAGTTTCTGTTCAAGGTCATAGAACGACCACGATACAGATACATAGCGATCTTTAGTTTTGACAATCTCTGTAGCATTTCTGACACCTGACAAATCTTCAAGAACAAAGAGTGTATGCTTTGGATTGCTTTCTACGAGTGCCTTTGATACTTGATGGTTAATATCCTGCATCCAACGGTTTTCTCGTGAACCAATAGCTTTAAGTCTTCGTCTTGCAGATGGAGTCTGACGCATTTGAAGTTCTTTACGAAGCTTAGAATAATTAGCACGTTTCTGTTTTATAGCTTTACCGCTAACAAAACCAGATTTATGCTTACTATCATATGTTGCTACGACAAAGTTAATACCTCTGTCGATACCTACAACATTACAGATGTCAGAGATATTACTATCCTCTACATCATAGGTTACAGGGATATGCAAAAAATACTTGCCATGTTTGTTAACAAGTTTAGCGGTACCAAACTTATAGATAGTATGGTCAAAGTATTTAGACATACCTTCATCAAAATAAGGGAGTTTGACACGACCATTAAGCGTATTCACACTAAAGCAGTTTTGAGTGAGAGAATAATCCCTATTCCAAACAAGGTCATACTGAGGCTTCTTAAAATTGGGATGAATCCATTCATTTTGATTTTCAAGAATGGTTTTATATCTGGCGATAACAGTTTTAAAGACCGACTGAGCCATTTGAGATTTGAGACCAAATTTTTCTCTAAGCGTAGAGTATAAAACCTTGTTAAGCGAGAACTGTTTTAAGTCGTGAGTATGGAACACATAATTAGATACATAATTACAAGCATCAGAATATACAGACATGGTATTGTTCAATAATACCTTGTCTGTATCAGTTACGGATATTTGTATTTTAGCTGTAACTGTTATCTGTTCCATAAACATACTCCTTTTGTCGATTTTCATTAAATATATTATATAATAGTTATTAGTGAAAACCAACAAATATCAGAGGTAAATTGTGGATAATAGATAAAATCGTCACAACAGACGTAAATACAGTCTTAAAGTACATATAGTATTGGTCACAAAGTATCGTAAACAGTTACTGAAAGGCTCTATTGACGATGATGTAAAACAAATAATTTACGATATTTGTAATCACAATGGTTATGAGATTATTGCTATGGAAACAGATAAAGACCATATACACTTCTTATTGAGCTACGATGCAACTGATAGAATTTGTGATATTGTTAAAATATTTAAGCAGCAGACTACATATTACTTGTGGAAGAAATATCTCAATTTTTTGTCTAAACAGTATTGGAAAAAGAAAATCTTTTGGTCTGACGGTTATTTTGCTTGCAGTATAGGTGAAGTATCATCAGCGACCATACAAAAATACATCGAAAGCCAAGGTTAGTGGCTACGATTTACAAGGCTCCTCCCACCGCCCAAGGGCAATGGGTTTCCGCATATTATAACCGAAAGGATTTTTAATTATGAATTAATACTTTTGAATGGAAACTTTTCTCCTGTTTTAACGTTTCCAAATAAATCTGTGCTTCCGTAAACATTTACGCTTTCTAAAGATTTGACGATAAAATCTTTTCCTCTTGCTCCCCTAGCATTCTCTGCTATAAATTTAATTCCATATTTATCTCGAAGCTGCTTTGTAATTCTTCTTGTTTTCTTCCATTTTTTCTCCCCTTTGTATCTACACATTTTACTATTATCTATATTCTATTGCAATCTTTCATAAATTTTATCTAAAGCAAAAAAATGAACTTTAGAAACCAAAAAGAAATCTCCGGAAAAACATTCTCCCGGAGATTTCAAATCATGAATATTTATAAATTGAATTATTATAAAGCTTAATTATTAAGGTGTTCCTTTACTGCAACCTGAGCTTTTTCTTCGTAGCATGAGAATAATTCATTTACCTCTTTTTCATCTGGCTTCTTAGTAAGCAAGCTTACGATTGGAACGATTACAAGTCCACCTACCATTGCAAGTACACCTGAGTTGATTGATGAAGAGAAGAGGAACTTAATAACTGGTCCGCCCCATGACATATCAATCTTAGCAAGTGAAACAACTAACTGAAGGATGGCAACTGTACTACCCCATACGAAGCAAACTGCTGTAGCTGATTTAGTAACCTTCTTCCAGTAGAGACCATAAAGGAATGGAGCAAGGAAAGCACCAGCAAGAGCACCCCATGAAACACCCATCATCTGAGCGATGAATGTGATACCTGGGAATGAGTCTTTAACAATTGCGATAACTGCAGATACAACGATGAAGAATACAATGAAAAGTCTCATGATGAAAATCTGCTGTTTCTCTGTCATATCCTTCTTACCTGTCTTAATAACGTCAAGTGTAAATGTTGAACTTGATGTAAGAACAAGTGATGAAAGTGTTGACATTGAAGCTGATAATACGAGAACGATTACTACTGCGATGATAATTGCTGGAAGTGTTGATAACATTGAAGGAACAACTGTATCCATCATTAATTTACCATCTGGTGTACTCTGAACCTTATCAGCATATAATCTACCGAAACCACCAAGGAAATAACATCCACCAGCAACGATGATAGCGAATACTGTTGAAATAACTGTTCCCTTGTGAATATCTTTTTCACTCTTGATAGCATAGAATTTACCAACCATCTGAGGAAGTCCCCATGTACCAAGTGATGTAAGAATTACTACGAATAAAAGAGCAAGTGGATCTGGTCCAAGGAATGAAGAATAAGCTCCTGACCATCCTGCATCTCCTTCAACAACAGCAAGTGATTTCATTGCTTCAACAAGACCACCATTCTGCATGATTACAGCAATAATAACTGCTGAAATACCGAATAACATAATGATACCCTGAATGAAATCGTTAATGGCTGTTGCCATATAACCACCAAATATTACATAGAAACCTGTAAGTACTGCCATTACAAGGATTACTACCCAGTATGGAATATGAAATACAAGGTTGAAAAGACTTGATAAACCATTATACAGAGATGCTGTATATGGGATAAGGAAAATAAATACGATAACTGAAGCAGCTACTTTAAGAGCTGTTGAGTTAAATCTCTTGCCAAAGAAATCTGGCATTGTCTTAGCATCCATCTTCTGTGTCATAATTCTTGTTCTTCTACCAAGAATATTCCAAGCAAGAAGTGAGCCAATAAATGCATTTCCAAGGCCTGCCCATGTTGAAGCAAGACCAAATTTCCATCCAAACTGTCCAGCGTATCCAACGAAGATAACGGCTGAGAAGTAAGATGTACCAAATGCAAATGCTGTAAGCCAGGGACCTACAGAACGTCCACCAAGAACGAATCCATTTACATCTGTCGCATGTTTTCTTGTGTAAATGCCTACGTAAATCATTACAGCAAAGAAAACAACTAGCATGATGATACTTAATGTTTCTTTCATTTCTAACTCCTTTTTAATACATTATAAATCCTTTTGCACTTTAACAATTAAAAGTGCTAAAGCACACTTTTCATTTTAAATAAGCTAACTTCAAAAGTCAACTAATTAACTAATTTTGATAATAAAACTATAGTTTAAAAGGATATATTCTATATTTCATCCGTATATTTTTATTGCATTTATAAGTATAATGTTTACTTGAACATATAAGTCAGGAGAATTGAAATGTTAAATACTAATATCAAAAGATTATTGTGTAAATGTCTTTCTTCAGCAATAGCTTGTTCTGTATTATTCATGAGTGGCTGTACTGCAGCTAATCCCGAAGAAGTAGTTTACTATCCTAATCCATCCGTTTCTAATGTTACATCTGATGTTGAGGATAACGAAACTGAAGAAGAAATTATCGAAGAAGTTGAAGAGCCAGTTGTAATCAAAAACGACTCTATAAGACAGAATGGAACTTACGAATATGAGCCAACTAAGCTTCTCGTATATTTAGAGGAAAAAGATACGAGAACCGATGCTATGGAAGAAGCCGTTCTGATTATGAAGGCTGTTGATGAAGTAAGTCCTACTGTTAATTTTGAAGGATACAATTCTGATAAAATTATTGTTGATTTAGCTACGGAGATTGCTTCAGTATCAAATCCTATCTGTAGTACCATCTCTCTTGAACCAGATGATGGTGACACCTATAAAATCATTTATCAGAACGAGATTGATGATCAAAAGAAAATCAACGAAGAGTTCAAACTCAAAATTGAAGAAATTATCAACGAATCCATCAAGCCAGAATATACTGATAAACAGCGTACTTATGCTTTATATAGATATCTCTTAGATCACTATACTATTTTCTATGATGAAGATTGCGATAATCCTGCCGCTTCTATCTTAGGAGATGCAAGTTCTGACCTTGGTGTAAGTGCATTGTTTACTGACTCTTTAAGCATATCAGACCTTACTTTTATCTACGCTTTCTTACTCAACCAGGTCAATATCGACGCAAGAGTAATCGGTTGCATGGGTAGATATAACGATAGCGATTTATCATTACTTCAGGACTGGTATGATACTGTAAGCCAGACTCAATGGCTTTGGAATGTTGTTAAATTCAGTGATGAAGAAGCATATCACGTTGACCTTGGTTTTGAATTTCTTTCTTCTTACGATGAAAGAGGAGCTGAACTTGATAAACCATACGATGTTAGATTCTTCGGTGCTAGTGACAAAACAAGAGGTGAATATTTTGATATGTGGTACAGCACAGACTTTTTCATCGTTAATCCAGCTGAATCCCGTAACTGTCCTACATGTGCGGAAGATATGAAGGATTTCGAAATTGATAATTAATTTTTATTTCTAATATTTTATTTCCACCAAAAAACCTGCATCTATGTTTAATCATAAATGCAGGTTTTCTTATTACCCTTATTTGACAAGTTTTGCTATGGTTTCTAATAGCAATTGTGTTTCAATCGGTTTGTTAATAATATTATTTATTCCGTTACTGTTAGCTTTTCTTACCTCTTCTTTCATAATACCATTAGCTACCATAATGATTGGAACTTTTCTTACTACTTCCTGGTCATGTTCCTTTATAATCTTGACCAAATTATAAATATCAACATCTGTAATATCATTATCAATCATCAAAACATCATAGAATTCTTCTTTATTCTCCGATAATCTGTCTATTACTTCCTGTCCGGTCGCCATAGTCTCAACTATCATTCCGCTCTCAACAAGAATTGTATCTGTTATCTCTCGAATCGATGCATCTGCATCAGCTATAAGAATTCGCTTACCTTTTATTCTCTTTTGAATAATTGTAAGATCAATATTTCCGTCTATTTCTTCTGCTATAGCAAGCTTGTGAGGTGTTCTTGTTGTAATATTTACATTACCATTTTCTTCCTGTATGTAAATTGACCCACCCATGATTTCAATAAATTTATTAGCAACAAGGAGTTTATTATTATCTTTTTCTCCTTCTTCCTGACCTTTATTATCACCAGTTTTGTAAATCATTTCTCCCTTGTAAGAGCAATTAAATTCTACCATACAGTCATCATCTGATGTTCCGCTCTTAATCTGATTAAGCGAAAAACAAATAGTGCCATTTTCCTCGCTATTATCAATGGCAAGACTTAACAGATTATAAACAATCTTGGCGTTTTTTATCATATCCTGATAAATATATGGATTATAGAAATCTGAGGAAGTCTCAAAGGTTATGCCCTTTTCTTTTCCTTCTGGTCCAACTAAAGTTAAAATCTTATCTATAGCCCAACTTGCATCCGTAGGCTTCTCATCAAGAATCAACTCCTCATTCTCAATCGCAACTATATCTAACATACCATCTACAATTCTAATAAGATTTCTTTGTGAGATTTCTGCCTTGTTAAGATATTCTTCCAGGCTTTCCTTATCCTCTATATTTTTGCGTGCAAGAGATGTATAACCCATCAAAGCATTAAGCGGAGTTCTTATTTCATGTGATATACCAAACAGATATCTCGATTTGATTTTGTCCGCTTCCTCAGCAACACTTTTAGCTTCAGACAATTCTAATTCTCTTTGAATTTCATCGTCTATTTTTCTTGTTAAAGAAACACCTACTACATTTTCATCTTCACCTTCCATCAGAATGAGTTTTGTTTCTGACCAGTGAAGTTTTCCTTCCTCTGTAACCTGTTTGTATCTGTATTCAATCATTCTCTTACCACGATTGAATGCATCTAATATATTCCTTCTATCAAAGATCTCAGCAAACTCATTTCTCTCATCCGGGTCAGGAATTGTTTTAGACACCCTTGTCATGCACTCTTCTAAAGTTCCTTCCTCATAAAGGTTCTTTCTAACCTCTCCATAATTGTACATAATCTTATATGTATTCTGAGTAATATTTTCCTCAATAATAAACGGATATACACTGCAGGCTGCAGCAACTATCAATTTCTTTTGAAGCTGAACTTCATATCTTTCATTAGTTATTGCCGTAATGTCTCTAACACTTACAAGCATGTGAGGCTTATTAGGCTTTGTATTATCTATAATAAATTTAGCCTGAAATCTTTTGATTTTACCTCGTTCAACCACATCATATTCAAGGAAATAATCATTGGTATTTCTAAGTTTTTCAACAAGATTTTCTATCTTAGTCTCTTTAATAAATCTGTCGCGATCATACTCTGCAACATTCTTTTGGGCATATCTTTTTATCGCCTCACCATAATCACTCTTTTGGTTTTCCCACTCACTGGCCTCACTATCTCTTTTCAATTCATAGCGTATTTCCTCAAGAGTATTCATATCAACATCTAGCAAATATACATATTCTCCTGATACACTACGAAGAATAATATTCATTTGTTGACGCATATCATTTTTATGAGATTTGCCTGTTTCTTTCATGATTGTAAATACAAAACAAATAGTGAATAAAATAAAAAATCCACCTATTCCAGCAAATACAATTACAGGTTGTCTGTTATCATTTGACAGACTCCTATATATAACGTCCGTTGGGAATGGCTCAACCAAACACCAGTCCGTATTTCCAATAGGAACTACAAATCCATGAGTTTTTCCCATAACCCCTTCAAATTTAAATTCACCCTTGGTTCTATTATTTATGGCATTTAGAATACTATTCTTATCTGTATCATCTACAATCTGAAGTAAATCACCAACGCTGATGAAATCATATTCCTTATTTGCTACATTTTTAACTATAACTATCCCATACTTATCTACAATAAGAGCAGTATTCGGATTACCGCTTGATTCTTCTCCAAGAATATCAGCTAATTCATCCGCTGGTGACAACTCTGCAAGCACACCACTTATTTCACCATTTACATATACTGGAGCATAATATACTATGTATTCTTCTCCATCTCTTTTGGATTCATAAATAACAGCTACTCCCTTTTCGCCAGCAATACCTTTTTGATAATAATCTCTATCACTAACGTCAATGTTATTTCCATCCATAGAATAGCTCATACCATTCTTATCAACATATATGAATAATGATGAAGTCTCTACAGATTCAAGTCCGTTAAGCAACTTGGCGTTACTACCATCATTACTAAGTTCCTGGCCGTAAAGATATGCAAGCATAGAAACTTCTTCTATGTTATCATTTATAAAATTAGAAACTCTGGATGATGTAGCAGAAGAAATTCTGCCCGTTTGATTATATATATAATTAACGGTAAGCACTCTGTCCTCTATATAAGCGCCAATTACAATGGCGATTACTAAAAGCATCAAAAGTGAAACCTCTATAATAAAAGCAATTAAATGTCTCTTTTTCATTTAAACCTTCCCCTTAAGTCTTTATACCCTTCTTATATTTTATTAAATATATACGAAATTGTATAGACCAATTAATCTCAAAACCATGTCATATCTTCGGGAATTTCAGTCTCAAAGGACATAAATTGTTTGGTTATAGGATGAATAAATTCTATTTTCCCTGCATGCAAAGCCTGTCTATTCATAAGATGATTATTTGGATTATAAATATAATCTCCACAAAGAGGATGTCCAATAGCCTTCATATGCACTCTTATCTGATGGGTTCTTCCTGTTTCAAGCACAAGTTTTACCATACTGATATTTCTCAATTCATCTTTTTTTACCACTCTGAAATGAGTTATGGCATTATCGCCCTTTTCATAATTAACTTCCCTTGTGATAACCGATTCACTCACTCTGGCTATAGGCATATCGATAGTTCCTTCATCTGGAATATCACATCCTTCTACTATCGCCGTATACTCTCTTTTTATTCTTCTTTCTCTCATCTCATCAGAAAGAATTCCTGCTGCCAGATAATGCTTTGCAATTATTGTAAGTCCAGATGTATCCTTATCCAGTCTGTTAATGCATCTAAAGACAAATGCCTCGTTTTTTTGCATAAAATAAAACGCTAGCGCATTTGCTAACGTATTATCATAATTGTTAATAGATGGATGTATCGGCATACCGGCAGATTTTTCCAGCACTATTATGTCAGAATCTTCATAAATAACCTTAATCGAAAGATCAACAGCATTAAAACTTGCCTCTGTTTCTTCTTCCTCTATTACGACTGTAAGATTATCTTCTCCCGCGAACCTGTAATTCATAAATACAGTTTCGCCGTTTACTTTAAGTAAACCAGGATTCTTTCGAAGATTGGTTACCGCCTGTTTAGGATATCCTTGTCCTTCAAGAAATTTATCCACCCTTTTTCCTATATATTCTGTTGAAATCTTATATTCAAGAATTCTTTTAACCATGGTTTTCTAATAATTTAAAACTTACATGGATTACATTTCCATAATAATTTCTCTTGCAAGTTCTTCTGGAATTTCCTTTGCATACTGTTCATTTTCGAATACCATAATATCACCAATGCCCTTTTGTAATACAAAACGAAGCTTTCCATTTTTAACTTTCTTATCTGTATAAAGCTTCTTAACCAAAACTTCACGATCAATATAATCAGGAATCTCTGTTGGAAGCTTTGCGCTCTTTAATAAACTAACAACTGCCTTAACATCATCATCACTGCAGTATCCGAGTTTTTTTGCCATCATTACTTCTGCGACAAGACCAATGGCTACTGCCTGACCATGAAGAAGCTTATAATCGCTTACCGTCTCAATTGCTCTTCCAACTGTATGGCCAAGATTAAGAACCTCTCTTAATCCGCTTTCTTTTTCATCCTTCATAACTACCTGATACTTAACATTGCAATTTTTCTCAGCTATATGCATACACGCTTCTTCATCAACAGCAAAAATCTTATCCATATTAGCTGTAAGATAATCGAAGAATTCCTTGTCAGCTAAACATCCATGCTTAATAGTCTCAGCAAGTCCACTGGAAATCTGTTCTTCTGGTAGTGTTTTCCATGTAGCAATATCAAGATAAACCTTCTCTGGCTGATTAAATAATCCAATAAGATTAGTAGCCAATGGAGTATCAACGGCTGTTTTTCCGCCAACAGATGCATCTGCTGCTGCAAGTAATGTAGTAGCATAATTGATAAATGGAATTCCTCTTCCGTATGTTCCTGCTACAAATCCAGCAAGGTCTGTAACAACGCCACCACCAACTGCAATAATGCAACAGTCTCTTCTGTATTCAAGAGCTAACATTGTATCTTCTACAAATTCCTTAGTCTGTCTTGTCTTACTCTTCTCTCCAGCTTCAATAGTAATAAGATTTGCAGTATATCCGCTATCCTTAAGAAGCTTGCAAATATTCTCTGCGTAAAGATCCTTTACATTGCTATCTGTAACAACGGCAAATTTCTTAATCTTTCCAACAAGTCCTGCCTTTATATCTTCAATCAATTTATCTGCAAGATTGTATCCAATCTCGATATCATAACTATCATCAACTACTTTTTTAAGATCTACTCTGAATGAACTCATTTAAACATTTCCCTTCGTTTTGTCTTTCTAAATGATTATATTATTTTTTTTATGATTTTGATAGCAATTTTTTATACACCAAATAAAAAAGCCGACACTTTCTGCGTAAATTGCAGAAGCCATCAGCTTTAATAGCGGTTCAAGTTTATACTTAGGGAGGACATCATTCCCTTTTAATTATTTAGAAGTGACAATACCTGCTGGCCTGACTGATTAGCCTGAGCCATCATAGCTACACCCGATTGTAAAAGAATATTCTGTATAGAATTCTGAACCATCTCCTTAGCCATATCTGTATCTCTAATCTGAGACTCTGAGGCTGTAGTATTCTCAACAACATTATCGTTTATTCTATAAGCATGTTCAAGACGATTTTGATCTGCACCCGCTGCAGAACGTTGTCCTGAAATAATATCTATCGCGCCCTTAACTTTACCTATTGAATTTCTTGCGCTTTCTTCAGTAGAAATATCAAGCGGATCGACGCCAATTTCCACAGCGTTCATCTTTTCCATTTCCACATAGATAACCTGGTCCTTTTCACTGCCAGCCTGAATGGCTAACGCTGCCAGCTGCTGTTCCCCAATAATGGCACTTCCTAATTCTGAACAATTTGCTTTTCCATAAGGACTTGAAGAGCTTTTAAATATATTCTTTGCTTGCTCAGGTGTTGGGTAAGTTGATGTACTGGCTATTGCCATGCTTGTAGGAGAAGTTCGTATCATTCTGTTTGAGTGACTTACTAACAGACTTCCCGATGAATCTGGTGTATATCTATTGGGCATATTATTCTTAACTACCGAATATAATTTATCTAATACCTGTTCACCTGTTTTAAGTCCATGAATATCTATCTGATATCTGTGTTCTACCTGACCAGAAAGATTAGTGGCACTATCTGAAGAACCATTTCCATCTATGAATGTAAATTTAAAAGCTTCAGGACAAGATGCTGAACATGTAAACGAAAAAGACTTACCATACAATCCACTTACTGAATATTTATTGATTGCAGAGAAATCAAGATTAGCTGCAGGCGCGTACTGATTCTCACCATACTTGTATGCTTCAGTCATATAACCAGTACCTATGGCTTCTGACTGAACAAGCTTAACTTCCTGTTCTGGAATGGTAATCATTTCCTTGTAATCAAAAATAGGAATTTCGTTATATGTAGTTGATTCTCCGATTCGATTAATCTCTGAAGCAATCTGGTTAACTTCAACCTGTAGAAACGCTCTGTCTTGTTGGGAGAGGGTTCCATTAGCCGCCTGTACAGACAACTCATTCATTCTCTGAAGCATCTCATGTACTTCACCAAGAGCTCCATCTCTAGTCTGACATAAAGATATACCTTCATCTATATTGAACTTAGCTCTATCCAAGCCTCTTATCTGTCTGCGCATTTTCTCAGAAATAGCTAACCCTGCTGCATCATCTGCCGCACGGTTAATCTTAAATCCTGACGATAATTTCTCTGTAGATTTCGCCTGCTTTTTATTTACTTTGTTATACTGATTATCGGCATTCATTGCCATCAGATTGTGAGCGATAATCATACCCATAATTCAAGCCCTTTATATTCGCAAAACACTGATTTCCATATCTTACTCACGACGTCATGTCTTTATTTATATCGAATTAATATGTAAACACCTTAATTATTATAACAATTTCGCTCTTTTAAGTATATTTAATGTAATAAATGTTCAATAATCATGTCATTTATGCCAGTATCTAAATCTATTAATAAATTTCTATTTCCTCAAGTTCTTTCATCCATATATTAACACATGCATCTGAAGGCATTCTCAAATCCCCTCTTGGAGATAATGCCACCGAACCAACCTTTGGTCCATCTGGCAAACAGCTTCTCTTAAACTGCTGTGAGAAGAATCTCTTATAGAATACTTTCTCCCATTTAAGAATAGTTTCTGAATCATATATTCCATCAAATGCAAGCTTAGCCATTCTAAATATTTTTAGTGGTGTAGACTCACATCTTAATGTCTGATAGATAAAGAAGTCATGAAGTTCATATGGTCCAACAAAATCTTCTGTAATCTGTGATATCACGCCATCCTTTGGAGGCAAAAGTTCAGGGGATACAGGAGTATCCAAAACATCATAGAGGATATCAGCTAACTCCTTATCTTTAGTTGTATCAGCATAGTATCTTACAAGGTGCTTAACAAGAGTTTTAGGAACGGAAGTATTTACTGCATACATTGACATATGATCGCCATTATAGGTTGCCCATCCAAGAACAAGTTCAGATAAATCTCCTGTTCCAACAACAATACCTCCAACCTTATTTGCCACATCCATAAGAATCTGTGTTCTTTCTCTCGCCTGGCAGTTTTCATATGTTATATCATGCTTATCAGGATCCTGCCCTATATCCTCAAAATGAATATTTACAGCATTTACGATACTGATTTCATTGAAATTAGCACCTATACATTTAATCATTTTTACAGCATTGTCGTAGGTTCTGTTAGTAGTTCCAAAACCTGGCATAGTCACCGCTATAATGCCTTGATGATCAAGCCCAAGAATATCAAATGCCTTGATCATTACAAGAAGTGCAAGAGTGGAATCTAATCCACCTGATACTCCAATAACTGCATTCTTACAGCCTATATGCTCTAATCTCTTAACAAGTCCCATGGCTTGAATTGATAGAATCTCTTCACATCGAACATCTCTATCTTCCTTGCCTGCTGGCACGAATGGATGAGGATCAATAAATCTTGTTAGAAAAGTTTCTTCTTTCTTTAAATCAAACGGAATAACAGTATAGAAGCCTTCTTCCTCGAACTCATAAGTAGTCATTCTTCTTCGTTCTGCTTCAAGACGTTTACAATCAATCTCGCTTATAGTAAATCCAGTTGAAAAGAGTTTTGATTCATTAAGAATCTTTCCATTTTCTGCAATAATATTATGACCTGAATAAACAACATCCTGTGTGGATTCACTTGCTCCTGCAGAAGCATATAAATAAGCACAAACCAATCTTGCAGACTGACCACTAACCAATTCTTTTCTATATCGATTCTTTCCTGTAATCTCATCTGATGCGGAAAGATTTGCAATAACGGTAGCGCCTGCCAGAGCATGTCTTACGCTTGGTGGATTAGGAACCCATAAATCCTCGCAAAGTTCTATCGCTATTCTTAGTGATTCCATCTGATTGCATGTAAATATCAAATCACATTTAACAGGAACCTCTTCGTCTCCAATTGTAATAACTGTATCAAGATTACGACCAGAATAAAAATGTCTGGCCTCATAAAATTCATTGTAATTAGGCAGATATGTCTTTGGTACAATTCCAAGAATCCTTCCTGCATTAACAACTGCTGCCACATTGTATAATTTACCCATTATGGCAAGTGGAAGTCCTACAACAAATAAGCCTTCAAGATTAATACTATGTTTTGCAATAGCAATTAAAGCCTCCTTAGAAGCCTCTGTGATTTTATCCTGAAAAAACAAATCCTGACAGGTATATCCTGTAATACATAATTCCGGAAATACAGTTACTTTTATTCCCTGGGCTGCTGCCTCATCCATATAATCGCATATACATTTACAATTGTTCTCAACATCCGCAACTTTTACTTTACAAGTTACTGTAGCTACTTTTACAAATCCATCCTTCATTTCTCTTCTCCTATAAAAAAAGCAGACAACACTACATCGTAGGCACCATTGTCTGCTTATTTTTATATTACATTTACTTTTCTTAAATCTCAAGTCTCAAATCTATTCAGCAACTTCTTTTGATGCATAATAATCACTAAACATATCATGTGCAGCCTTCATTGTATTCTGACAGATTTCAGGTAATGCACCACCCCATGTCTTAGTAGCCATCTTGAAACCTTTGTCCATCGCTGCTTCCATTTGTTTCATCTTATCTACATCATCACCAGCAAGAGCACATGCAAAGTCAAACATTCTCTGAGCTGTCTGTTTAACTCCATAATATCCATCCTCTGCAATGTCAGCCTGCGCCTGAGCCTTTGTCTGCGCATCGACTGTAAATTTGCCACTTGCAAGGAACTTCCACATGCTGTCATCTGTTTTGGCAAATGTAGTAGCCTGACCAGTCATGAGCTTAGACACAATATCTGATAACTGATTCTGTCTGCTTGCCTGATCTGCCTTCAACTGTTTAACAAGTTCTGCTCTGTCTTCAGCACTCATCTTGTTAATGTTATAAGTTGCCGGCTTTTGTTTGCTGTCATCTGATTTCTCATATACAGCTGCTGCTTCGTTTTTAACATTTTCTTCCTTCGAAGCTTTCTTTGTTTCAGCCTTAGTTCCAGTCTGATAAGCTGAATTAGCGCTCACAACATTCGTAACATTCATCTCATTCATTTTCTTTCCCTCCATCCTTGAGTTATTACCTCGAAATCCTTTTCGCGGTTTGCGTTACTTATCTTTTATATCGACAAATAATCACATCTTTTAATATTTGATTTTATTTTTCCTCTTCTATTTTTCTAAGAGAATCTTCTTGAATTAATTGTCTTAATTCTTTTAGATATGGAGAGAATTCAACTCTGTCCCAGCAATACTTAAGCTGTAAATCATACTCATTATCCTGCCAGGTCTTAATATCTGCTTCATTGTGCTGAATAAGTGCTTCCATGCCATCCAAAGCCTTATAGAGTTTAGCTTCATCACTAACTCTCTCCTCCATCTCTTCGTACAGCTTCTTCATTTCCATCTGAAGATTATCCGGCAATGTATCAAGCCACTTTAACAACTGTTCATCCTCTTTTTTAGTATCTGCAGCCGTTTTCTCAAATACCGGAATATCACCTGTAAATGCCTCGCCTAAATCATGAATAAGACACATTTCCATTACCTTAATCATATCAAGATTTGGATACTCATCTTTTAGAAGAAATGCCATAAGAGTCAGTCTCCAGGAATGCTCAGCAACGCTTTCTCTTCGTCCACTTGAGGTATCACTATGCCTTGTTTCATTTTTCAATCTTTCTGCCACATGAAGAATCTCTAATAGTGTTTCTGGTTTCATACGTTTCTCTCACTTAATCTGCTTCTTTTACTATTCTACAGAGCCCTTAAGCATTACTCCATTTCCTTTTGACTCGAATATATCCAAACCACTAAGCCAGAATACCTCTGCTTCATCAACAAAATCTGATGAATCATTATCCCAGAAACTGCATACATTTATAGCCATACTTCCTCTTACTTCACCCTCTTCTCCAACAAGAGAGAAGTAAAATACCATTCCCTTTTCATTCATTCCATTAAAGGTAATATATCCAAGTTCTGAACCGCCTTCGTTATCGTCAGTTCTTAAGGATTTTCTTTCAAATAAATGATACTGATCTTTGGTAAATCCTATCATTTCTTTGTATTCAACAGCCTGTCCAGACACCTCATGATTAACTGTAGCAAAATAGCTTTCAACATTGCCTAAATTCAACATACGTTTTTCAAAATCCACATATCTGCAGTAAACCATCATATAAAGAGAATCTTCCACATCAACTAACTTACCATCATTAGTTTCTGCTACTATTCTGTATTCAAAATCATCATTAAAAGCCTTTATGTTCTCTAATCCCCACAATGGCTCAACAGCGCAAAAATAACCTGAAGCTATTCCTTCCCATACATCTACATATGATATTGTTCCGTCATCTGATAAAAGAAGAATATATGGCTGTTTGCCGTTTCCTACCCATGAAATTCGTGCATCTATATAATTTTTATAAAGACCATCTATCTTATATTCTTTTGCAAATTCGAAAGTTGGAAACTCATCATGAACCTCATCTGACCATCCTTCCCTATAGATAATCAAATACATTCCATCATCCTTAGATAAAACATCTAAAATATCTCCACTCCAGGCCTTCACATCATTGTTTACCCATGCCTTAGGAGACAAAACATTAGTGACTTCACCATACATGCTCATATTGTAAAGATGTGTAATTGCCTGCAGTTCTCCATTTTCGTCCAAATATACTGGAACCTTTTCATTAATGTTATCCTGATTTATAGTTTTAGCTCTCGCCTGAAGATAATCTCCATACATTAACTGAACATCTTCATCCATTACATCCGCATAGCATATTTCATCTTCAACTAAAGGCATTTCACTTTTAAAGAAATCCTGCATCTCTCTATCAAGAGAATATACCGCTGCCCTTCTCAAGTCTTCTACAAACTTATCACTATTAGTGTCCTTAAGCGCAAATAGTTCTTCGTTACTTACCTGCTTACCAGTAGCAAAATCATAGTTATATACAATATATTCTGTTTCACTGTCAAAATATCCTGTACTATAAATCACAATGCTGGCAATACTTTCATTCCAATAGCAATCATAATTTGTTTGAAACCATTCAGTATCTTCAAATTCTTCAACTGTTATTTCTCCTTCTTTTGAAGCTCTTTGCATAGTGTTATGCATATCTTCAAAAAGACTAGCGATAGAATCGTTTATCGCCTTAGCATCCTCTGTATCATCAACAATCTGAGGAATACTATAGTCGAAATAGAAATCGAAACTATCCTCCTCACTTGTATACATTTTAAATGATCCACTATCAGCCCATCTGTCACAAACTTGATTTTGTTCCCCTTCGTTTACCGTATTACTATCAGGCTCCTGACTATCATTTGTTCCTGAAATATTTGTCTCTTGCGAAGCAATTGGATCTTGAGGTGCTACTGAAACATCTATAACATTTTCACAAGCGCACAATAAAACCAAAGCAGTCGCCATCAAAAAAGTTACTATCTTTTTTCTCATAATTTCTTCTCCTATTTATTAATTCCAAACCCCTTCTTTTTCTAATTATCTATGTCATCTTCCATTGCAAAAGTGTTTCATTATACTGTTTTAAATAGAACATCCATTATCTCCTTGATATACTTTGGGTTTGTTCCATCAATTCGAGAATTTGCTCATTAAATTTCAAATAGATTTTATCATGCCCATATTTTCAAATCAATAATGCTATGGTAACCTTTAGTTACCAAAAGTATCATATGGGTATCACGAGCAATTTCTTCATTTATCTATTTTTGCCATTTTACATCAACTATATAATTTTAAGCAACTTTGTTATCATGTACACTATTAACTTTCTTAAAAAACTAAATATTATAATTATTGCAGATATTCTCTAATTCCCTAAACTTTAAGCAACGCTTTTTTCCTTTATAATTAGATTCTGTTGTGCACAATTCGTAAAGTTGCTTAACTTTGTTCTCAATAATATCCGCATGTTTTCTACACCAGGTTATTTCTTTAATATATAATATCTTCCTTGCCTTTTCCTTCACTGAATCGTTAGAATGCATTTTCATATCCACTGGAATCAGAACTGCATCAGTAACTGGTATCATATTATTTATATTCAAGACAGATATACATTTCCCTTTTTCATCAAACACTTTTTGAAAGTCAAGTTTATTTGAAATTCCATCATGTTTCTCTTTATTATAATGAGATAATGGTACTGCATATTTCATCCCTGTGCTTTTATTTATAACAATAACACCGAGAAACGGCTTTCTAGCCTTTCCTTTTTGTGGTGAAACTGATTGAACATGTTCATCAATTTTATGAAGTTCCCTTATGTATTTCAAATCGATATAATATAACGATAAACGAAAATGTTTCTGCATCTTTCCTCCATAAAGTAAAAAAGGTTATGCCATATGGCACAACCTTTACATATAGCCTCGCCTGTAGCAAGGTCTATCTCTTATCGTTTCCACTTAAGGTAGGACTCACCTATAATTAGAATGTACTCTTTTTGTTGTCATATGTCAATTAAATTTATGCACTTGATTAATTATTCAGACATGCTTTTCTATCAATCTGCCGATCTATTGCCTTTCTATGAATACTTTCGATATCTGCTAATATTCCAGACTTAATTAATTTCCCTAGGCTAACCAAAGCTTGAATGGTTCTGCTTTCTTGGATGGTATAGACTGAATAATACGAAGAAGTTCTTCTGTAGTTGCTACGTCAGTGAGTCTCCTTTTGCCATCCGCAGATTTTAATTTCAACTGGTTACAATTTGTAACCAGTTCATTTCCCTCTTTTATCATACGATGTTTTGTTACTTTCCAATAATTTCTAGCAGCATCATAATCACTAGCTGCCGTTAATGCACCAACAACATCAACAATTGAAAAATACCACTCTTCTTTTTATTCATCCTATGCAGTTCTTATTCTCTGGTCTTCAAATAGCTGTAATTTCTCATTTTCCATTCACATCCCCCTCTTCATTCAACAATTCCCTTGATATCTTATATTCAATTAACTCATAAACATACTCAGGCATCTTACGCTTCCCTTGTTCCCAATCACGTACCGTACCAAGAGGAATGTGGAGATAATTCGCAAAATCTTCCCTTTTCATTCCAGTTAATGAACGTATATATCTCACCATTCTGCCGAGCCTTTCAGCCTCTGTTTCTTTATCCTGTTTAATAATCTCTATCTCCATTACACACCTCATTTATTACAGCAATGCTTTATTTGCATACACTCTACTACAGCTTTGCTGTTGTGTCAATTATAAATTCTGAAAATGACTTTAAACTATTTTTTCGCACATATCACTAGAATTGCGAACTTTTGGAGCCAAATTGGAGCCAATTCACGTTATTTTTGCATGTAAAAAGGGTTCCAGAGAAATCTCGGAAAGCCTTTGAACTATTGTTAATCAAGCAACGAGAAGCATTCATAACTGCTTCGCAGTTATTTCATCGCGGCAGTCGCCGCTTAACGATAAGCAAAAAAATACCCAGAAGAGTGCAAGCACTCTCTGGGTAATTATTTTGCTTATCTAAGCTTCTCGTTGCTTACGCGAAGATTATTCGATGATTGTAGCAACTCTACCTGAACCTACTGTTCTACCACCTTCACGG
>JAKSSD010000021.1 GCA_024403275.1 Lachnospiraceae bacterium
CTCATATTTGTTCTTTTATAAATAAAAACCTTGTTTTGTTTGTCATTTTAATATTTCGTATTCAAAAAACCACCTACGACCATTATAGTCATAGGTGGTAAATATTACTTTAAGTTGATATTTCTGACAACCTCTCTCACCTTAAGTACATATGTAGGTGATACTGAAAGCTCGTCAATTCCCATAGAGAGGAATCGTTCTGTAAGTGATGTATCCGCTGCTAGTTCGCCACAGATTCCTATCCATGCCCCATTGGCGTGTGCATTTTTTGCACTCATCTCAATGAGTCTAAGAATAGCCTCATGATGGGTATCACAGAACTCCTCGATGTCTGAATTCTGTCTATCACAGGCTAAAGTATACTGAGTTAAATCGTTGGTTCCTACACTAAAGAAATCAACCATAGGTGCGAGTAAATCACTGATAACTGCCGCTGCAGGTGTCTCTATCATAATACCTATCTCGACATTCTCTGAATACTCTATTCCCTGGTCCTTAAGCTCTGCTTTTACTTCCTCGCAAATCGCCTTAATCTTAGTCAGCTCACTTACTGAGGTGATCATAGGGAACATAATACCCAGGTTACCATAAGCTGAAGCACGATATAATGCTCTAAGCTGAGTCTTAAATATCTCAGGTCTCTTAAGGCAAATACGTATTGCTCTAAATCCCAATGCAGGATTCTCTTCTTTTTTCATATCGAAGTAGTCTACCTGCTTATCTGCTCCGATGTCCAGGGTACGTATTATAACCTTCTTGCCTGCCATGCTCTCAAGCACTTTTTTATATGCTGCAAACTGCTGTTCTTCTGTTGGATAGTCTGTATTCTCCAGATATAAAAACTCACTACGGAATAATCCTATTCCTCCAGCATCGTTTGCTAAGACAGCTCCGATATTATCTACTCCGCCAATATTGGCATAGATATTAATGCGTGTTCCGTCTAGTGTAACATTTTCTTTGCCCTTGAGCTCCAATAATAGACGTTTTTTCTCGTCATCTGCGTCCTTCTTGGCCTGATACGAGGCTAATGTCTCATCATCAGGATCCATTATGATGACTCCGTCATAACCATCTACAATAGCCATCTGTCCGTCACGGGTAGCTGCAAGCCACTCATCTCCCAAACCTATAATAGCGGGGATATTCATGTTTCTTGCAAGAATTGCTGTATGTGAATTAGATGAACCATGAGCTGTTACGAAAGCCAATACCATATCCTTATCCATGGATACAGTCTCACTGGGAGCAAGGTCATTAGCACAAATAATTACCTTATCACCAGATGTATTAGCACTGTCCACTGTGCCAGACAGATTTGCAATCAAACGATTAGATATGTCCTTGATATCTGCTGATCTCGCCTGCATATAAGCATCTTCCATAGAGGCGAACATCTCTGAAAAATTGTCTGATGTCACAGCCACAGCATATTCTGCATTTACACTCTGGGTCTCGATGATATTTTTGATAGAATCATTATAATCCTCGTCCTCTAACATCATCATATGAATCTCAAAAATCTGTGCATTTGCCTCACCGACTTCTTTTAGAGCTTTTTCGTAAATCTCACTAAGCTGGGCGGTGGCCGCCTCTACTGCAGCCACCACTCTTTTCCACTCAGCATTCACATCTTCGATGTGTTCTCTTTTAACGACGGTATCAGGCTTTCCAAAAAGCGCGACCTTACCAATTGCAACAGCACCGTAAACACCTTTTCCCTGATATTTTACCATAGTCTTATTCTCCAAAGCCTTCTTCAAACATTGCCACGATCTCGTCGAGAACAGCCTGTTCATCAGCACCATCTGCTACGATTTCTACCTCATTGCCCTTTTTGATACAAGCACTCATTATCTGCATGGGAGCCTTGGCCTTTACACTCTTGCCATTAGCGTTAAGTGTTACCTCGCAACCCTCGTGTGCCTTTACTGCTTTTGCTAAAATTCCTGCGGGACGCATGTGCATTCCCTGCTCATTTACAACTACTACTGTCTTAGATACCATAACTAATCTCCTTATTTAATCTTTTTCTTAAGTACTCCAAGTAAAACTGCTGTCACTGCTGAACCAACGAGCAATGCCACGATGTATAAAGGCCAGTTGCCTACTACTGCGAATACGAATACTCCACCGTGAGGTGCCATAAGTGTACATCCAAAGAGCATTGACAATGCTCCTGCGATAGCTGAACCAACGATACATGAGGGAATTACTCTACCAGGATCTGATGCTGCAAAAGGAATCGCACCCTCTGTGATAAATGAAAGTCCCATAATAATGTTAACAGGTCCAGATTTTCTCTCTTCCTCTGTGAACTTGTTCTTGAAAATAAGTGTTGCAATCGCAATTCCGATAGGAGGAACCATTCCACCAACCATAACAGCTGCCATGATGTCGAAGTTACCAGCTGCAATAGCTGCTGTACCAAATACATATGCTGCCTTGTTGAAGGGACCACCCATATCGATAGCCATCATTCCACCAAGAACAAGTCCTAGAACAACCTTACTTGTACTTCCCATTCCTGCGAGGAAATTATTTAATCCCTCATTAATCATTCCCATGAAAGGATTGATTGCACACATAAACACTGCGATTACTCCAAGACCTGCAAGAGGATAAATGAGTACTGGCTTAATACCATTTAATGCCTTTGGCATCTTGTCACATAACTTCTCGATACCGAGCATTGCAAATCCACCAACGAAACCTGCTAAAAGTGCTCCTAAGAATCCAGAAGGCACGCCACCTGACACATCAGCAAAAGTAGAACCTGTTGTTGCAAGGAATCCACCTACGAGACCTACCAAGAAACCAGGACGGTCTGCGATTGACTTGGCAATAAACGCTGACAGTACAGGTACCATAAAGTTAAATGCATATCCACCAATTGTCTTTAAGAAGGCTGCTACCGCATTATGCGAACCGAATCCACTATCCTGAGGTGCTCCTGTCAAAGCATCAATTAGGAATGCTACAGCTATGAATATACCACCTGCTACAACGAAAGGAAGCATGTTAGATACACCATTCATGAGGTTCTTGTATAGCTTGCGGCCAAAGCTCTCATCTGCCTGACCAGATGCTTTCTTTTCTCCAGAATGATGGTATACAGGAGCATCTCCGCTCTCAATTTTATTAATCAATTCCTCAGGCTTTTTGATTCCATCAGAAACCTTTGTCTGAAGAACCTTCTTACCATCAAATCTACTCATCTCAACAGCCTTGTCTGCTGCTACGATAATTCCGTCGCAAGATGCGATTTCAGCATCTGTTAATACATTTTTAGCTCCACCCGAACCATTTGTCTCAACCTTGATGGTAACTCCCATCTTAGCGCCTGCCTTCTCTAAAGCCTCTGCAGCCATATATGTATGAGCAATACCAGTAGGACATGCTGTAACAGCAAGTACCTTGTAAGCTGCATCATTTTTTGCTACGGCAACAGGCTCATCGGGATATTTTTCCTTCTCCATGTCATCGATAATCTGTAAAAACTGCTTCTTGTCAGTAGCTGCAATAAGCTTTGCTCTGAAATCCTCATCCATAAGGATTGTCATAAGTCTTGATAAAACTTCAAGATGCACATCACCGTTGTTGGGTGCTGCAATCATGAAAAGAAGATTTGAAGGCTCATCGTCCATCGCCTCATAATCTACTCCTGCAGGAACTGTCATAGCTGCAAGGCTGGGTGCCTCAACTGCATCAGACTTGGCATGTGGAATAGCAATACCCTCTCCTACCGCTGTAGAACTCATTTCTTCCCTTGCAAGGATACCTGCTTTATATGCATCTTTGTCCTTGATGTGACCACCTTTAACCTGTAACTCTACAAGTCTGTCAATGGCCTCTGATTTGCTAGCTATCGAAGCACCAAGCTCGATACTATTTTCGCTGAGTAAATCAACAATTCTCATATTCGTCCTCCTTAAAGTGTTTTTAGTAGTGCGTCAATATCTGCTCTCTTGGCTAATCCATCAGAAAAAGCTGTAGCTCCTCCAGTAGCTGTTCCAAGCTTTAATGCATATTCATAGTCTCCAGTACTTGAACCTGCTATAAAGCCTGCCACCATAGAATCTCCTGCTCCAACTGAGTTTTTAACGGTACCCTTGCATACACCTAGGTGATGAACCTCGTCATTTTCATCAATTAGGATTGCACCGTCCCCAGCCATAGAAATAAGAACATTTCTTGCACCAAGTTCCCTTAACTTTTTTGCATATTTAATGACATCATCATTATTTTTGATTTCTGTCTTAAACATCTCTCCTAGCTCATGATTATTGGGTTTAATCAGGAAAGGCTTATACTTCAGAACATTAAGAAGTAAATCTCCAGTTGCATCTACTACAGATTTTATCTCCTTATCCTGTAGGCTAGCTAGAATTTTTTCGTAGATATCAGCTGGCAACGTATTTGGAATACTACCTGCAAGAACGAGAGTATCTCCATCTTCTAATTTACTTAGCTTATCAAAAATCTCATTAATTGCGGACTCACTTATCCTGGGTCCCTGCGCATTTAACTCTGTCTCTTCTTTTGATTTAATCTTGACATTGATTCTCGAATTGCCACTCTCTAATGTTACAAAATCAGTGTCAACTCCCATATCCTGCATTCCCTCTTCAATTGCTTTGCCAGTAAATCCTGCGACAAAACCCAGCGCCTTTGAGGTAATTCCCAGTTCCTTAAGTACTATGGAAACATTGATTCCTTTTCCTCCAAAATAGATTTCCTCGCTCTTTGTACGGTTTGTCATCCCTGGCTCCATATCATCGACATGTACAACATAGTCAATGGCTGGATTAAAAGTTACTGTGTAAACCACTTTACATAACCTCCTTTATATAACCTTCTTTGAAATACTGTTTATCATTCACTCTGTCAGTAATAACTGATACATCGCTTTGTTTTGTAAATGTAATCGCGGTCACCACATCAAACTTGGTGTGATCTGCAAGTATGTATGTCCTGTCAGTATTTTCAACGACTGTCTTTTTTACTATCGCTTCGGCCTTGTCTGGTGTGGTGATCCCAGCCTTGAGAGAAATACCATTTGCACCAATAAAGCTCTTGGTAAAATTGTAGTTGCCTAAACACGCAACACATTCTGCACCAACGATAGCCTCAGTTGTAGTCTTAACTTCTCCTTCAGGAACCAATACCTTATAGCCTCTTTTAGCAAGTCTAAGTGCATGTGCAAACGCATTGGTGACAAACGTCACATCCTTAACCGTCAGGGCATCTATCATATATTCTGTAGTGGTGCCTGCATCAATAAATACGAAATCTCCTTCATCAACCAGACTGGCTGCATATTCGCCGATAGCTCTTTTTTCCTCTCTACAGATTCCAAGTCGCTCCTCAACATCTGCTTCAATACTTAAAAAGTTGTCTCTATTAGATATTGCTCCACCATGCACTCTAGTAAGTAGTCCCTTTTCAGCCATCTCCTTAAGGTCTCTTCTGGCTGTCGACTCTGAAATATCAAGCTCCTCACAAATGTCAGTTAATGTTATACTGTTTTTTCTATTAACCAGATCAAAGATTCTAGCATGTCTCTCTTCTGTTAACACTTTTGCCTCCTGAACGTTTCTGACTGTTTCAAGTCATTTTTGATTGTTTATAATTTGATTATACGTTATTTTCTGTCATAATCAATCATTTTCTTTCAACAATTGTCATTTTTGTCAATAGTTACTACTTCTAGCTAACCTTTTTATATCTATTGCACAAAACGAGCCACACTGTAGCTACAACACTACCGCATGGCTCGTCTATTTTATCTATTCTATTCACTTTGTGGCACATATTACCACTTACTATCTGTGCTTGGACAGTGCATGTTACATGGCGTAAACCTTATATTGAAAAATTGGATAGCTTTTTCTATATTCTACATGGGTTCTAAAGATTATTGGGGCAAAAAAGAACTCTGTTCCAACCGTTAAGGTCAAAACAGAGTTCTCAGTATTTACATCATTTTCGCAACCGTTAGTTAAGCGATAGCCCTACTTATTAGCAATAGCAGCCTGTGCGGAGATAGTACTAAAATAGGCTATCTCTTTTTTTCAAAAATTAATCTCCTATTTTTTCTTTTCCTAAAAATAAATCAATCGCATTTATGTGATGTACACCTTCCTGCTGATCTCTATACTTATCCATGGAAATAATATATCTAGGATATCCATCCTTTATATCTCTAAATGGTCTATACTCCCTCTCTTTAATGCGCTCCGTAGTTTTCGCATCTTCTCCCCTAAGTGTATACGCAACTTGAATATAAGCATAATTCTGATTATGATCTCTTACAATAAAATCACATTCAAACTTTCCTATTTTCCCGATACTTACTTGATAATCATTGCTAACTAAAAACAAATAAATAATATTTTCAAGGGATGGACCGTAACTCAATCTGTTGTCCGTATTCATCGAAAAATAAATTGCCAAATCTGACAGATAATATTTTTGATCACGTTTGATAGCCCTTTTACTTTTCAAATCAAACCTATTACATTCATATACAATTTTTGCTTTTTGAAGATCCTCAATATATCCTCTAACTGTAGCTGGCTTGGTTGAAAACCCCTCCGAAATTAGTGTTTCCATCAGATTTCCAATAGAAAATGGTGATGAATAATTATTTAATAGGAACGACTGCACTCTTTCATAAACTGCAACATTTGATATTCTTTTTCTTGTCTTTACATCTTTTTCAAAAATTTCACTAATTATTCCTCGTGTATATACCTGTCTGCCATTCAAATCAGTAAATTCCAAAGCCTTCGGAAAGCCGCCGTTAAGTATATACTCATCAAATTCAACCTCAACATCTTGGATTTCCTTGTCAAAAAACTTTTTCATATCTAAATATTCTGAAAAATCCAATGGGAACACTTCAAATGAAAGATATCTGCCTGTAAGTTTTGTAGTTATTTCATCGCTAAGCATATACGAATTTGAACCCGTCAAAAAAACCGAGAATCCTTCTTCTGCATATGCTTGTACTAAACTTTCAAAACCTTTTACATTTTGAATCTCGTCAATAAATAAGTATTTAAACTCTTCGTTGTTTATCATTTCTTCGATCTTTTCTTCTAACTGCTCGGGAGTCTTAATACTTTTAAATCCCCTCTTATCAAGGGGAATATATATAATATCTGATTTTGCTACACCATCCGCTATTAACTCATTAATTATTCCTTTTAGAATATATGACTTACCACATCTTCTTATTCCAGTAATCACTTTAATTATATCAGAACTAACAAATGGGCGAATCTTTGATATATATTTTTCTCTTGGATATACTTTTGAAAACATTTCAACCCTTCCTTTCGCCATCATTGTATCACAAACAAGCGATTCAGGGTACTATTATTTGAATTATTTATTTTTTAGTACCCTAAACTGTCATCTACAATCTTTATTCTATCTTTCCATATTCGCTAACTGTATTCCCGTAATATAACTAAAAAGCCCCACAACCTGCATTTCTACAAGTTATGGGGCTCATATTATTTACTGCATAAACTTTATTCTACTTAATAGAATTTTCGCCTATTTTGCTGCAATAGCAGCCTGTGCTGCAGCAAGTCTAGCGATAGGTACACGGAATGGTGAACATGATACATAATCAAGACCAATCTTGTGGCAGAATTCAACTGATGAAGGATCTCCACCGTGCTCACCACAGATACCAACGTGTAACTTAGGATTAACTGGCTTACCAAGCTTAAGAGCTGTTTCCATAAGCTTTCCTACACCATTCTGGTCAAGCTTAGCAAATGGGTCATTCTCAAAAATCTTTGAATCATAGTAAGCATTTAAGAACTTACCAGCGTCATCACGTGAGAAACCAAATGTCATCTGTGTAAGGTCGTTAGTACCAAAGCAGAAGAAATCAGCTTCTGTTGCAATCTCATCAGCTGTAAGAGCAGCTCTTGGGATTTCAATCATTGTACCAACTTCATACTCAAGTTTAACACCAGCCTCAGCAATAACTGCATCTGCTGTTTCTACTACTACCTTCTTAACATCCTTTAATTCCTTAACTTCACATACAAGTGGAATCATGATTTCTGGCTTAACTGTCCAATCTGGATGTTTCTTAGCTGTATTGATAGCAGCCTTGATAACTGCTGTTGTCTGCATCTTAGCAATTTCTGGATATGTAACTGCAAGACGACATCCTCTATGTCCCATCATTGGGTTGAATTCATGTAATGAATCACAAAGAGTCTTAATTTCTTCTACTGTCTTGCCCTTAGCATCTGCAAGCTTCTTAATATCAGCTTCTTCTGTAGGAACGAACTCATGAAGAGGTGGATCAAGGAATCTGATTGTAACAGGACATCCTTCCAAAGCTTCATATAACTGTTCGAAGTCGCTCTGCTGATATGGAAGAATCTTAGCAAGTGCTTCTTCTCTTTCTTCAACTGTATCTGAACAGATCATCTCACGGAATGCAGCGATTCTTGTCTCCTCAAAGAACATATGCTCTGTACGGCAAAGACCAATACCTTCAGCACCAAGTTCTCTAGCCTTCTTAGCATCTGCTGGAGTATCTGCATTAGTACGTACCTTTAATGTACGATACTTATCTGCCCAATTCATAACTGTCTCAAACTCACCAGCGATTGTAGCATCTACTGTCTTGATGATTCCATCATAAATGTTACCTGTTGTACCATCAATTGAAATGTAATCACCTTCTGTATATGTCTTGCCAGCAAGTGTGAATTTCTTATTCTCTTCATCCATTGCAATATCGCCGCAACCAGATACACAACATGTACCCATACCACGAGCAACTACTGCAGCATGTGATGTCATACCACCACGTACTGTAAGGATACCCTGAGAAACCTTCATACCAGTAATATCTTCTGGAGATGTCTCAAGTCTAACAAGAACAACCTTCTCTCCTCTTGCAGCCCATTCTTCTGCATCCTCTGCTGAGAATACAATCTTACCACAAGCAGCACCTGGTGAAGCACCAAGACCTTTGCCTGCTGGAACTGCTTCTTTAAGAGCCTTAGCATCAAACTGTGGATGAAGAAGTGTATCAAGGTTACGAGGATCAATCATTGCAACTGCTTCTTCCTCTGTTCTCATTCCTTCCTCTACAAGATCACAAGCAATCTTTAATGCAGCCTGAGCTGTTCTCTTACCGTTTCTTGTCTGAAGCATATAGAGCTTACCATGTTCAACAGTAAATTCCATATCCTGCATATCTCTATAATGATCTTCAAGTGTTTTGCAAACTTCCTTAAACTGCTTGAATGCTTCTGGGAACTTATTCTCCATTTCAGCAATCTTCATAGGAGTACGAACACCAGCAACTACGTCTTCACCCTGAGCATTTGTAAGGAATTCACCAAATAATCCCTTTTCACCAGTTGCTGGGTCACGTGTAAATGCAACACCTGTACCACAATCATCTCCCATATTACCGAATGCCATTGACTGAACATTAACAGCAGTTCCCCATGAATATGGAATATCATTATCACGACGATAAACGTTAGCACGTGGGTTATCCCATGATCTAAATACAGCTTTGATAGCTCCGTATAACTGTTCCTTTGGATCACTTGGGAAATCCTTACCAATCTTAGACTTGTATTCAGCCTTAAACTGGTTAGCTAATTCCTTTAAATCCTCAGCAGTAAGATCTACGTCAAGAGTAACACCTTTTTTAGCTTTCATCTGGTCAATAAGCTCTTCGAAATATTTCTTACCTACTTCCATTACTACATCTGAATACATCTGAATGAATCTTCTGTAGCAGTCCCAAGCCCAACGTGGATTATTAGATTTCTCTGCAATAACATTAACTACTTCCTCGTTAAGACCAAGGTTAAGAATTGTATCCATCATACCAGGCATTGAAGCTCTTGCACCTGAACGAACAGAAACAAGTAAAGGATTCTCTAAATCACCAAACTTCTTACCAGTAATTTCTTCCATCTTAACAATATGCTCATCAATCTGTGCTTTAATCTCAGCATTAATTTCCTGACCATCTTCATAGTACTGAGTACAAGCTTCTGTAGTAATTGTGAAGCCCTGAGGTACTGGAAGTCCTATGTTTGTCATTTCTGCGAGGTTGGCTCCCTTACCTCCAAGCAGATTACGCATATCCGCTTTTCCTTCTTTAAACAAGTATACCCATTTTTTTGCCATAAGAATTTGTTCCTCCTTTGAAACACATATTTCAAAAATACAATTAAAGCAAATAATAACCAGAAACGCTTTTAAACGTCCCTCGTTATTTTCGACTCTGAAAGAAATATTTAATTATATTTTTACAACCATTTATGACATATGATTGATATAAGGATTATATCACAAATGATATAACCTTGTCATCAATTTTTCACAATTTTTGCAATAAAAAAGGGGCTAAAGTTTAGCACTTTAGCCCTTTAAATCGACAAATTTAAAATGTGAACTTATCAGCAAAGTATGCATCAAGATCAGCGATTGCAACACGTTCCTGCTCCATTGAATCACGGAATCTAACAGTTACACAATTATCTGTTTCTGAATCGAAATCGTATGTGATACAGAATGGTGTACCGATTTCGTCCTGACGACGATATCTCTTACCAATATTTCCTCTATCATCAAACTCACAGTAGTATTTCTTAGATAACTGAGCAAATACCTTTTCAGCACCCTCATTTAACTTCTTAGAAAGTGGAAGCACACCAATCTTAACTGGTGCAAGTGCTGGATGGAATCTCATCACTGTTCTCATATCAGGCTTATCTTCTGTTCCGATGTTCTCTTCATCATATGCAGCGCAAAGGAATGCAAGAACTACACGGTCACAACCAAGTGATGGCTCAACAACATATGGAATGTACTTCTCATTTGTCTCATCATCGAAGTATGACATATCCTGCTTAGATACATTCTGATGCTGTGTAAGGTCATAATCTGTTCTATCTGCAATACCCCAAAGCTCACCCCAACCGAATGGGAATAAGAATTCGATATCAGTTGTACCCTTTGAGTAGAAGCAAAGTTCTTCTGGATCGTGATCGCGAAGTCTCATTTCATCCTGCTTGATACCAAGTGATAATAACCAGTCACGACAGAAGCCTCTCCAGTACTGGAACCACTCAAGGTCTGTACCAGGCTTACAGAAGAATTCAAGCTCCATCTGTTCGAACTCACGTGTTCTGAATGTGAAGTTACCAGGAGTAATCTCATTTCTAAATGACTTACCAATCTGACCAATACCAAATGGTACTTTCTTTCTAGATGTTCTCTGAACATTCTTGAAGTTTACGAAAATACCCTGAGCTGTTTCAGGTCTTAAATATACTGTATTCTTAGCATCTTCTGTAACACCCTGGAATGTCTTAAACATAAGATTAAATTCTCTGATGTCTGTGAAATCATGCTTTCCACATGTAGGACAAGGAATTGCATTATCTTTAATGAAATTCTCCATCTCTTCTTTTGAAAATGCATCTATAGGCTTTGGAAGTTCAATACCTTTTTCTGCACAGAAATCTTCAATAAGCTTATCAGCTCTGAATCTTTCATGACACTGCTTACAATCCATCAATGGATCTGAGAATCCTCCAAGATGTCCTGAAGCTACCCATGTCTGTGGGTTCATAAGAATTGCACAGTCTACACCAACGTTATATGGATTCTCCTGTACAAACTTCTGCCACCATGCCTTCTTAACATTGTTCTTAAGCTCAACACCAAGGTTACCATAGTCCCATGTATTAGCGAGACCACCGTAAATTTCTGAACCAGGATAAATAAATCCTCTACCCTTAGCGAGCGCAACGATTTTGTCCATTGATTTTTCCATCATTGACCTCCAAGTAATATTTATAAAATAATCTTATTTATTATACATATATGATTTTTCATTGTCAAAAGTTTTAATCGAGTAAATCAAGTGATGTGAACTTTTTATCATATGTTTTTGATGCAATATCCTTGGCATAAGCTATCAGTTCTTTTTCACTATCTTCAGATAATTTAAAAGAAAATACTTTATTAACTGGCGATTCAGTAATAAAACAAACCGCCTTTTTTACACCATTAGCATAATGATCAGCTACTGGTGGAAGCTCACCATTTATCTGAATAGACTTAATCTCAAATACCGCTCTTACGAATTCAAAAGAAAGCATCGGATTCTCAAGGGTTCTAACCCCCTGAAACAGAAGTCTTAGCATATCCGCATCATCATTATTTTCTCTGGTATAATAATCCGCTATCTCGAGGAAATACATTCCATAAAAAGCCATTTGAATGTTATCTCGCATACCTTCGAAATAATTATCTATCACCGCTTCTCTTAAGGAATATGAATTCCTTCCTACATATAGAGTAAATTTACCAAATGCAAATGGATTTGTCGCTGCTCCATAGGCGGAATTTTGTCTTCTTGCACCTTTGACAAATGCTGTAATCTTACCTTTTTCTTTTGTAAGCAGAACTATTCTTTTGTCATATTCATCACTTGGTTCCTGCTTAATAACCATACCTGTTACTGTTATCAGGTTATCTGAATTATTATTCATTAGAATCCTCTGTTACAAATCCAAAGTTCTTAAGAAGGAAATCTGAATCTCTCCAGTTTTCTTTTGTCTTAACAAAAAGCTGAAGATTAACCTTCTTACCTAACATCTTCTCTATATCGCCTCTGGCCATAGTTCCGATTTCTTTAATCTTACTACCACCCTTGCCGATAATCATTCCTTTGTGAGAGTCTCTCTCACAAACTATAGTAGCCTGAATTTCAACTATATTTTTGTTGAATTTCATTGAATCGATACAAACGGCTATTCCGTGAGGAATCTCATCTCCTAGAAGTCTTAAACCTTTCTCTCTGATAATCTCAGATACAATCTGTCTTTCTGGTTGATCTGTCAGTGTATCTGGATCATAGAAAAATGGACCTTCTGGAAGATACTGCTCTATTACACTAAGAAGTGTATCTGTGTTCTTACCAGTTTTCGCAGAGATAGGAACAATCTCAGCAAAATTAACTTTATCTTTATACGTATTAATTACTTCTATTATTTTAACCTTATCTACTCTGTCAACTTTGTTAATAACAAGAATAATTGGAATATCTACAGTACGCAAAAGAGACAGGATGTTTTCATCCTGCTCTCCTATAAACGTGTCCGCCTCTACTAAATAGAGGCAGACATCTGATTCATTGAAAGTTCTTTTTGCTGTTGATACCATATTTTCGCCAAGCTTATTTTTAGCTTTATGAAGACCTGGTGTATCAACAAAAACCATCTGAACATCACCCTTAGTATATACGGTAGAAATCTTTGTTCTTGTAGTCTGAGGTTTATTGGATGTGATTGCAATCTTTTGTCCAATAATCTTATTCATAAGAGTACTCTTGCCAACATTTGGTCTACCAATAATACTAATAAATCCAGATTTAGTTTTGTTTGTCATTACTTTCTTCCTTTTCTCTTATTTCCTGAAGTTTTTTCTGAGCTTCAGCAACTTTTTTCTTATTTCTCTTAATATTAAACTTGATAATATTAACAATTGCAACAATAATACCTGCAATAATACCAACGATTACTAAGAATCTTATAATATATGGAGAAGCGATTACAAGATTTACAAAGAAATCTCTAACGCCATAAACTACATCTAAAAGACTAGCCTTGAAGCCTTCTGCCATCTTCTGTCCAACTGTCTTCTCTTCTTCAACTACTACAGCTGCTGGTGTATAAATCTCAACTTCCTGAACAGATACATTAAGTGTCGCATATGATACAAGATCATCAAGAGTTCTAAGTGTTGATTCCATTGATTCAATATTATATCTTACCTGTGAAATTCTCTCTGTAAGGTAAACAATATCTTCTACTGATTCAGCCTTTTCAAGTAAAGCAAGAAGACTTTCCTGTTCTGCAAGATACATCTCCTTCTTACTCTCAGTATCCACGTATGATAATGTAACATCCTGTGTAGATGTAGTTTTCTGTGTAATATTTGCATTACCAGAGAATGAAGAAATCACTTCATCAAGCTTCTCATCTGGCACTCTAATTGTAATTGATGAATGCTTATACTCTTTATTAGTCTTATAAGCACTACCATTATATGAGTATTCACTCTCAATATAGCCGCCAAGTTTTTCAACTGTAGCATTTAATCCAGCTATAAATTTATCATACTCTACTGTTTCAACATCAACATTTACAGTTCTAATAATCTTTCTTGTATCTTTAACTGAATTGCTTCCAGAGTATGTGCTACCTGAATCAAGTGTTTTATCCTCTACGCCACCATTATATCCATAATCTTCTGAATATTCTTCATATTCTGGATAATAATAATCCTCATAATCAGCTGTTGCAGCTGGTGCTGTGTCGTATAAATAATTAGCCTCTTTAGTTGGTGCGAAAGTATTATAAGATTTACCACAACCAACTAATGTTGCAGCAGCGAGAAATGTTGATACTGATAATACAGCAAATTGTTTAATCTTTTTTAAGTTTTTCATATATATAATCCTCCATGTTTTTCTTTCGATATTATATACACGATAAAGAATTATACTTTTATGGAAATTATTTAATTAAATTTTCAATTTTATCAAAAAGATTTTTGTTATCGTTAATCTTGCTTTCAGCTCCAACAACACAGATATTATCTTTCTCAAATGCTGCTTTAATATGAGGAGCAAGTTTTCTAATATCTTCTTTAGTACATGCAAGAATCTCGTCACGCTTCTTTTGAATATCTTCTTGATTTACCCCTGACATATAATGACCAAAATTTGCCTTTCCTTCTGCAGAAGCAGTCTGTGGTAAATCAATATCAGAAATAGCACCAATAATAAACTGGTTCATTTCACGATCACTACATTCAAAATTCTCTATATAATCAATTAAATCTGAATAAATCTTCAAGGTATTATTTAAATGTGGATCTCTGTAAGAAACAATTGAAACAGTTCCATACACAGTAAATATTGCAAAGCATCCGTAAGCGCCACCTTTAACTCTTACATTGTTCCAAAGGTAATCATAGCCAAGAATAGTTTTCAATACATTGAAAGCTCCTGTGTATTCAAGTCCTTTTGATTTGAACTCTCCTGCCTTTGCTACATACTGCACTGCACCAGCAGAGATAAATCCTTCATTACCTGTATTTACTTCATATTTAAGTTCATTCTTCTCTATGGCTTTTGTGAATAATGCCTTTCTAAAATCAACAAGAACATCATCAATAATATGATCATCACCCTCTGAAATAGTAAGGTTAGTTATCATATTCTCTGCTCTGAAAATCTTAACAGACAAATTCTTAAGCATTTCGATTAATGAATCCATTCTTTCATCAATATTATCATCAAGCTCCTGAATAAATCTAACTGATTCAAGACCAGTTAATGCATCATTTAATCTCTGAGCTGGATCAAAATACGATGTTGCTCTGGTTACAGCTATACCATGAGGAACGCTTGTAAGCATACCTTCCCCTTGTGAACGCATCTCACTTATATATTCCTTAATAAGCTTCTTATCCTCAAATTTTGTATTGATAAGCATTTCCTTAATAAGTTCAAAAGCCTTTTCCTTATTTTCATAAAGGAATTTAACTTTTATTTCGTATGAAGTCTTAATATCACCTGTTTTAACATGACAGTAATTCTGAGTACCTGAACCCATACCACCTGTGTACATTTTAAAGGCGTTAGACATTTCACCATATTTCATATTAACAGTATCAAGTTTGCCAAGAAGATTATTTAATACTGGAACATATTTAATCTCTTCAAAGGATAAATGTCCTAAATCAAATAACATTGTCACATAAGCAATACCTGAAGTGAAAATATTCTGTTTTACAAATACCATATCATCAAGAGTTTCAACCTTGTTCTTAAGGCTTCTTGATTTCTTATCAATATCAGATACCTTAAGAAGCTTAATCTTTTCGAGGTCTTCTACTCTATCCTCTGATTCCTGATATTCTTTTAATTCCTTAGTGCCTTTAACAATAGCCTCAATCTCACTATCAGAAAGAGATGCCTTAATCTTAGCTAACTTCTCTTCTAAATCATTATTCTTAATACTTGTAAGACCTTTTTTAGGAGCTCCGACAATAAGAACTGAGTGGTTATTATTTAATATACCTTCTTCAAGGATTTTTTCATAATAATCAGTATTAACTGCTTCCTTTAACTTCTTATAAGTCTCAATTGATTCAACCTGATCAAAAGCAAGCATATCATCATAAAGCCATGTTTCAAGCATATCAAGTCCGTATACCAAGCCCTTTGGATATCTGCCAAAATCTGCCTCTCTATACTTGAATTCTTCTCTTACAAGGAAAGCAAGGATTGTATCTTTATCAAAACCTTCTTCTATAGTTTTTTGAATTTCATCCTTAATTATCTCAACAAATTTATCCTTATCAGATTCATTTGCACCTTTAGCATAGAAGCCAATAATATTCTGACAAACTGAGCAGTCAGATGATACATAGAATTCATCACCAATTCCTGCCTCGATAATTCTTTTTTTGAGTCTTGCAGCTGGATTTCCACTAAATGCATATTCAAAGGCTCTTAATACAATAGGAATCTCCTTATCTGTATAGTCCTTAAGACAATATGTCAAATTAAGATAAGTCTTATCCTTATCATCTTCAGTCTCTGTAATTGAATATTCATATCTGACATTTCTAGGTTCATCGAAGGCTTTCTGAAATGGAACTCTTGAGTCAATTTCAAGATAATCAAATTTAGACAAATATTCCTTATCTATATAATCAAGCTTCTCCTCCATATCCATATCACCATAAAGGAAAATATAACTATTTGAAGGATGATAATATCTTGAATGAAAATCAAGAAAATCTTCATATGTAAGTTCTGGAATAACATCAGGATCACCACCAGACTCAACGCCATATGGAGAATCTGGAAATATTCCATTTAAAATCTGTCTTTCAAGAATATCATCAGGGTCAGAAAAAGCTCCCTTCATTTCTGAATAAACTACACCATTAATCTTTAAATCATCATCTTTATTTTCAAGTTCATAGTGCCAGCCTTCCTGTTTAAATATCTTCTCTTCTCTGTAAATATTTGGATAAAATACAGCATCCAGATAAACATTCATAAGATTTTGAAAATCAAAATCATTACAACTTGCAACAGGATATACTGTCTTATCTGGGAATGTCATAGCATTAAGGAAAGTATTTAAACTACCCTTACAAAGTTCAACAAATGGATCCTTAACTGGGAAATTTTTAGAACCACATAAAACAGTATGCTCAACAATATGTGCTGCACCAGTTGAATCAAAAGGAGGAGTTCTAAAACCAATATAGAATACTTTATTATTATCTTCATTAGGTAATAAAGCTACTCTTGCTCCTGTTTTCTTATGTCTTAATAATACAGAATCCGAATGAATATCATCTAAGAATCTGTGTTCAATAATTTCATATGCCGCTAAATTTTCTAATGCCATTATTATCTCCTTAAAAAGCGGAGAGATTACTCTCTCCGCCCCAAAATTTATTCACCTGTATACTCAATCTCATTGCAGAATTTTGGAATATATACATATATATCATCAAATATCTTACTTGAATGAGCTATATAATGATATGAACCCTCTTCTGTTTCAATCTTCTTAGAATATGTATCCTCACTAACAACCTTTTTGAATACCGGAACATTAAACTGGTTAACTGGTGTAGGTGAATTACTAAGGTCACCATAAATATTACCACCAGTGATTTCTAGTTTACCCTTTGTACCACCAATAGATACTGGATTAGCTGCAAGTAATGATACTTTAACTGAACCATTCTGAATTCTTGTTACACCCTGACCATGATATGTACCAATACCACCAACCTCTGAGCCCTCAACATATATAAATACCTGCTCAGCTGATGTTCTAATATCCATATCGCCATCTAATGAACCAATACCGACACCAGTCATTGAATGGAGGTTACAAGAAACAAATCCTGAATTCAAATTAATATTACCACGTCCTAACTGAAGAACACCAACACCTGATGCTCTACCACCAGAAGCCTCAATCTCAACATCTGCACTGATATTGATATCAACCTTACCTTCCATTGAGCCAATACCAATTGCATCAGCACCTGACGAAGAAATAGAAACATGTGACTGGTTAACTGCAATCTCTGTATTACCTGTTGCAGAACCAATACCAACTGTTTTTGAACCATTAACGATGATTTCTACACTTCCGCCATCAATTCTAATTCTTGAATCATCATTTGCAAGATATCCACCAATAGCAAATGCCTGATCTGAATTAGCCTCAACTCTGATTGTTCCAAGACCTTCGAATGAAATATCACCATATGGTTCATTTGTATCAGCACCTGTACCAATACCTATACCATTATTGTGATCTACACGAATTGTAAGATTACCTTTACCCTGAATTATAAGCTTTGAAGAGTTAGGAACCTTAATACCTTCGTATGAAAGAATGTTATTGCCCTCAAGTGCAAGAGTAACAATACAGTTCTCGCCAATCATAATCGCTGGATTTTCACGACCACGTATATTAACATCCTTAAGATTAATAATAGTTTCTTTTCCATCTGGAACCTTAATACCCATATTAATCTCTTTATTATTCTTCATACCAATAAGATTAACTGAAGGCTGTTCAACAATAATCTGTGAGTAGAAATCAAGTGCAAGATTAATAAGTGAAACTGTTTCAAAGTTTGTAGGAGTATATGACTTATTCTCCATCTTAAGCTTAGCAAGTTTAAGATTAATAGCCATAATCTCTTCTTCTACTTCAGAAGAAACCGCATCTACAATCATCTGACTTGGACGACCTGTATAGAAGCCCTGAATAAGCTGACATCCAAGCTGAATAACCATCTGAAGTTCTTCTAATGTCTCAACACCCTCTGCAAGAATCTTCATACCATGATTATTACCAAATGATACTACATTAGATACTATCTGCTGTTTCTTAGAGTCTGTATCGATACCCTTAATAATTGAATGATCCACCTTAAGATAATGTGGAGAATTATTAAGAAGTGTTGATGCATTTGAATATCCGGTACCATAATCATCAAGAGCAAGTTCACAGCCTGATTTCTTCATGTACTTATGAACTGTTTCGCATGAGCTCTCTGACTGCATACCATTTTCAGTAATCTCTATAACCAGATTTTTCATTACTGGCTTATAAAGTGAAAGAAGCTCATTAAATTCATCTTCTTTAATAATTACTGTTGGAATTGAGTTAATAAATAACTTTCTATCTTCAAACTTAGAAGCATTCTCATTCATTATCTTGATAACATTAAAGAATGTATAATGCTCAACTTCATAAAGTCTGTTTTGTCTCTCAGCAAGCTCTAACACATCAGTAGGAGAAAATCCAATTTCCTTGTTAGTTCTCATTAATGCTTCGTATGCATAAATCTTACCTGTCTTAGCTGATACAATAGGCTGGAAATTATACTGAAGATCATTACCATCAAGAATCTTTCTAATCTTGTCATCTTTAATATATTCTGTTTCCTGTCTTCTGTATGCATCAGGTGAGAAGTAATGAGGCTCTGTTTTCTTAAACATTGAAGCTTCCATTACTGCAAAGTTTGTATACTGAATAAGTTCCTCAATTGATTTACCATGAATTGAAGATGAATATCCACAATATGCAGCGAAATTCTCAGTTGTTGCAAGTCTAAGAAGAATCTCATTAATCTCCTTCATCATTTCGTTTAGGTAATTCTGAATGTCATTATGCTCAACTTCATTTGTCATTACGACAAATTCATGACCTGACTTACATCCAAGATTAACATATCTCTCGCCCATTCTCTTCTGATACATTTTAAATACATTACCAATTTCTGCCATTGTATCTGCAGCCTTCTGGTAACCAACGAAATGACGAAGATGTTCAATTCCTTCAATTTCAAAGGAAGCAAGATAAACATCTGACATAGACATAGTAAGCTGGTTCTCAGCAAGGTTGGTAAATGAATCAAAATAAAGGAGTCCTGTTTCCGGATCCACATCATCAGATTCTGTCATATTTGAATAAACGGGTATATCATCTCTCTTGAAAGCTTTGATTAATTTAATAGCAATAACTACTGCTACTAAGAAAAATCCTAAACCAAATGAAAAATATGCAATGATAAACCAGGATATCTCTCCAAGAGTATAAATATTATATCCGCCTACCATTAACATGAGAAATGCGAGAATCATGAATATATTCTCGATTATAAGAAAATATCTAATTTTGTTATAGCCCTTCGGCTTCTTATCTTGATCTAATTCCATAATAAAGCACACACCCCAATATGATTACAATATTATACCAAATTGTGTGCTATAAAACAAGTAAAAGTGCTTAGGTAGAGAAGGCTAATAGTGCCAATTTGTTAAAAACAACTTCCTCATCTACGTATTCTTTACCTGATGCATGTAAATCAATAAATTCATCTAATGATAATGACTTTGATTTATAGATTTTTTTGCCTCTTTTTTCAATATATTCGCCAGCCTTAAACTTAAGTCTTAGCTGCTTAAAAACCTGAAATTCAAAGGAATTCTTATCTATTTGGCCAAGTAATTCACCTATAGGTCTGTTTATCTGATCTTCTTTGCTGTAGTACTTATTAAAAATAGCCTTGATTTTAAATGGAACATCATCAAAGCTCATCATCTCTGACACGCTCATTTTAGCTCCAACAAATACATGGGTTGTATCCTGAACTACAGCTTTAAACTCTCTGTTGATTAATTCCATACTATTCCTCTATAATATCTATTCCACCAGTTATATTAATAACATTCTTGATGAAATCTTCTTCAAAATCGCCAAATCTGCAAAGCTCATCTATCTTAACATTTCTGCCAAGAGTCTGCGCTAATTCCTTAGCCTTCTCTAAAACCTCATTGGCATCCTCTGCCCAGGTATCAGCCTTTGACTTCTCGTTATTATCCTCATAAGTAATCTCTTCCATTGCTGCCATTACAGACTCTGTAATATAAGCATCTATCTGCTCTGGAGTCTTGTCCTTAGGTATATCACTAACTGCAAAAGCTAAAGCAACATTTCCCTCTCCTATGAGATCTTCAATAGTAACTGCACCACCTGCATAAAGCTTAGCAGTTTCTATTACATCCCAAAGATAACTTTCAATAATCTTTGAAGATAAATCCTCGCCTGTAGAAACATGTTTCTTAATCAGCTCAAAGCGTTTTTTATCTGATATTTTTTCAATAGACTCAAGTTCTTCAATATACATCTGAAGATAGTCTTTGTCTTCCTCATCAAGAGTTTCCTCGACATCAAATGGTTCATTCAAACCAATCTTACTATCGTAAAGGAAATTATATACAAGCTGAAGCTGTTCATTAGAAAGATTAATTTCTTTGAAATATTCAGATACTTCCTTCTCTGAAACCATGTTGCCATTTTCACGGCCATATTTAATTAATTTATCAATCTGTTCAACAAAATATTTCTTCTCGTCCATCATTAACCTCTTTACTGAATGTGCTGATGTGTAAATAAATGCTCATTACAGTATTCATGATTACCATTACACTTTGAGCAGTATCTGAATGTAAGTGAAGGATTTGACACATCTGTCTGTCCGCATATAGAACATTTATGTCTAATAAGCTGTTGTGTCTGAGATGGTGCCTGAGCTTTATTAATCTTCTTGGCAAATTCCTTCTGTCTCTTAATTTCCTTAAATCTTTTAACTCCACTATTCCTTAGTATCATAAAGAATACAAATACATTAAGAAGTGATGAGCCTACTGCTACAAGCTCTATAAGACCTATATCTACGCCACCGAATACAAAGGTCTGAAGTATGTTAAATACAAGAACAATAATGTAAATAATACCAAGTACTTTTACCTTAATTGGAATGATGAAGAACAAAAGTACTCTCATATTTGGATATGTCAGCGCATACGCAAGGAATATCGACAAATTCAGATAATATGTACTAAAGCTTGATGACATAAAGAAATAAAACCAGTTACCGCCTAATATCTTTGAACATTCACCATTTTGTAATGCCGCGGCCGTTTCAAAAGCCTTAACAAAATCAGGATTAAAAATACTAAAATAACCAAATAATAGGAATGCTCCAACAATGGTCATAATAATGCCTGAGAAGAAAAAGATATTAAACATAAATTTTCCCCAGGCCATCTCCAAGTTTTTGGCAATCGAATAGTAAAACCAAAGGAAAATGCATACAAAAAATATACCCATAAATCCAAAGCCATTATTAATTTCTGGTACAAGAACCCAGGTGAATAATCTCCACACCTGTCCATGTAAAATAGCATATGGATTCAATGTAACAAAATAAGTCCATTCTGGCTTCAGATAGTTCATTACATATCCGAATCCATAACAGATCATAATCATTAATGGCAGATTTGGTATCGCATATTTGCCAAATTTTCTCTCTAGTTTTCTAAGCCAGTTCATATATAAATCTTCCTAATAATCAATTATTTGCACATCTGTGCAACTACTTCATTTATAACCTTGCCATCAGCCTTACCCTTAAGCTTAGGCATAATTTCTTTCATAATCATACCCTTATTCTTAGTAGCAATAACTTCGGCAAAAGACTCATTAATAAAAGCCTCAACCTCTTCCTTGCTCATCATCTTAGGAGCATATTCTTCGAATACTTTAAGTCTTGCTTCAAATTCTTCAATAAGCTCTGTTCTATCCTTAGGGCATGTTTCAATCTGCTCTTTAACACTCTTAACTTCCTTCATGATAGCCTGATCAACAAGCTCTTCAGGAACATTATCTCTGCAACCTGCATCAATTCCGGCCTTTTTTGCAGCTGAATATAAAACAGCGATTGACTCTTTTCTAGCCTTATCCTTAGCCTTCATAGCTTCCATCATATCTTTTTGTAATTTGCTTAATTCCATCTATTTATACCTCCGAGAAATTAGTATCTGAATATAATGTCTCCAATACTGGACGACATTTCATAAACTCTTCTGTTAGTTTATCATCAAAATGAGTTCCCTTGCTCTCTTCAATAATTAAAAATGCCTTATCAAATGAAAATGCCTCTTTATAGCATCTCTTGGAAACAAGCGCATCAAATACATCAGCGAGAGCCATTATTCTTGCTTCAACTGGTATATTCTCTCCTGTAAGTCCACAAGGATAACCACTTCCATCTACTTTTTCATGATGATAATGAGCAATATTTGAAACAGTACGAACAAAATCATCCTTCTCAATGCCCTTAAGCACCTTCTCAATGATTTCAGCACCCGCTGCTGAGTGTTTCTTCATTTCATTATACTCTTCATCTGTGTATTTTCCTTGTTTTCTAAGGACTTTATCATCAACTGATATTTTACCAATATCATGCATTGCAGCTCCTCTGACAACGTTATAGAGGAAATACTTTGATAAACCATAATCATCAGCAATAAGCTGTTCTGTAAACACCTTTACTACAGCAGCTGTTCTTTTAATATGACCACCAGTACTTAAGTCTCTTGATTCAACCATCTGTGCAAATGCAAGGAGTGTTTTATCTCGAATTTCATATACTTCAGAAGTTCTCAGTTCAACTACTCTCTTAAGATCTTCATTGTATCTTTCTACACTGTGAAGGTTGTTTTCCTTATCTGTAACATCCTGTACCTGAATAAGATATCCAATCTTAATTCCCTGATATCTTACGGAAACAACTCTGGCTTCATAATGCTTATTATCCTTGCTGAATACTCTAGTACCAAGAAGCCCTGTAGACTTATTATCCTTGTTTTCTAACATCAAAGGATATACTGTCTGGAAAAACAGACTGTCATCCACCTTAAGTCTCTTATTTGCTCTTTGATTCTTAAGCTCCGGGAATATATTAATAATATATTCATCTGCTTCCATATACTTAAATAGCACATCAAATTCAATGAATCCGTCTGTACCAAATGATTTAAATTGGTTACTTGCATTCTCAGCAATTGAAAATACATGCGATTTAATGATAGGCATGTAAATTAAAACAACTTCGATAACAAATACCAAAGGCATTAAATCATATTGAAGCTTAAGAGCTTTTTGAGTGAAATAAATAATACCACTTAATAATGCACTACCTACCATTCGGTATACATTGTGAAGATTGACTTCCTTCTTCTTAGCATTAACCAAAGCAACTACTATACTTCCAATTAAATATCCGTAAAGAGAAATATTATAAAGGAAATGTAAAGGCCCATACACTTTAATAAGCGTAGGAACTCCATTTATAATCGCAAAATCAACTGATTTATAATATATTTCAGTAAAACCTGTCGTGAATACAAGACCATATATTACAGTTTGTATAACGCATGCTAATATCGAAATCCATTTATACACTTTTACGTGACTTACTTCACAGGTTATAAAGAATATAGCCATAGGAAGATAAGCTCCACCCACGTAGAATATCTTATTAGCTAACAGTGCTTCATTTAAATTCGTAGATAAAATGAACGCAAAATATCCACCACTTGAAATAGTGGTAAATAAAACTATAAACATATGTTTCAAACAATGCTGCTCATTAAAGCTTATAAACCATATAAGCAACAAAGTTGATAATAAAAAACATAGTCCATAAAAATAAATCATAATTATTTTCCTATACTTTCAACATCATATGGTGTGTTCTGATACACATAATAGTTAAGCCAGTTGCTATAAAGATTGATACTGTGGCTTCTCCACATAAGCAAAGGTCTGTTTTCTGGATTGTTGTCTGGATAATAATTAGCAGGGATCTCAGGATTAAGTCCTTTACCTAAATCTCTCTTATACTCATTATCAAGAGTATATCTGTCATATTCTGGATGACCAGTTACAAATACCTGCTTGCCGCCCTCGCTTAAACAGATAAATACTCCTGCCTCATCTGATTCAGCCAAAACCTTAAGTTTGTCGCAAGCATGCACGTCTTTGGCTGGAACCTCTGTATATCTTGAATGAGGAGCATAAAACTCATCATCAAAACCACGCACAATTGGTTCCTTTCTGTTCATTACTTTATGTCTGTAAATTCCGGAAATCTTCTTAGGAAGCTCCTTCTTATCTAGTCCAAAATGATAATAAAGTCCTGCCTGGGCTCCCCAGCAAATATGAAGCGTACTTGTAACATTTGTCTTTGACCACTCCATAATCTTGCATAACTCTTCCCAGTAATCTACTTCTTCAAATTTAAGCTGTTCTACAGGTGCCCCTGTGATAATAAGACCATCATACTTATTATCCTTAATCTCATCGTAGCAAGTATAAAACTTGTTTAAATGACTAGCTGATGTATTCTGAGAAATGTGACTTTTAACATTTAAGAATGTGACATCTACCTGTAATGGTGTGTTTGATAAAACTCTAAGAAGCTGTAACTCTGTTTCTTCCTTGAGTGGCATTACATTTAATATTGCAACCTTCAAAGGTCTGATATCCTGATGCATTGCTCTTGTTTCATCCATTACAAATATATTTTCATTTTCAAGTTTTTCCTTAGCTGGTAATTCACTTTGAATTTTAATAGGCATTTCTACTCCTTTAGAGAGGAATATTGTATTCTTCGATAAATTCCTCTTCTGTCATTATTCTAATATTTAACTCTTTAGCTTTCTTATTCTTGCCAGAATTGCTCATAGAGTCATTATTTATAAGGGCCGTTGTCTTTGAAGAAACACTTCCAGCAACCTTGCCACCACGTTTTTCTATTATATCCTTAAGGGCATCTCTGTTATCGAAGTTGTTAAGGCTTCCTGTAATTACAAAGGTTAAGCCCTCAAGATTTTGCAAAGAATCCATCTGAGGCTTCTCAAGTTCAATCTCAGCAAGTATATTATCAAGCTCAGCCATTGACTTCTCATTATGGAAATAATCATAAAGAGATTTAGCAATTACTTCTCCAACTTTTTCAATCTCAGAAAACTCATCCACAGATGCTTCTCTTATCGCAGCTAAATCATATTTGAAATATTTAGCTATAAGCTTCGCATTAGCAACACCGATATTTTCAATACCAAGTGCATAAATAAGCTGTGGAAGCGTTGCTTTACGCGATTTATCTACAGACTCAATTATATTCTCGTAGGACTTCATTCCAAAGCCCTCCATAGAAACAATGTCTTCCTTGTATCTATTAAGTCTGTAAAAATCAGCTGGCTCCTTAATGAAACCTTTTTCGATAAATTTATCGATCGTTTCTTCAGAAACACCATCAATATTCATAGCATTTCTCGAAACAAATAAGGTTAATCCCTTCTGCTTTTTAACAGGGCATTCAAGATTAGGACAATACAAAGAATCTGTTCCGTCTGTAGAATTAATAACTGTTTTAAATCCACATACAGGACAAGTATCAGGAATAACTATATTGTCACTCTCCGTCAGATTAGCTGCAATCTGCGGAATAATCATATTTGCCTTATATACAAGTATTCTATCACCAATTCCAAGCTTTAATGCCTTCATAACTGATAAATTATGAACGCTGGCCCTCGATACATTCGTACCCTCTAAATCTACTGTATCAAATATCGCAACAGGATTGATCAAACCAGTTCTCGATGGGCTCCATTCAATCTCACGAAGTATAGTTTCTCTCTCTTCGTCCTGCCATTTAAATGCAATAGCATTCTTTGGAGATTTGGCAGTTCTTCCCAAGGACTCACCGTAAGCAATATCATCATATAATAAAACCAAGCCATCGGAAGGAATATCATAATCCTTAATCTCTTCACTATACCATTCTATAGTTTCTAAAAGATTATTCTTATCGACCAATTTCTCCGCTACAGTTTCAAATCCAAGGCTTCGTAAATATTCTATCTGCTTAAGTCTTGAATTCTCAAAATCCACTCCATCTGCTTCTACGAGAGTAAATGCAAAAAATCTTACATTTCTCTTAAGCGTCACATTTGGATCTAACTGTCTTACTGAACCAGAGCATAAATTTCTTGGATTCTTATACTGTTCATCAGGATTAATAATCTCACCATTAATCTTTTCAAAATCGGAATAGGATATAACTGCTTCTCCTCTGATAACCAGTCTGTTTTTATAGCTTATAGAAAGTGGAATATTCATAAAGTTCTTAGCGTTGGCAGTAATAAGTTCTCCTACCTCTCCATTGCCTCTGGTAACCGCTTCCTTAAGCATACCATCTTCATAGGTCAAAACGACTGTAAGGCCATCAAGTTTCCAGGAAAGAATACCTTTATTATCTCCTAACCACTCTCTCAATTCTTCTCTATCTTTAGTTTTTGCGAGTGACAGCATTGGTGATGAATGCGTTACCTTAGGCAGAAAAGATACTGGCTCATATCCTACCTTCTGTGTTGGTGAACTCGATAACAAAATACCTGTAGCCTTTTCAAGTTCAACCAATTCATCATATAAAGCATCATATTCATAATTAGTCATTATCTCCTCATCTTTGGCATAATAACTTTCGGATGCTTTATTCAATACCTCACATAATTCTTTTATTCTCTCAATCTGACTCATTTGGATTAAATACCATTCTATATAATTCGTCTAATTCTTCGCCATCAATTTCTCTATATTCGTTTGGCTTTAAATCGCCTAAATGAATATTGCATACCCTGATTCTTTTAAGGGATACAACATCAAGACCACACTCAAAGCACATTCTTCTAATCTGTCTGTTCAACCCCTGAGTAAGTGTAATTCTAAAAGATTTATCACTTAATGAAACAACCTTGCATGGCTTAGTCATGACTTCAAGGTCATATAAATACAGACCTTTTTGCATACGATCAATAATCATTGGATCAATAGCCTTATCAACTACTACCTCGTACTCCTTCTCATGATTATTCGAACCTAACATCATACAATGAATCAGGTCTCCATCATTTGTCATTAGAAGTAATCCTTCTGATTCTTCATCAAGTCTTCCAGCATAAGTAAGTCTTGTTGGATATTTAAAAGCCTCAGTAAGTGTAACATTGGCATGCACATCTGCTTCAGTACAAGTAACCCCTACAGGCTTATAATAAGCCACCACTTTCTTTTCTTCCGGCTTAACTTCCTTACCATCAAGCATTACTATATCTCCATCTTTAACCTTACTACCTGGTTCGGCTATCTGGTTATTAATGGTTACTCTCTTGGCTTCAATTAAGGTATCGGCTTCTCTTCTAGAACAAATACCACATAAAGCTATATATTTATTAATTCTTTGTTCTGTCATAATCCCCCACAAAAAATCAAGTGCATAACCATAAGATTATGCACTCGTTATTTTTAGCTATTGTACATAGTCTGATTTAACGTAACATTCCTTATTGTTGTATTTTATCTTTGTCCAACCATTTGATAATTTCTCAATCAATTCAAGCTTGTCACCGTTATAAGCAAATCCGACTCTTTCAGAATCAATATCAGCCTCAGCTCTGATATTAACATTATCATTAGCTGTAACATATTTTGTTTCTGTTTTATTCTTATCATCTTTATTAGTTGTAGTTGTAGTAGTATTCTCAACAACCTGCTGAGTTTCAATCTCAGGAACAGCTCCTCCTACTACATTAAGATATTCAGTCTTGATATACGCTTCTCTGCCTTCATACTGAACTCTTGACCAGCCATTAAGCTTAGCCTCAAGTCTTGTCAGTACAGTTCCCTCTCCAACAGTGCCAAGTCTCTCAGCTGTTTCTGAATCGGAAGCTCTTACATTTACAGAAGTAACAGCCTCAACCTGTTCAACTACAGGTCCTTCTACTACCTTCTCTTCCTCTTCCTTAGCCTTCTGTTCAGCAATCCTCTCTGCTATAAGAGTAACAAGATCATTCTTAATCAGTTCATCATATCCATCCATGAAATCCTTAAGCTTCTCATCAGACTCAAGTGTCTCATTATATGAAAGTGAAATCTGATTATACAAATTCTGAACATCCTGCTGCATATATGCAATATAGAAATTCTCAACCACATCACTAGACATGCTATCCTGTTTAAAGATTCTATATACACCAGTTGAATCCTTAGCATAATAGAAACCAATAATTGAAGGTACTCCTTCCTCGAAGCCTACTATATGAAGATCATATGTTACATATACATAATATGAATCATCTTCGTAGCCTTCCTGTGTATAGCATGTAATATTGTCATAATAATCAATGTAATTACTCTTAACAGTAATGTTGTCTATCTCATTAGTGCTTATTTCAAATAAATGTTCCTTAAGGTAAGGAAGATTCTTATTAGCAATTGCATCAAGATAGCCTTCTGAAGCTTTGTTTACCTCTGGATATGCATCCTTAACAAGTGTCAGATTCTGATTTAAAAGTGCCTTCTCTTCATCTGAAAGTGCTGCATATGCAAGTTCCTTAGCTTTCTCATCCTTAATCTTACTGATGCCTGCAATAGCTATTGCTACAACAATAAGTATTACAATAAATATCAATGTGGAAAAGACAAGAACATTCTTCTTGAATAATATTAAAAGTTTTTCAAAAACGGACTTCTTACTATCCTTCATTTCATACTCCCAAATAATAAAATTTTATGCACCCGACAGGAATCGAACCTGCATCCTTGGCGTCGGAGGCCAATATTCTATCCATTAGACTACAGGTGCCTGCCAATTGTCAATGCATAAAAAATCAAGAATATTGTAACACTAATAAGTCCTTTTGTCTACCTTAACAGAATGTAATGGAATCGTCGCCAATATTATAAATATATGCGTGATCTGACAATATTTCCTGTATTGGAACCTGGGTTGCATTTACCTCTTTTACCATATCATTTAAGCCTTCTTTAGGGACTAAAGAGTTTCCTGGAACAAGTATAAGTTCATGAATAGAACTAGGCAGTATATAAATATTACTGTTATTTTTCTTGGCGAAATCACTTATAATATTTTCATAAAGAATTGTTGCTGCTCCATACTGTTTATCCTGGTTAGTAAGTACATACATATTACAGTCTGCATCAGGTAAAATAGTCGTATCATCAGTTTTTTCTTCCAGAAGGCTTATAACCATATCCTTTATATTTACGATTTCAGCCTTAAACATTTGTGGACTGTTTTCTCTTGCAATATTATATAAATCTTCCTCTGTAATCTTCCATTCTTCAATCCATTTGTTATTAATAAGCACTGTGGCATTTTCAATATGTTGATCTCTGATAACGATAAAATATACTACTGCTAAATCAAGATATTTTCTATGAGGAATATCCTTAAGAAGTTCTTTATTCATTTCATAATTAATAAGCTTATAGGCAATCTTCTTTTTTGACTCATTGAAATTCATCAAGTTACTTGCATCATAGCTCTTATCAAGCTGATTGTCCTTAAATACTCTCTCTATTTCTTCTAAGATATCTTCTATCTCCATTCCCCCAAGAAAAGAATTATAGAAATCATTCAAATATATAGTTGGAGAAACTTTATTCTCCTTAGTATTAATTACAAGACCATCAAGTCTTACCCCATTATTCTTAAGCACTTCATGGATGCTGCATTCAGTGTCTTCAGAAAAAATCTCGCGCATGCCATCCAGAATCACTTCTTTAAACATATTATAATCCATTGTATACCCTCCAATTTATGTTTT
>JAKSSD010000022.1 GCA_024403275.1 Lachnospiraceae bacterium
AGGAAATTGATGAAAAGCCAAAATCTCCGTACAACTTGTTTAATGTAGGTAGTGGAGTACGGAGAGATTCAGAAAAAGAGATATTCCTCCGTACGTAGTGGGGGTCGGGGAGGTGTTGGTACGGAGGAAAATGGTGATAAGCCGAATTCCTCCGTACGTGGTGGGCGTCAATGTTGTGCTGGTACGGAGGAAATTGATGAAAAGCCAAAATCTCCGTACAACTTGTTTAATGTAGGTAGTGGAGTACGGAGAGATTCGGAAAAAGAGATATTCCTCCGTACGTAGTGAATAATAATAAGGTATTGGTACGGAAAAAATGAAAATTCTGAAATTCTCCGTATAAAGATGATCATTATAAAAGAAATAAAGTATTTTGAAAATTTATTGTTGACAATAGCTTATATATTTAGTATATTAAATAGGCAGTTTGCAAGGCGAGATGGCTCAACTGGCTAGAGCATCCGGTTCATACCCGGAAGGTTGAGGGTTCAAGTCCCCCTCTCGCTACTAAAATAAGAAGTATCCAACGGATACTTCTTATTTTTATTTTACGAAAGAATATTGAAGCCTCAACCTTCCGAAGTTGAGGGGCGAGCGGCGTCCGGTGGACGCCTGATTGCGAGCCGACCGAGCCGACAGGCGAGAAGAGTGACGTCCGGTGGACGTCTGGTTACGAGCCGACCGAGCCGGCAGGCGAGACCAAGTCCCCCTCTCGCTACTAAAAATAAGAAGTATCTAACGGATACTTCTTATTTTTATTTTACAGATGTTATTAATCAATCGGAATCCAATTGGATTCCTTTTTTTGTTTTAATAATTTGTGAATTTTAAGTTAATAATTATTTTCAAATTTGAAAAACAAATTAAAATCAGTTACAATAATTAATTGCGAGTAAAAAGATAGGAATGATTTATAGTGAATAAAAAGTTAAAGATATTGATAGCAATATCATTTGTTATATATTTGTTTGTATTAATATATGTAACATTTTTGAATAGAGTATCAATGCATTATGCTTCAATTTGGGATTATGCACGTGTGCATATGAACCTTATACCAGGGGATTCGATTAAACTCTATATGAAAATGTTTAAGAATGACACTATGAGATACATAGCTGTTGTTAATTTAGGGGTTAACTTATTTTTATTAACTCCTATGTCATTATTTTTAATGTCATTGTTTAAGATTATGAGAAAATGGTACGTACTTTTTTCTACATGTCTGTTTGTGCTTATTATTATTGAAATATTACAGTTACTTACGATGAGAGGATCATTTGATGTAGATGATTTGATCCTTAATATGGCTGGTGCTGTAATTGGATATTTTATCTGGATGATAATGTCAAAATCAACTAGAAAGGATGGGGCTAATAATGATTAAAACATTAGCTAAGTACATTAAGGAATATAAGAAAGCTTCTATTCTTACTCCTATATGTATGATTATGGAAGTTATCTTTGAGACTATCATACCTTATTGTATGGGTCTTATTGTTACTAATGGTATTGAAGCTGGAAACATGCAATATATCCTTATTGTTGGTGGTATAATGCTGGTTCTTACTATTATAGCATTTATTTTTGGTGCTCTTGGCGGTATCTATGGAGCAGAAGCTTCTACAGGTTTTGCTAAGAACTTAAGAAAGGGTTTGTTTCACAATATTCAAACCTTTAGCTTCTCAAATATTGATAAATTCTCAACATCAGGTCTTATTACAAGACTTACAACTGATGTAACCAATATTCAGAATGCTTATCAGATGCTTCTTCGTATGGCATTTAGAGCTCCTGTTAGTATGCTTTTTGCAATGGTAATGTCATTTGCAGTTTCTTGGAGAATTTCACTTATTTTTCTTGGAGCAATTGTATTCTTGTCAATCTGCTTTGCTATTATTATAAAATTTGCGATGAAATACTTTTCACAGGTATTTGAAAAATATGATGATTTAAATGAAACAATTCAGGAAAATGTTAGCGCAATCAGAGTAGTTAAGGCTTTCGTTAGAGAAGATTATGAGTCAAAAGAATTAAAGATTGCTGCAGGCAACATTTACAAGATGTTTGTTAAGGCTGAAAATGTTGTAGTTATGAACGGACCTTTAATGTTCTTCACCATCTACGCAACAATGCTTATTATCAGCTGGTATGGAGCACATTTAATTGTAGGTGGCAGCCTTACAACAGGTGAATTACTTACATTATTTACCTATAGCTTGCAGATATTAGCAAACCTTATGTTCATTAATTTCATGTTTGTAATGTTTACTTTATCAGCAGCAAGTGCTAAGCGTATTGCAGAGGTTCTTAATGAAGAGAGTGACCTTAAGAATCCAGAAGAACCTGTATATGATGTAAATGATGGTAGCGTTTTATTTAACAATGTTTCATTTGCTTACAATGCTGATGCTAGTAAATATGTTCTTAAGAACATTAACCTTGATATCAAATCAGGTGAAACAATCGGTATTATCGGTGGTACTGGTTCATCTAAATCAAGTCTTGTAAATCTTATTAACAGACTTTACGATGTGTCTGAAGGTGAAATATTAGTTGGTGGAATAAATGTTAAGGACTACGATATGGAGAGCCTTCGTAATCAGGTAGCAGTAGTTCTTCAGAAAAATGTTCTTTTCTCGGGTACTATTTTTGATAACCTTAGATGGGGTAATCCTGATGCTACTGAAGAACAGTGTATTGAAGCGTGCAAGATGGCGTCAGCTCATGATTTTGTAATGAATTTCCCTGATGGATATAATACTAAGATTGAGCAGGGTGGTACTAATGTATCTGGTGGTCAGAAGCAGAGATTATGTATTGCCAGAGCATTGCTTAAGAATCCTAAAATCATTATCTTTGATGATTCAACTTCAGCTGTAGATACTGCAACAGATGCTAGCATTAGAAAGGCACTTAAGGAAGCTATTCCTGGTACTACTAAGTTCATTATCGCACAGCGTGTATCTTCAGTTATGGAAGCAGACAGAATCATTGTTATGGAAGAAGGCGAAGTTAATGGCTTCGGAACTCATGATGAGCTTCTTAATAACAACTTGATATATAGAGAAGTTTACGAATCTCAGACTGGCGCAAATGCCGACTTTGATGAAATGAAAGGAGGTATTTAAAAATGGCAGAACCTAAACCAATGAAAATGGGTAGAAGAGGACCTATGGGCCCAGGACCTAAGCTTGACCATCCATTTAAAACCTTCGGCAGATTAATTAAATATTCATTTGGACGTTACCCAGTTCCATCATTCCTTGTTCTTGTATTTATGTTATTCTCAACATTTGCACAGATTAGAGGTATGTTATTTATTCAGGAACTTGTAGATGATCATATTGAGCCACTTATTGGCCAGGTAAATCCTGATTATTCAGGTCTTTTACATGCTGGAATCAAAATTGCTATTATCTTTACAGTTGCTGCACTTGGTAACTTTACTTACCAAAAGATTATGGTTTACATAACACAGGGTACAATGAATAAACTTCGTGTAGATTTATTTACACATATGGAGAAATTACCTGTTAAATATTTCGATACTCATTCACATGGTGATATCATGTCAATCTATACTAACGACGTAGATACTACAAGACAGATGATTTCTCAGAGTATTATTCAGTTCATTTCAAGCTTTGTAACGATTATTGGTACATTTATAAGCCTTATTAGACTTAGTCCATTACTTACCTTAGTTACAGTATTTATGATATTTATCATGATTATGGTTACTAAGACTATCGCGGGTAAGTCTTCAGGATTTTTCGTATCACAGCAGCAAAAGCTTGGTGCCGTAAATGGTTATATTCAGGAGATGATGAGTGGTCAGAAGGTTGTAAAAGTATTCTGCCATGAAAATATCGCTGAGGAAGAATTTGATGTTATTAATGAAGACCTCTATAAATCAGCTTCTAGCGCAGGTAAGCTTATTAACATTCTTGGACCTGTAAATGCTCAGCTTGGTAACTTAAGCTTTGTAGTTGTTTCTATTGTTGGTGGTTTCTTCGCACTTAGTGGTATCGGTGGATTTACAGTAGGCGCACTTGGTAGTTACCTTACACTCAATAGAAATATCAATATGCCTATTAGCCAGATTTCACAGCAGTTTAACATGGTTATCATGGCTTTAGCAGGTGCTGATAGAATCTTTAAGCTTCTTGATGAGCCAGTTGAGGCAGATGATGGTTATGTAACTTTGGTAAATGCTAAGATTGAAAATGGCGAGATTAAGGAAACAGAAGAACGTACAGGTGTATGGGCTTGGAAGCATTTCCATCAGGCTGATAATACAACAACTTATGTTGAGCTTAAGGGTGATGTTGTATTTGATGATGTAGACTTTGGTTATACTGAGGAGAAGATGGTTCTTCATAATATTGATCTATTTGCAACACCAGGTCAGAAGATTGCATTTGTTGGTTCTACAGGTGCTGGAAAGACAACAATAACTAATCTTATTAACAGATTCTATGATATTCAGGATGGTAAGATTAGATATGATGGAATTAATATCAATAAGATTAAGAAGGATGACCTTAGAAAATCTCTTGGTATAGTTCTTCAGGATACACATTTATTTACCGGTACAGTTAAGGATAATATCCGTTATGGTAAGATTGATGCTACAGATGAGGAAGTATATGCAGCAGCAAGACTTGCAAATGCAGATGGATTTATCTCAAGACTTCCAGATGGCTATGATACAATGATTACTGGTGATGGTGCATCATTATCACAGGGCCAGAGACAGCTTCTTGCAATCGCGAGAGCTGCTATTGCAGATCCTCCAGTACTTATTCTTGATGAGGCTACTAGTTCAATTGATACACGTACAGAGAAGCTTGTACAGGAAGGTATGGATAAGCTTATGAAGGGTAGAACAACCTTCGTTATTGCGCATAGACTTTCTACTGTCAAAAATTCAGATTGTATTATGGTTCTTGAGCAGGGACGCATTATTGAGCGTGGTACACATGATGAGCTTATTGCTGCCAAGGGTAAATATTATAGTCTCTATACAGGCAATCAGGTTACAGCTTAATATTTATTTATAATAAAGTTTTGATTATAATGATGTCAGGAGATTTCCTGGCATCATTTTTTGTAGAGGTTATGATGAAACATATTTTAAGATATAAGACAATTGCAAAGGATTGGAATGAGGCATTGCCAATTGGCTCAGGGAAACTTGGAGCCATGATTTATGGCGACCCTATTAATAATCATATTCAGTTAAATGAGGATACAGTTTGGTATGGAAGCTTCGTTGATAGAAACAATCCTAATGCTTATGACAATTTACCCAAAATCAGAGAATTACTGATAAATGGACAGATTAAGGATGCGGAAGAATTAATGGCACTAGCTTTATCTGGCACTCCTGAATCTTGCAGAATGTATCAGACTTTAGGTGAATTATATTTAGATTCTGATGTGAAAGAATATTCTGAATATGAAAGATATCTTAATATAGATGATGCAATTGCAGGATATTCGTATAAATCCAATGGATATAAATATACTGTAAAAATCTTTGCATCCAATGTGGCCAATTGTATTTTGATAAATATAAATACTGATAATCCCTATGGATTAAATCTTAAAATACATTTATCCAGAGAAAAATATTTTGATCAAACGGGTAGTGTTGATTCAAATGGAATATATATGTCAGGTGATTTATCTGGCAATAGATTCACACAAATGATTAAGGCCTATGCAATTGATGGTGAGATAAATGCTATTGGTGATAGATTGTGTATAAATAAGGCAAGCGAGGCTACACTTATTTATTCAGCAGGTACCACATTTAGATACGAGAATACATTTGAAAGTGTTAAAGCATTTATAGATGAGGCGGCCAAGACAAGCTTTAAAGATAATTATTCAAAACATTTAGATGAATATCATAGTCTATATAATAGAGTGAATCTTGATCTTGATGGTAGTCTTGATGATAGTATAACCACGAATGAAATGCTTAAATGTATAGATAAATATCATAAGGAATTAAGTGAAATATATTTTAACTTTGGACGTTACCTTCTTATTTCAAGCTCGCGTAAGGGCTCTATGCCAGCTAATTTGCAAGGCATTTGGAATAAGGATATGCTTCCACCTTGGGATAGCAAATATACAATAAATATAAATGCAGAAATGAATTACTGGCCAGCAGAAATCTGTAATCTATCTGAATGTCATATGCCTTTATTTGAACTTATCAAAAGGATGGTTCCTAATGGAAGAGTTACGGCTAAGAAAATGTATGGTTGCAGAGGTTGGGTAGCTCATCATAATACTGATATATATGGTGATACAGCACCAGTTGACATATGGATTCCAGGCACTTATTGGGTAATGGGAGCTGCCTGGCTATGTACCCATATTTGGAAACATTATCAGTATACTAAAGATTTAGAATTCTTAAGAGAGTACTATCCAATAATGGAAGAGAGTGCATTATTCTTTAAGGATTTCCTGATTGAACATGAGGGAAATCTTGTGACTTGTCCATCGGTTTCTCCAGAGAATACATATATCCTTAAGAATGGCGAGAAGGGCTGTAATGGAATAGGCTGTACTATGGACAATCAGATATTGAGAGATTTATTTAATATCTGTATAGAAGCTGCTAAGGTTTTAGATATTAATAATTCTATATTGGTTGACATAAATGATATGTTATGTAAATTAAAACCAACTGCTATCGGTTCAAAAGGACAAATTCTTGAATGGAGAGAAGAGTATGAAGAGGATGAGCCAGGACATAGACATATATCACATTTATATGGCCTTCACCCTTCCGATCAGATTACACCAGATAAGACACCTAAACTTGCTAACGCAGCAAGGAAATCACTTGAATTACGTTTAAGCGAAGGTGGTGGCCATACTGGTTGGTCAAGAGCATGGATTATTAATCATTACGCCAAATTATGGGATGGTAATAGTTCGTATGCTCATCTTATGAAATTATTTGAGAATTCAACCCTGCCTAATATGCTTGATAATCATCCGCCATTTCAGATTGATGGTAATTTTGGTGCAACAGCTGGAATTGCAGAGATGCTTATGCAAAGCAACTCAGAGCGTATACTAATACTTCCTGCTTTGCCGGATAGCTTACCTAAAGGCGAAGTAAAGGGATTAAAAGCAGTTGGGAATATTGAAGTTAACATAAAATGGGATAACACAATGTTATGTGAACTTAAATTGAAAAGCGCTAGCAATCAGAATGTATGTATATGTTATGCAGGAAAGAGTATTAATTGTGATTTGATTGCTGGTATTTGGAGTAATATTGATTTTAATTGATTAATACTAGATTAAATTTGTTTATAAGAGGATTTATGGTAAAAGGATTATTTGTTGGTCTTACCAATCTTGATTATGTTTATTATATAAATGAATATCCAAAAGAGAATATGAAATGCAAAACGAATGAATATTCAAGATACATAGGCGGCCCTGCTGCAAATGCTGCAATAACATATTCATTACTTGGAGGAGATGCAACTTTAATTACTGCTTTTGGTACAAGTACGGAAAGTAAAATAATTGAGGATGAATTATTAAAATATAATATAAATATTATTAATCTTTCAAAGGATGATAGTCTTCCGGGAACTTCAACGATTTGCATAAGTGATAAAGGTTATAGAACAATTTTTAGCGGACAGTCAGTATATAAGGATTTTGATTTTAGTTTGATTCCTGATACAAGCTTTGATTTCGCTTTGTTTGATTGTAATCAACAGGATATTTCACTAAAGGTTTTAGAGATGGTAAATTGCCCTGTAGTGCTTGATGCTGGAAGCTTTAAAGATAATACAAATAGATTCCTTGAGAAAGCCAATATTATTATTTCTTCTGAAAACTTTAAGGATGATAAGGGTTTAAATATATTTGAAAGGAATCTTATAAACTCTGAAGATAAAGCAATCACTAGAGGAGATAAGAGTATATTAACTATTAATGGTGAGATTGAAGTTCCAAAGGCAGAATGTATTGATTCGCTTGCAGCGGGAGATATTTTCCATGGAGCATTTTGTTTTGCTAAATATAATAAATATATGTGTTTTGAAGATGCACTTAAGTTTGCGAGTGAAATAGCAAGTGAAAGTGTTAAATTTAAGGGACCAAGGCGAGGCGTATTAGAATATATAAGTTTAAATTCAAATTTTTCGTTGAAAGGATAATGCAGCTGAAATGTGGCTTTTATATAAAATTAAAAACAAAAAACACAAATGGTTTTTAATATTTGGTTTTGTATGTGTTTGTTTTGTTTTATTTTTGGAGTATCAAAACAAGCATCTGGTAGTGGATAATTTCATAGTGCAATCAGAGAAAATATCAGATGATTTGAATGGATTTAAAATTGTTCAAATATCAGATTTACATAATGCAAATTTCGGAAGAGATAATGATAAGCTGTTAACCTTAATTAAAATTCAGAATCCAGACATTGTAGTTATCACAGGAGATTTTGTAGACTCAAATCACACTAATATAAATAAAGCGTTAGAGTTTGCACAAAAAGTACAAGAGATTTGTCCAACGTATTATATAACAGGTAATCATGAATATTGGTTGGATGAAAAGGATTTGGATATTTTATTCAGTGGATTAAGGGCCAGGGGAATAACAATTCTTGAAAACGAGTGTGTAAATATAGATAAGAATAATTCATCATTCATCTTGGTAGGCCTGGATGATAGGAATTTATCAGATAATACTTTGGCTAAAATATTGCAAGATCACAAAGGTGAATTTACTGTAGTATTAGCACATGAACCTCAATATATTTTTAATTATTCTAGAGAAAAAGTAGATTTGGTTTTGTCGGGTCATGCACATGGAGGTCAATTTAGACTTCCGCTTATTGGTGGTGTAGTCGCTCCTGATCAGGGATTTAATCCGCAATATACGGATGGTGAATACAAAATTAATGATACAACAATGATAGTAAGTCGTGGTCTGGGAAATAGTATAATACCTGTAAGATTATTTAATTATCCAGAAATAGTATGCGTCGAATTAAAATAAGGATATTTACAAGACTACAGTATTTCTAGAGTACGGTTAGCTGAGATGCCAATCACACACAAATGGAGGCTTGAATGATATTAGATATTATAACTATTGTCGCTTTGATTATAATTGTAATCATAGATTTAGTATGGTTAATTTTAAACAAAAATAAAAATATAAAGCAGGTTATTTATTTTGTATTAACTTTGAGTTGTATTGCTTTAGCTATTTTTATGATTGTGGATAAAAATAAAATATTAAATAAAAAGGATATAGAGACTGATAGCGTTAATTGTACATTAGATCAGGTTATCCAGATTAATGAAGAAGTTTATGAAACAAGTTTTGATGGCATTAAGCATGATTTTATTGTTTGTTTACCTGAAAATTATGACAATGCACCGCTTGTTTTGATGCTTCATGGTTATGGTGAAAGTGCAGAAGGATTTCGTCAAAAAACTGCATTTGAGGAAGAGGCAAATGAGAGAGGTTTTGCAGTTGTTTATGTAACAGGTGCTCCAAACCTTGAAGATAAGACTTCATCGAATGGCTGGAATTCAGGAATAGGTAATTCGAGTAATAAGGATGTAGAATTCTTGAGAGAATTATCTATATATCTTTGCGATACTTATAATCTTGATAAAGAACGCATCTATGCGGTTGGCTTTAGTAATGGTGCTTTTATGACACATAGATTAGCTATGGAAGCAAATGATGTATTTGCGGGTGTTGTTAGTGTTGCAGGAATGATGCCTGAGAGCATATGGGAAGAAAAGACTAATGATTGTAAAATAAATATATTTCAGATTACAGGTGATAAGGATGATGTAGTTCCAAAGAATAAGGACGGCAGTGCTAAATATTCAAATGCTCCTGCTATAGAGGATGTTATAGCTTATTATGTCGATAGTAATGATTTGACATTAAGTGAAACAACTACTATTGGAAAGAAATCTGTTTTGAGTACATATACTTCTGCAGATTCTTCCATAAAGGTATGGAATCTTGATATTCCTGATGGCCGTCATTCATGGCCGGATGAGAAGATTACAGGGATTAATACTAATAAGCTTATTTTGGATTTTTTGGAAGGTAAAGATTATATAGAAATTAATCAATTAAATGATATTAGCGATGAATACTTTACTGATATGCCTGAAGCTTACAAGGAAATATTGAAAAATTGTCTTTATATTATTGCTGAATGTGAAGATGGATTCTTTGAATATGATGATAGATTAGGTAACTTATCCTGGTTTGCGGATAGTATTCTTCATTTTGATAAAGAAGCTAAGTTTGCGTATTCAATCACTGATTTGAACAAGGATGGAATAGATGAATTATTGATTTTATGTGATAATTATTATCCTGCTTATTATGTTATGGACATTTATACCTTAGATAATGATAAAGCGGTCAATCTGGCTCAAGCATATCACCAAAGCAGATGGTATATTAATTCGGATGGTTTAATTATAAATGATCAAGTCTCAAATCCTGCATATCGCAGTGTTTCAGTTTATTCTTACGATTCTGACAGTATAAGATTTAAAGGAATTTATAATATACATAATAAATATTTAGAGGATTCATTTGAGGTTGGACTATATGAAGGAAGCACATATGAAGACGCAAAATTAATTGAAACCTTTAGTGATTCTTATGATTTAAATGAATTGTGGAAAAAATACGATGAGATATTAGCTGGATATACCAAAGATACTTATCAATTTGATTTGATTTATTTTAAAGATATTATGCCTTTGTGTTGCGATAATCCATGATTTGAGTAATATCTTCCTCAATATGAAAAGAAAAAAGATTTCCGGAGATATATTATGATGAGATTCAAAAAAAGATAGAAAGGAACATTGAAAGTAAATGAAAAAATTATTAATTTATATATTATCTTTAGTTATGGTTTTAATGTTTATTTCTTGTGAGAGCAAGGATGATATGAATGTTGGATTTAGTGAAAAATACTTAGTTGGAAATATGTCAGGTGGCAGTAGTTTTGAAGATTATGATGTTTGGAGGAATATGGTTCTGAAATATAGAATTTGTTATGATGGATGCGTTGAAATATATATGCCATCGTCAACTGACAAAAATGCAACATATGAATTAGCAGGTAGTTATCAGCTTACAAAAGATGAAATTGAATACCTTAAAAAGAGTATTAATCAAAAGAAACTTTATAAATTAGATCCTAAACCAGATTATGGTACGTGTGATGGAGAAAGTAAAATCTTGTATTTATATGATAAAAATGATGAGGTATTAAAGACATGTGGTGGTTATGTGCCAACTAATAGTGATTTTTTGGATATGTATAAAGCGGTAATAAATACTATTCACGTAGATGAACATATAAGAATTCGAGAAGAGTGGACTAATAAACTAAAATCGGAAGCTGGAGTAAAGTAAATAAAAAAATTGATATTTATTGAAAAAGGAAGCGCATATGTTGCATTTCCTTTTTTTTATTGGATTCCAGAGAACCTAAGAGAACACCCTACAGGGCAGCAAAGAGAACACCAAGCATAGTGACAAAGAGACCAAAACTTCTTTACACTACATAAATAAATATAGTATAATAAATCAATAATGCATACTAGATATGCTATTAGAATTTGGAGGCTTAATTATGAGTGAATGTTCACATGATTGTTCCAGCTGCTCAAGTAATTGTGGCTCAAGAGAACAGGAAAGTTTGCTTAAACCATGTCATGAACTTAGTCATGTAAAAAAGGTTATTGGTGTTGTTTCAGGTAAGGGTGGTGTAGGTAAATCATTAGTTACATCATTACTTTCAGTTAATATGAAAAGAGAAGGCTATGAAGTAGGTATTATGGATGCTGATATTACAGGTCCTTCAATTCCTAAGATGTTTGGCATTACTGCTAAATGCGATGGAAATGATAGTGGTATATTCCCTGTAAAGAGTAAGCTCGATATGGATGTTATTTCTGTTAACTGTCTTCTTGAAAATGATTCAGATCCAGTTGTCTGGAGAGGACCTGTTATTGCTGGTGTAGTACAGCAGTTCTGGACAGATGTTATCTGGGGCGATAAAGATTATTTATTTATCGATATGCCTCCAGGAACAGGTGATGTTCCACTTACAGTATTCCAGTCTATCCCAATTGATGGAATCGTAGTTGTTGCATCTCCACAGGAGCTTGTAGGAATGATCGTAGAGAAAGCTGTAAAAATGGCAAATCTTATGAATATTCCAGTTCTTGGTCTTGTTGAAAATATGTCATATTTTGAATGTCCTAACTGTAAAGAGAAACATTACATTTATGGCGAATCAAAAATCGAAGAGATTGCTAAGCAGTATGAGATTCAGAATATATCAAAGATTCCTATGAACCCTAAGCTTGCTGCAGCTGCAGATAAGGGAATGATTGAACTTTATGAAGGAGACTGGCTTGATAATTTAACACCAGTTTTAAAAGAAATCTAATTGTTAAAGTGAGGTAGAAACGTGAAGAGAATAGTACTCTCCATGACAGATGAAAATTATGATTTTAGCGTAAATGACGGTAATATTGTATTTTCAACAGAAAGAATAGAATTTGTATTTGTTTCTGACGAGATTCGATCAGGCTCTTTTGACGTGTTCTGCCAAAGTGAAACACCTATGCTTGGTGTTTGTCATTCTAACAATCCAAGAATGAAGGTTATTAATCCTCAGTTCAAAGGCTTAGATGCTAATATTGAATTTGAATTTGATTCAACAGGCATGGAACCAGGAGATATTTGTGAGGGTGAATTCATTATTCTTACTAATAAGGGAGAGTATACACTTCCTTTTGCTTGTGCAAGAGAAATGAGTTATGTAAACTCAACTCTTGGACATATTAAAAATTTATTTCATTTTGCCAATCTTGCTCAGGCTGACTGGGCAGAGGCAGTTAATGTATTCTATTCAAATGCTTTTATATCTATGCTTACAGGCAACGATGCAAAATATAAGAATTTGTATCGTGGCCTGAGCGAGATTGTTCTTAATGAGCAGAATATGGATGAATTCCTTGTTGCAATCAAGAAGAAGGAAAGAGTCACATATTCTATTTCTACAAATGATGTATCAGTAGTTAATCCACAAGGAGAGATGAGCAAGGTTATCCAGGTTCATAAGAATTCCTGGGGTTATATTTCAATTGATGTTACTTCTGAAGGAAATTTCATCTATATTCCAAAGAACCATTTCACATATGAGGATTTTGTAGGAGATGATCTTAATATTGAATTTAAGATATTGCCTGATTTCTGCTTGAATGGACGTAATTTTGGCAAGATTACTATTGAAACTCCTCAGGGTAAAGAAGATATCATCATTAAGATTGATAAGAATAGAAAAGATGTTACTAAATTAGAGAATCATAATTTTAAGAAGATTCTTGATGAGTTATTCAGACTTTATATTGATTTTTCCTTTGACAGAATTTCTCAGGAGGAATGGTGTCAAAAGAGTATGGAGCTTGCAGAAAGAATTATTGGAACTAAGGAACATAATATTATTTCCAAGTTATTCCAGGCTCAGATTAATGTAATCAGTAATAATAGCGATGATGCAAACTGGTTCCTTTCTCAGGTGGCAGAGGCTATAGATAAAGACAGATATTCAGATGAGACTTATGGATATTATATGTATATTTCAAGTCTTATTTCAAAGGATGCTGATACTGTAGCTAAGGCTCTTAGAATGATTAAGAAATATCTTGCTAAGGATCCAGGTAATTCAATACTTGCATGGCTTGTTTTATATCTTACAGAGGAGTTCTATACAAAGACAGATAGAAAACTTGAATTCCTTGTTGAGCAGTTTAGATTGGGAAATAATTCTCCACTTCTTTACATTGAAGGAATCAATATATATAACGAAAATCCTTCACTTCTCATGAAGTTAGAGGAGTATGAAGAAGCAGTCTTAAGATTTGCATATAAATACAAGGCAATCAGTGCTAACCTTGGTGAAAGAATTCAGTTCCTTGTTTCAAGAGAAAAAGAATTCAAACAGATTTGGTTTGATATTATGAAATATCAGTATGCTTATATGCCAAGTAAAGAATTGCTTAATACGATTATTGTATATCTTTGCAAGGGTAATAAGATAGGTCCAGAGTATTTCGATTGGTATTCACAGGGAATTTACTCAGAACTTAGAATAACTAGATTGTATGAGTTCTATATGGATTGCTTATCACTTGATTACGATAATGATTTACCTCAGATGGTAATGATGTATTTTGCTTACCAAAATGATCTTGATTATAAGAAGAAAGCTTTTCTTTATAAGAATGTTTTATCAAGAAAAGCTAAATATCCAGAAATTGCGGTTTCATATAGAGATAATCTTGAAGAATTCTGTAAAGAGCAGATTTCTTTGAAACATATAAATGATGATTTGATTTATCTATATGCAAAAGTATTAAATCCAACTTTTGTTACAGAAGATATAGCAAATGAATGTGTAACATTACAGTTTATGAGAAGAATTATTGTTCCTGATAATGTTAAGAGAGTAATTCTTATTCATGAGAAAATAGTAGGAGAACAGCGTTACGTTCCAGATGGAAATCTTGTATTCTGTCCAATATATTCTAAGGATTATAACGTATTCTATGAAGATGAAGATGGCGCAAGAACTGTAGTTCCTCAAGAAAATATTTCAGAACCTGTTCTTAATAATCCGATGCTTCTTGATAAGATTTCACATCTTGTTTCACAAAAGATTGGATTGATTCTTTGCAGACTAGAAGGCGAGTTTGCATTTGAAAATGTTACAGAAGATAACATTTTTGATTACGAAAGATTATTATCGTCAGAAGTAGTAACTTATTCTTTTAAGAAGAAAATCATTAAGGAATTAATGAAATACTATTATGACAATGATTATAATACAGAGCTCGAAGATCTTCTTTCAAATGTTAAAACAGAGATTTTTGAAGGTCAGGAGAAGAATGATTTTATAAGAATTCTGATTGCTCGTGGTATGTATGATACAGCCTTTAACGTTCTTTCAGAATATGGACCTGAGCATATTGATAGTAAGTATATATTACGACTTGTATCCAGACTTCTTGAAAGAACTGATTTTGAAGAGACTGACAGAATGATCGCATATGCCCAGTATATTTACAGACATGGTAAATATGATCAGAACATTCTTACATATCTTGCTGATAATTTTGAAGGTACTGCTAAAGAATTAAGGAATTTACTTAAGGATTCAGATGATTTTGGAATTGATACATTTATTCTTCTTGAGAATATTATAATTCAGCTTCTCTTTACTAATTCTTTCTGTGGTGAGAAGGTCAAATTATTAAAAGATTATATAGAATGTACAGGTTCTTATAGCCTTGAGAGTGCTTTCCTTTCAAGATGTGCTTATGATTATTTTGTAAATGGTGTAATTACAGATGATTTCATCTTCCAGAGAATTGAGAAAAATATCATGGATGATGAGCTTGTAAGCAGAATTTCAAAGCTTGCTCTTGCAAAATACTATGCAGGACTTGAGCCACAATACTGGAATAAAGTTCTTATTGAAAGAATTGTCAATGAAGAACTTGAAAGAAAGGTTTGCTTCCCGTTCTTTATTACATTTGAATCATTTGTAGACAAATTACAATCTTATTCAGATTTTTCATTTGTTGAATATAATGGGAATTCCTCTAGTCATGTTGTAATTCATTATTGTATTGAGCATGATGATGGCCAGGCTACTGAGTATAAGAAGGAAGAAATGAACAGACTCTATGATGGAATTTTTGTTAAATCATTTATTCTTTTCTGCGGAGATACAGTTCAATATTACATTACAGAAGAACACAATAATATGGAACAGCTTACTCAGAGCTCAATATTAACAAGATCTGAGTCAGATACAGTTACTAAGCCTTGGAGATTTACAACACTTAATGACTGTATAGTAGCTAAACAGATGAGTGATTATGTGACAGTTGAAAACGATTATATGTCATATATTGAGAAAGATTTCCTTACAAAAGAATTGTTTAAAGTATTTTAGGTGTAGAAATGATATCAGATATTAAAGACGTTTTAGAAAAAATTAATAGAGACCGTTTTGTAATCGGACTAGACTTAAATGATTCTTTTGCACAGGTTTCTGTATGCAAGCTTGATTCAGATAATCCTGCAACTTTAAGTCCAGTTGAAGACAAGGAAGAATTTAATATTCCTATGTGTATGCTTAAGAAGAGAGATGGAATCTGGGCTTTTGGTAATGAAGCTATTGCTTTAAGCGAAGCTGATGAGGGAATCCTTGTAACAGATATATTTAAAAAGGCTCTTGAAGGCAAAACAGTAAGAATAGACAGAGAAGAGTATTTGGCAAAGGATATTTTCTTACTATTTGTTAAGAAAGTAATTAGCTTATTCCCTGCTATTGAGAATCCAGATAAGATTCTTGCTATTATGCTTACTCTTAAGGATGCCAATACTGATACAATTATTATGCTTCAGGAATTAGCTCCTTTGTTAAAGGTTAATCCTGATGTATTAAAGTTTATTACCTATGAAGAAAGCTTCTACTATTATATGCTTTATCAGGGAGCGGAACTTCAGAATCATAATATTTTATTATTTGATACTTCAGGTGAGAAGCTTAGATCTTATTCGATGTTAAGGAATTTCTTTACAACTCCAGGTATTGCAACTGTAGATGTTAAGGAATACACTAATTTCCCAACAGAGATTCCAGATGAGTATGAGAAGAATGAGAGGGACAGATTATTTACAACTGTATGTAAGGAATTATGTTCTTCAACAATTTATTCTGGAGTATATCTTATAGGTGAATGTTTCTACTCTGACTGGGCAGTTACGTCTCTTCAGTTCTTATGTAAGGGAAGAAGAGTATTTAAGGGCAATAATTTGTTCTCCAAGGGTGCCTGCTTTGCTGCTAAGGAAAAACTTAATCCATCAGGTAAAGAAAATAAGATTAGATTTATTGGTAAAGACAGACTTAAGGTTACAATTGGTGTTGAAACTGATGATATACCTAAGGAGACAATTCCACTTGTTGAAGCTGGATTACAGTGGTTTGAGGCTGTTGGTAGAACAGAATTAATTCTTAAAGAAACTGATAAAATCAGAATCTATATATCATATTTATATAATAATGCAGTTACTAAGGCTGAGCTTACATTACCAGGTCTTAGTCTTACAAATAATCATCTGACCAGAGTTTCATTGGAGGTTAAGATGGTTTCTGAAAATACTGTAATGTTTAAGGTCTGGGATATGGGATTTGGAGACATTTATCCATCTTCAGGCAAGGATTGGGAACAGGAATTAAAGTTGGAAGGATAGAGTAAATATGGGAAGTGTATTATTACCAATTTCCAGAAAAGCGAGCAAACCATTTTTCATTGATAGAATATGTGCACAGATTTATTCGGGTGAAGAATTATTATTTTATCTTGGTGAGAATCCGGAGCTTTTATCTAAGGATATTTTCTCTAAGGATCTTATTGAATGGTTAAGAGAAGAATGTTCTGCTACTGAGCTTGCTGATACAATTGAAAAACAAATATCTTCCAGAAGTAATGTTATTCAGATAGTCAGTGCTCTTTTAGCATATGCATCATTTATTTCTTATGACGAAAAAGAGCGTATTCTTCGCGTTATGAAGGATGGTGAAGGTACTTCTGAATTCGATAAGAGAAAGGCAAGAGGAGATTTCTTCCTAGGCAAAGAAAGATATGCTTATGCTATCAGAGAATATGAAGCATTAGTCGCTGCCGAGAAGGATGAAGAATCTGAAAGAATTGCAGCGGTATATCATAATATGGGAGTCGCTAAAGCGAGAATGTTTCTATTCGAACAGGCAGGTGATGATTTTCTTCGCGCCTATGATTGTGATGATAATGAAGAACATTATTATGCCTATATTGCTACATTGAGATTTTCTCTTACTGATATGGAATATGTTAAGAAGATTGGAAATGATGCTTCCATGAGTTCGGTTACTCTAAAACTTGAATCAGATCTTGAAAATGCTAAGAATGCATTTAAGGAAAGCCCTGATTACTTAGAGTTTATGAACCAGAAAGAACTTAGTAAAGAGAATGGTCGTATGAGTTTTTGTAATTATCTTTCAGATAAACTCAACGAAAAGAAAGAGGAATATAACAAATACGTTATTTAAGGGGATTTATGGGATTCTTTAAAAATTTATTTTCAAAAAAAGATAAATACCATGATGAGTCGCCATTTGAAATTCTTGACAGGCAGATAAATGATGAGGAAGAGAGAAAAAGATACCTTTCTACTTCATTTATGCAAATGAAAGAGATTTCTTCTGATATTGATAATCTTCGTGCTGAATATAATGTTGTAACACAGTATCTTAATGACTGTGATGAGGTTGACAGACTTCCAGAAAGCATCCGTTATCAGGTTGAAGATCTTGTTGAAGAGATTATAAAAATCAAAAATGATAAAGAAAAATCATTTGTAGAGAAGCCTCTTATTGATGATTTAATGTTCGATAAAATGGACAGAATATCTGATGAAATGCCTGAAGCTTATGATAAATTAAAGAATGCTGAAGATTTTCAGAAACTTATTAAATCTGATCTTAAGAAAGTTGAAGGGGAAAAACAGGCTTATTATTACAGAAGAGGAGAGATTCAGGGAATTAAAAATAATCTGAAGGGTATTCTCATTATTGCAACTGTTGCTGCAGTTATCTGTTTAATAACACTTATGATTTTAGGTCTGGCCTTTGACATGAATGTTAAGATTGGATTTTTATTGACTGTAACGATTGTAATTGCTGTATATTGCGGATTGTTTTTAAAGGTCAATGATTTCAAAAGAGAATCTGTTAAGCTTGATAAGACAATAATTAAGATTATTCAGCTTCAGAATTCTGTAAAGATAAGACTTGTAAATAATACTAATCTTCTTGATTACTATTATATGAAATATGATGTCTATTCATCAGCTGAACTTAAAGAGAATTTCGAAGCTTATGAGAAAGAGAGAGATAGAAGAGAAAATTATGATAAAGCAAGCAAAGCTTTACCTCTTGCTAAAAGAGAGCTTTTAGTTGCTTTGAAGAATCTTCCTCTTAAGGATCCAATGATGTGGGTTCATACTCCAGAGGCATTAATAGATAAAAGTGAGAGAGTTGAGTTAAGACATGACTTGATTACAAGAAGACAAAAGCTTCGTGCGCAGATAGATGAAAATACTGCAAATGCAGAAAATATAAATAATGAATTAAAAGAAATGATTAAAAGATATCCTGAATATTCAGTTGAAATAATGGAAATGATGAAGGATTTTGAATCATAAGTTGGAGGAAATAATGAAATATTTTGGAACAGATGGCTTTCGTGGCCGTGTAAATGAGACACTTACTGTTGATCATGCTATTAAGATTGGTAAATATTTAGGCTACCATTATGGCAAAGAAAAAAATGGTGAGAAGGTAAGATGTGTTATAGGTAAGGATACACGTCGTTCAGGTTATATGTATGAATACGGACTTGTTGCAGGTCTTACAGCTACAGGTGTTGAAGTATCTTTATTACATGTTACAACTACTCCTTCTGTATCTTATATTACCAGAAGCGAAGGTTTTGATTTTGGTATTATGATTACCGCTAGTCACAATCCATATAGTGATAACGGAATTAAAGTTATCGATAAGGATGGATATAAATTAAGCGAAGAGGTTCTCCTCAAAATTGAAGATTATATCGATGATAAGATTAGTATTGACTTATCTACTGGTGAAAATGTAGGGGTTGCTATTAAGTATCCAGAAGGAAGAGAGAATTATGCTAAGTACCTTCAGAATACAATGAATGTTGATTTTAAAGGCATAAGAGTAGGCCTTGATTGTGCAAATGGTGCTTCATTTATGCTTGCTAAGAAGGTATTTGATGCACTTGGAGCTGAAACTATTGTTATTAATAATACTCCAGATGGACTTAATATTAATAGAGACTGTGGCTCAACTCATATGGAAAGCCTTCAGGAACTTGTTAAAAAGGAAAAACTTGATATTGCATTTGCTTTTGATGGTGATGCTGATAGATGTCTTGCAGTTGATGAGAATGGCAATATTGTAGATGGTGATATGATTATTTACATTTACGGCTGTTACTTGAAAGAGAAGAATGAACTTGTTGATGATACAGTAGTTACAACAGTAATGTCTAATATTGGTCTTACAAAGGCTCTTACTGCAAAGGGGATTAAGAATGTTCAGACATCTGTAGGCGATAAGTATGTATCAGCTGAAATTGTTGCGCATAAGTATTCAGTAGGCGGTGAGCAATCAGGTCATGTAATTATTGATAAATATGCTACTACTGGCGATGGTATACTTACAGCTATTAAGCTTCTTGAAGTATGTGTTGAAAAGAAATGTTCATTATCATCACTTATTAGCGATGTTACAATTTTCCCTCAGATTCTTGTAAATGTTAGAGTTGAGAATATGGAAGCAGTTCTTGCATCAAGCGAATTAAAGGTTGTGACAGATGATATAGTTAATAAGCTTGGTGATACAGGAAGAATCCTTCTTCGTAAATCTGGTACAGAGCCACTTGTTAGAATAATGGTTGAGGCTCAAACAGATAAAGAATGTGCTGATTATGCAGAGGCAATAAAGGCAAAAATTCTTGAACTTGCTGCAAAATAAATTGGTTTATAGAATTAATAGATAGGATTAATTATGAGAATTGGTTCAGGCTATGATGTGCACCAGCTCACAGAAGGAAGAGACCTTTATATGGGTGGTGTAAAAATTGAGTATGAAAAAGGATTACTTGGTCATTCAGATGCAGATGTTTTGATACATGCCATTATGGATGCTATTATTGGAGCAATGGGACTTGGTGATATTGGTCTTCATTTTCCTGATACTGCATCAGAATATAAGGGTATTTCAAGTATATTATTACTCGAAAAAGTAAGAGAATTAATGGAGACTAATGGGTATAAGCTTGTAAATCTTGATGCTACCATCATTGCTCAGGCACCTAAAATGAGACCTCATATAGATGCTATGCGTAGTAATATTGCTAAAGCTTTAAAGGTAGATGTATCTTTAATTAATGTTAAGGCAACTACAGAAGAACATTTAGGATTTACAGGAAGAGGAGAAGGAATTTCAGCCCAAGCTGTATGTCTTATTGAATAGAAAGGTAAGAAAGCTATAAGCTTTTGATATTATTATGGAAATCGAGTTAAGAATTGAAGGCAGAAGTTTAGTATTTGCTGCTAAAGAAAAGGATCAGGTTATTTCTACATTGTCCCTTAAACAGGACATATCAGATAATGGTGTAGCTATATTCCAGATATGTAATGCATTTACAAAAGGAATTTATAGAAGAAGAGGATATATGGATGCTAATCTTAAGGAAGTATTCACAACTCTTCAGGCTGAAAGAGAACCTTTTGTATTTCTTGGTACCAGAGAACCTGAAATATTTGAAAACAAATATGGATTCAAACATATTATTGCACCAAAGGATCCATTTCCTGATACTTTAGGAAGAATTGTTGATGTTAGAAGCTTTATAAGTTATTTTAGCAATGATAAGGAGTTTGTATTATCCTTGAGAGTATATGATGATATGCTTATTGAGAATGATGGTATTTACTTCATTCACTGCTCACCAGATGGAGGAGTGTTAACTCCTGTTAAGATTGCAAATCCTAAGATGACTAATGGTGAAGGCGAGAAAATAGCGGCTGAAGCAGAGGTTAGTGTAGATGATCTTATTCAGTTTGCTTTTGGATTAAAGACTGCTAAGGAAGCTTTTAAGATAGTAGTACCTATTAAGGAAGCAGAGCTTTGTGAGAATCTTGATAAGTTAAAATTTGATATAGCAATGAGTTAAAAATTTCAAATGTATAAAAAATAGACAGAACGAAATGATGTCGAGTTTCGTCCTGCCTATTTTTTTATAAGATAATATTATATAAAGGAGAAATAATATTATTTATTCAATTTGAATTTATCGAGATTAATACCGGCTCTTCTAGCATAATTAATTAGCTGTTCAGGAGTCGCATCGTAAATATTAGTAGTAGTGCTTGTAGCTGCATGTGTATCAATAAACATAGCATTGATAGCCTGTCTTGTAACAAGAGTTTTTCTTAATTTTTCAAAATCAATTTCTTTGATTAAATCTTCCGCCATAATTTCCCCTCCGTTAATTTAATAATTAACCATTCTCTTAAAGGTATTCTACTCTTAATTAGCTAAATAGTCAAAAAAGATTACTTAAGATTGAGGATAAATTATTTGAAATAGATAAGAATTTGGTGTAGTATAAGACTTGTGAAAATTCGTGTATTAGATTTAAGGAGATAGATTATGAAAATATATAATACCTTAACTAGAAATGTTGAGCAGATTAAACCAAATGTGGAAGGCAAAATTGCTATGTATACTTGTGGACCTACAGTATATCATTTTGCACATATTGGTAATCTTCGAAGCTATATTATGGAAGATGTACTTGAGAAGACTCTTCGTTTTGAAGGTTATGATGTTAAGAGAGTTATGAATATTACTGACGTTGGTCATCTTTCAAGCGATGCTGACTCAGGTGAAGATAAAATGTTAAAGGGTGCTAAGCGTGAGCACAAAACAGTTATGGAAATTGCCAAGTTCTATACAGATGCTTTCTTCTCAGACTGTGCTAAGCTTAATATCAAGACACCTGATGTAGTTGAACCAGCTACTAATTGTATTGATGAATTCATTCATATGATTGAAGTTCTCTTAGAGAAAGGTTATGCATACCAGGCTGGAGAAAATATATATTTTGATACATCAAAGCTTAAGAATTATTATGTATTTGGTAATCAGAATGAAGACGAGCTTATGGTTGGTGTTCGTGATGATGTTACTGAAGATGAAAATAAGAGAAATAAAAATGATTTCGTATTATGGTTTACTAAATCTAAATTCGAGGATCAGGCACTTAAGTGGGACAGTCCATGGGGTGTTGGTTATCCTGGATGGCATATTGAGTGCTCATGCATTAGTATGAAGCATCTTGGTGAGTATATGGATATTCACTGTGGCGGAATTGATAATATGTTCCCTCATCATACTAATGAGATTGCACAGAGTGAGTCTTATCTTGGTCACAAATGGTGTAATTACTGGTTCCATGTTCATCATCTTAATGATGAGACAGGAAAGATGAGTAAATCAAAGGGCGAATTCCTTACAGTATCATTACTTGAATCAAAGGGCTACAATCCTTTAGTTTACAGATTGTTTGCACTTCAGTCACATTATAGAAAGCCACTTACTTTCTCTTATGATGCACTTGACCAGTGCGCTTCAGCTTATAAGAAGCTTTTAAATAAGGTTAAGGCTATCAAGGATGAAGGCAGTGTAGATGATGGAGAAGTTAAAGCATGGCATAACAAGTTTGCTGAAATAGTAGGCAATGATGTTAATACAGCTATGGGTATTACACTTCTTTATGATGTTCTTAAATCAGATCTTAATGGTGCTACTAAGAAAGCGATTATCGGAGATTATGATTATGTTCTTGGTCTTGATTTATTAAAGGCTTGTGAAGTTACAGAAGATAGTAATAGCTCAGAAGATGCAGAGCTTGTTGCATTAGTTGAGGGCATGATAGCAGAACGTAAGGAAGCTAAGAAAGCAAAAGATTTTGCAAAGGCTGATGAAATCAGAGCAAAGCTTCTTGATATGGGTATTGCTCTTGAAGATACACGTGAGGGTGTAAAATGGAAGAGAGTTTAAATAAAGATTATTCTTTTCTAAATGAAATAAAAAGTCGCTTTTGTCTTAAAGAGGTGGATATTAGAACTTATTCACCTCTTACTTTAGCTTTTATAGGAGATTGTTTTTTCGAGATTATTGTAAGAACTATTTTCGTTGGCAAAGGTAATAAAAGTGTCAATGCATTGGCTAAAGATAAGAATTTAATTGTTAATGCTAAAACTCAAAGTATGATAGCAGATTTTCTTCTTGATCATTTTAATGATGAGGAGAAAGAGATTTATCGTAAGGGTAAAAATACTAAGACTCAAAATCATTCTAAATCTGCGGCTTATAGTGAATATCATAAAGCGACAGGTCTGGAAGCCGTTTATGGGTATTTGTATTTGACTAATCAGTATGACAGAGCTTTAACACTTCTTAAATTAGCGTCAGATGCAAAGATTATTGAGATTTAAAGAGGAAGAAAAATGGGATTTAATGAATCAGTTATTGAAGGACGTAATGCTGTTATAGAAGCTTATCGTTCAGGTAAATGTATAGACAAAATTTTTATTTTGGACGGTTGTCAGGATGGACCTATTCTCACTATTAAGAGAGAGGCTAAGAAGGCAGGAAGTCTTGTTAAATTTGTCGATAAGGTAAGACTTGACCAGATGTCAGAAACTGGTAAACATCAGGGAGTAATCGCATATAGCGCAGCTTACGATTATGCTGAGGTTTCAGATATTCTTCAGGCAGCAAGAGATAAGAATGAAGATCCATTCATTGTTCTATTGGATAATATAGAAGATCCTCATAATTTGGGTGCGATTATTAGAACTGCACATCAGGCTGGTGCTCATGGTATTATTATTCCTAAGAACCGTGCAGTAGGTCTTACAGCAACAGTTGCAAGAACATCAGCGGGTGCACTTAACTATATTCCAGTAGCTAAGGTAACTAACCTTAACAAAGCCATTGAAGACCTCAAGAAAGAAGGTTTATGGTTTGTATGTGCAGATATGGATGGAGAAGTTATGTATGACCTTAACCTTAAGGGCGCAATCGGTGTTGTTATTGGTTCTGAAGGTGATGGCATTTCAAGACTTGTTAAAGAAAACTGTGATTATGTTGCAAGTATACCGATGAAAGGTCAGGTTGATTCTCTTAATGCTTCAGTTGCAGCTGGTATACTTTGCTATGAGATAGTTAGACAGAGATTGGGTAAATAGATGAATTATAGTCAGTATACTGACGAACAGTTAGTTGAATTAAGTGTAAATGATAAATATGCCATGGACTATCTTATAGCCAAATATAAGGGAGTAGTATTATCGAGTATAAAATCCTTATATATTCTTGGTGGTGATAATGATGACCTTGTACAAGAGGGAATGATAGGTTTATTTAAGGCTGTCAGGGATTTTGATGTAAGCAAAAATATTAAGTTTTCTACATTTGCAAATCTTTGTGTGAAAAGAAATATTTATTCTGCAATTACTAAACAAAATAACCCTAAGTATGAAAGCTTAAATAAAGCAATTTCTATTTCATCAACTGATTATCAGGAAAATGAAGATAATGAAATATCTACACTTTCTACAGAAGATTTAGGTTTGTCAGATATTTATAATCCTGAAAATAAACTTATTTCGAAGGAAAATTATGATGACCTTATGAAATTCATGGAAGATAATTTATCAAGCCTTGAATATAAGGTTATGGATTTATATGTTATTGGTCTTTCTACAAGTGAGATAGCTAAGGTCCTTGAAAAGAATGAAAAGACTACAGACAATGCTTTACAGAGAGCGAAAAATAAGATTAAGAAATATGTGGAGGAATACTAATGGTTAATCCAGCCGCTTTACTTACATTTAAAAAGAAATGGGATGAATTCTCAGGAAGACATCCAAGATTTGTATCCTTTATTGGCGCTATGCAGCAGTCAGGTGTTCCAGTAGGTAGTGTTATTGATATTTCAGTTACTTTACCTTCAGGAGAAAAGTATCAGTCAAACTTGAAGCTTACTGAAGAAGATATTGAAATGATAAGATCCTTAGGTGGTAAATAAAATGAGATTAATTTCACCAGAAGAAGATAAACTCCTTGAAGGTATATCTCTTCTAAAAGAAGAAATAAGAAATATTGAAAATGACATAATGGTTTGTGAAAGTGGACTTAAGGGAAATGTTAGAAGAAAAAGTTCAGAATTTACAAACTTTTTGTTTTTCTTTGTAATATCGCTTGCTTTATTTATGGTATTTCTTGGATACCTTATATGTGGAATGTCTTTAGGGATGTTTACATCATTAGCTATGTTTTTTGGCGCTGGTGGTGCGGGCTTTTTTGTAATCGCTATTTGGATTTATACATTTATTTTATATGTTAGATTCAGAGCAACCAGCAGCAAATCAGCGCTTTGGAAAAAGATTGCCAGCTTACTTAAATTAGATTCTATTGCATCAGAAGATTCAGATATCAAGATTGCTCTTAGAAATATGAAGCATACTCTTATAGCTAAGAAAAATAAGTTAGAAGAGATGAATATGGAATATGAAGATTTAAGAGATAGTCTAGATGAAGAATATGAGTCTAAAGGCATTCAAACTAATAAGAGTGATATAAATGATATGAATGTTAATAAGGATAGAAATAGCCTTGATTCAATCAGTAATTATCAGATTCAGTTTGACTGGCGTGAGCAAAATAAGACTCTTAAGGGAGAACTTAATCAGTTAATTGTTAATTATAATCTTTACAGATCTCAAAAAGATGAGCTTGAAGAGAAGATTCAGGAATTAGAGGTTGTTGTAAATGAAATGACACATAGCAGACGTTCTATGAATATATTCTGCTATCTTGTATTTTTCATCGCAGCATGCGTATTTCTTGGAGCTACAATGATGCATTCATTTGTATTTCAGCTTATTGTATCGGCAATTCTTATTGCAATTTTTGGCTTGATAATCATGATAATTGTAAATGTACTTACACTTCCTTTCGTTAAAGATTCGGCCTTGGCAGATTCTATTGGTAGAACATTTAATACAGCTCGTCCAATGAAAGAGATTAATGAGTATTTAGCACAGATTAAAGAACTAGATAAGCTTATGGTAGACACTGATGAACAAATTGAAATTGCTAAGAGAGATTATGAGGCTTCAAGAGAAAAATCAGAACTTCCTTACAGATATTAATTTGAAAATTAATGTTGACAATATAGTTTAAATCGTGCTAATTTAAATAAAGTAAATTTGATATCACAAAAACATTGACGAAGACTGCTTAAGATGTCTGACTTTCAGAGAGTTGTCGTTTGGTGCGAGACAATAGTTTAATTCTTAATAGCTATCCCTTCTGAGTTGGAATTCCGAAATTTCTAGAGTAGACAATTCCCGTAATGCTGCGTTAAAGCACTTGGCTTGTAGGAGTCAGAAGAGGGGCATCGTCATTGATGCAATTTGAGTGGTACCGCGGGATATAACCCGTCTCAAGATAACTTGAGACGGGATTTTTTATTTTATGGAGGTTTTAAAAATGTTAGAAATGAACGAGAATCTAGAATTGCAGATTCAAGAAGTTGCAAAGCGTATCAAGACACTTAGAGAAGACATGAATATGTCTCAGGTTTCTTTAGCCAAGAAGATTGGTATTACTGTTGAAGAGTACGCTAAGCTTGAGTCAGGTGAAAAGGATTTTCCATTTACATTCATTTACAAGATTGCAAATGTTTGTAAGGTTGATTTATCAGATCTTTTAAGTGGTGAATCACCACGTGTTTCTGAATATACAGTAACAAGAAAAGGTGAAGGTGCTGAAATTGTCAGAAGAGAAGGTTTATCTTATCATAACCTTGCTCCTAAGTTTAAAAATAAGCTTGCTGAGCCATTTTACGTAAAGATTCCATATTCTGAGGCAGCTCTTAATCCTCCATATACTTTTGCTACACATGTAGGTCAGGAAATGGATATCGTTATCAAAGGTAGTCTTAAAATGATGGTTGGAGACAGCGTCGAGATTCTTCATGAAGGCGACTGTATCTACTACGATTCATCTACTCCTCATAATGAAATCGCTCTTGGAGGTGAAGACTGTGAGATTTATGCTGTAGTTATGAATCCAGAAAAAGAAGGCCTTACAGAGGTTAAAGAAAAGGTTAGAAGAAATACTGTCTGTAATTTCGATCTTGCTAAGGTTAAAGATCCAGTTGCAGATAAATTTGTACAGACTACAGTTGATGAAAATGGTATCGTAAATTCAGTTAAATTTACAGATGAGAATAAGTTCAACTTTGCATTTGATATTGTTGATGAGATTGCAAAGAAGGATCCAAATAAGACAGCTATGGTATTCTATTCAGAAGATCATAAGGAGTCAAAATTCACATTTAAGGAAATGATGGAATATTCAAACCAGACAGCTAATTACTTCAAGTCTCTTGGTATCGAAAGAGGAGACAAGGTAATGGTAGTTCTTAAGCGTCACTATCAGTTCTGGTTTACAATTCTTGCACTTCATAAAATTGGTGCAGTTATCATTCCTGCAACTCATTTACTTAAGGATCATGATTTTGAATACAGATTTAATTCAGCTCATGTAAAAGCACTTATTTGTACAGGTAAGGGTGATGTAGCTGACGAGGCAGAGAAGGCTATGGCTAACTGTCCTCAGGTTACTGTTAAGGTAAATGTAGAAGGTACAACACGTCCTGGCTGGAATGACTTTAACAAGGATTTACCTAATTTCTCTAAGGAATATGAAAAAGGCGAGGATTATCCTTGTGGTGATGAAACAATGCTTATGTTCTTCACATCAGGTACTACAGGATATCCTAAGATTGCTGCTCATAACTATAAATATCCTCTTGGACATTTCCTTACAGCTAAGTATTGGCACAATGTTGATCCAAATGGTTTACACTTTACTATCTCTGATACAGGTTGGGGTAAAGCATTATGGGGTAAATTATACGGACAGTGGATGTGTGAAACAGCCGTTATGGTTTACGATTTCGAGAAATTTAAGGCAGATGATATTCTTCCATTATTCAAGAAATTTAATATCACAACATTCTGTGCTCCTACAACAATGTACAGATTCTTCATTAAGGAAGATTTATCTAAATATGATTTAAGCTCACTTAAGTATGCTACAGTTGCTGGTGAAGCTATGAACCCAGAAGTATACAACCAGTTCTTAAAGGCAACAGGCCTTAGAATTATGGAAGGCTTCGGTCAGACAGAGACAACACTTTCAATCGCTAACTTTGTTGGTGAGAATAATAAGATTGGTTCAATGGGTAAGCCATCACCACTTTATGAAGTTGATATTCTTGATCCAGATGGAAATTCATGTAAGGTTGGTGACACAGGTGAAATCGTTATCAGAACAGCTGAAAACGTACCATGTGGTCTTTTCCAGGGATACTTTGAGAATGAAGAGAAGACTAAAGAAGTATGGTATGACGGATATTATCATACTGGTGATACAGCATGGAGAGATGAAGACGGATTTATCACATACGTTGGTCGTGTAGATGATGTTATCAAGTCTTCAGGATACCGTATCGGACCATTTGAAATTGAGTCTGTAATTATGGAGCTTCCATACGTTCTTGAATGTGCTGTAGTTGCAGTTCCTGATGAAATCAGAGGTCAGGTTGTAAAGGCTAACATCGTTCTTACAAAGGGTACAGCAGGTACTGAAGAAATGAAGAAGGAAATTCAGGAATATGTTAAGGAACATACAGCTCCTTATAAGTATCCAAGAATCGTTGAATTCAGAGATGAACTTCCAAAGACAATTTCAGGTAAGATCAGAAGAGTAGATTTAAGATAATATTTAAGCCGCTTTTGAATAAATTATTCGAAGGCGGCTTATAAATTGTAATAGTAATTTGTTTGAACTTATGCTATAATTACTAAGTTTGAAAATATTTATATAAAG
>JAKSSD010000023.1 GCA_024403275.1 Lachnospiraceae bacterium
AAAGATAGAAATTGTAGGATTTATATATCTATGGACTTTAGATTTGCTAAAGAGAAAAAATAAAAATAGTAATTAAAACTTATAACATAGTTTTGGAGGATATTATTTGGAAGAAGAATTGTTATTCTATGATGCATATGAAGAATTCTATACGATGGCAAAGGAGTCAGAGATTTTTAAAGAATTCTGTAAGGAAGCATATGGTGAGGATTTTTCGCAGGATGGATTTAGTGATATAAATCAGATTAATAAAATTTTGCCATATGTTAATGAAGGAGCCGAAATACTTGATATTGGTTGCGGCAATGGCAAAATGCTTATGTATCTGAAAGAAAAGTGCAAGGCTTCGATTCATGGATTTGATTATTCTAATAAAGCAATTGAATACGCTAAAATGGCTGACAAGGAAGCCGATTTCGAAGTAGGGATAATTGGTGAGAAAGAGTATCCCGATGAATCCTTTGATGTAGTAATAGCTATGGATAGCGTTTATTTTGCAAAAGATATGAAAGCCTTAGTTAAGCAGGTTAGAAGATGGCTTAAGAAGGATGGTGTCTTTTTCGTGGCATATCAGGAAGGGGATGTCATGGATAAGACGGAGGATGAGAATTCGACAGTTTTTGCTAAGGCATTAAAGGAGATAGGATGGGATTATGAGGTGAGTGACATAAGCCTGGAATCCTTTGAAATGTTAGACAAAAAGAGAAAAATTGCATTAAAATATAGTGAGCAGTTTCATAAAGAAGGAATAGGGATGTGGGGCGATTTGTTGATCGACCAGACAGATTATATATTGCAGGGAAAAGATAAATATTTAGAAAATTTAGCTCGATATATATATGTTTGTAAAAAGTAGGGCATGGCAAAAGGACCGTCCTCAGTAGCAGTGTCCCCAGTGACAAGTGAGGAAATATGGAAGTTAAGAAAACTAGTCCGGTTTTATATATAATACTGAGACCGATATTTACGGTGATTTTCAAGCTTATATTTAATCCGAAATATATTAATAAAGAAGTTATTCCAAAGAAGGGTGCCTGTGTTATTGCGGGAAACCATATGCATGCATTAGATCCGATTATGGTAGATACTTCGACAAGAAGAGTTATTTATACGTTGGCTAAGAAAGATTTGCATGATGGCCCATTTGGCTTTTTGTTTAAGGGTGTTGGTTCTATACCAGTTGATTTTAGCAAGAAGGAAAACAGGGGAGCTTTGTATACAGCGATAGCTTATTTGCAGGATGGATATGCTATCAATTTATCACCTGAGGCTGGAAGAAATTATACAGAAGAGATTCTTCTTCCTTTTAAGCCAGGCGCTGTGGTAATGAGTCAGAGGACAAATTGTCCAATAATACCATATTCTGTTACGGGAGAATACAAATTTAGAAGTAAGAATCTAACCATATGTTATGGCGAGCCGATGACATTTGAAGGAATGAGCGTGGAAGAAGCAAACCAGAAGTTATATGATGCGGTTAAAGAGTTATTAATCAAAAATAAATACAATAATGCAGGGAAAAATTATGAGTATTGAGTTAAAAACACCATGGTATAAGTATTATGATGGAGTGAGAGAGCATTTGGAATATCCTACCTATTCTATTTACAGTATGTTAAAGGAGTCTGTAAATAAATATGGTAAGAGTAATAGTTATAACTATTTTGGCAAGACTGTCAGCTATGAAGAATTTGATGCGCAGATAGAGGAAACAGCTAAAGCATTTAAGGCTAATGGTATTAATCCTGGGGATATAGTAAGTATCTGTATGCCTAATACACCAGAAGCTTTGATGGCTTTTTATGCTATCAATAAGATTGGTGCAGTATCAAGTATGATTCATCCTTTATCAGCAGAGAATGAGATTAAGCACTATGTTAATCTGACTAAAAGTAAGTTTATCGTTACTATCGATTTAGCTTTTAACAAGATTAATCATATTATAAATGATACAGGGCTTGAGAAGGTTATTCTTGTAAGTGTCAAGGATTCGATGCCTTTAGGTCTTGGTCTTGCATATTCGCTTACAAAGGGCAGAAAGGTAAATGTTGAAAAGAGCGATAAAACAATAAAATGGCATGCATTTATTGAGAGCGGTAAAAAATATACAGGGGAAACTTTCCATGAAGGTAAACCAGAGGATACAGCAGCGATTCTTTATAGTGGTGGAACAAGTGGATTCCCTAAAGGAATAGAGCTTACCAATTATAATTTCAACTCCCTTGCAATATCAGGAACTGAAGCCTGTCATATTCTTAAGCCAGGAGATAAGGTTCTTGCTATTATGCCTGTTTTCCATGGATTTGGTCTTGGTATCTGTATTCATACTACTCAGTATTTTGGTGGTTGCAGCGTGATTTTACCACAGTTTAATGCAGCGACATTTGACCAGCTTCTTACCAAATACAGACCAAATGTTATTGCTGGCGTGCCTTCATTGTATGAGGCAATGCTTAGAAATAAGAAACTGGATGGGGTTGATTTATCATTCCTTAAATGTGTTATAAGTGGTGGAGATTCATTATCAGTAAGCCTTAAGCAAAAGATAGATACATTCCTTCATGAGCATGGCGCAATGATTCAGGTTCGAGAGGGCTATGGACTTACAGAATGTGTAACCGGATGCTGTATGACTCCAGAGAAATATTACAGAGAGGGAAGCATTGGTATTCCTTATCCTGATATTTATTTCAAAATTATTAATCCATCAACTATGGAAGAATTACCCTATGGCGAAGATGGAGAGATTGTTATTAATGGACCTACTGTTATGAAGGGTTATTATAATGATCCGGAAGAAAGCGAACATATTCTTAAAACTCACGAGGATGGAAAAGTATGGCTTCATACTGGAGATTTAGGATATATGGATGAAGAAGGCTTTGTTTATTTCAAGCAAAGAATTAAGAGAATGATTGTATCTTCAGGATATAATCTTTATCCACAGTATATTGAAAATATTATTGATCAGGTGCCTGAGGTATTAATGTCTTGTGTAATAGGTATTGATCATCAATATAAGGTTCAGGTTGCCAAGGCATTTATCGTTTTAAGAGAAGGAATAGAGGATACACCAGAGATTAGAAGTAAAATCAGAAGTCACTGTGAACAGAATCTTGTTCAGTATTCATGGCCTTATGCCTATGAATTCCGTAAAGAATTACCTAAAACACTAGTTGGAAAAGTCGCATTTAATGTTCTTATGGAAGAGGAAAAAATAAAAAATGGAAACACAAAAAATTAAGGTCTTACTTATACATCCAGAGGAAAATCGTTCGATATATGATTTCAAAGGGATTATTGAAAATGAGCCACTAGATCATGAGTATGTGTCCGCTGTATTGGACAGAAATATTTATGAAATAGCCTATTGGGATGGCAAAATAGAAGATGTAAGCTGCAAGAGTAGAATAGAGGAATTTAAACCTGATGTTGCATTTATCGCAGGAAGAGATTTTCAGGAGGAATTCCTTCTCGAATATGCAGATACAATAAAGGAATACAATCCAGAAGCAATTACTATTCTTGGAGGTATTCATGCTCAGCTTTGTTTTAAGAGACTTTATAAGCCTTCTGTAGATTTTGTTCTTCGCTCTTTCGATTCCTTCAAGGTTCCTCTTATCATTGAGGCAGTAAGAAACAAGGATGATAAGGCGATTGAAGAACTTCACGATATTTCATATCAGAAGAACGGTGAGTGGTTTGAAAATGAGGTAGAGGCATTTGATATCAAAAGACTACCAAGACCTGATAGAAGTTATTTCTATGAAAAGGCAGATCACTATAACTATTTGGAAATGAAACATGCGGCCTGGGTAAGAACTGCTTATTGTTGCCCTTACAGATGCAAATTCTGTATGAGAAACAAGATGAATCTTGGAGTATATTCTGCTCGTGATATAGATGATGTGGTAGATGAAATAGCTGAGATTCAGACAGAAAATATCTATATTGTTGATGATGATTTTCTTTTCAACGAGGAAAGACTTGATAGATTTATTAATCTGATAGAAGAGCGTCAGATTAAGAAGAAATATATTTGTTATGGTCGAAGTGATTTCATTGCTTCTCATGAAGAACTTATGAAAAGACTGGCAGATATTGGATTTTATTATATTCTTGTTGGACTTGAAACTATTCGCGAAGGCAATATGGAAGAGTACAATAAGAAAAACAGTATAGAAAATAATATTAAGAGTATTGAAATCTGTAACAAATACGGACTTGAGATGATGGGAATGTTTATCCTTGATCTTGATTTCGAGAAGAAGGATTTTAAGAATCTTTATAAATGGATAAAAGAGCATAAGCTTAAACATGTGGCAGTATCGATTTACACACCAGAGATGGGTATGGAAACGAGTGATCAGTATAAGGATAGAATGATTACTGATAATCCTGGACACTATGATTATATGCATCTTGTTTGTAAGCCAGATGTATTAAGCGTTTCTGCTTATTACAGAGCATATTATACACTGCTTGTTAAGCTATTATTAAAGGCTCAAAAGGATGGAATTTATGATTTCTTGGATTATGGTTTCTATGTCCGTTCATTTATAGCTAATTTACTTGGAAAGAAAAGGTAAGATGGAAGATAATAAAGATTACATATTTGTTGCACTTGAAAAATCTCATACTGGATTTGGTAAGCTGGCCAGACTGACAGACCCATATGAATATACTCATATAACCTATAGTGGGGAGCCAGACATGAAGCATTTCATTTCTTTTTCGAGAGTGAAACATTATGCTCCTTTTTCGAGCGGGTTTTCAGAGGAAACACTTGATTGCTTCGCTTATGGCAAGAATGAGACAGTTAAACTTAAGATTTTCAAAATTCCAGTTTCGGCTGAAAATAAAGAACATATTAATCAATTTATAGAATATGTAAGAGCAGACAGAAAGAATTATTATTTCAATCTGTTTTCAGCTGTTTCCATGCCGATTTTTCACGGCTTTAGGATTTATAAAACTTATAACTGTATGTCCTTTGTGGGCAGAATTCTTGAGATGACTGGCAATTTCACAATGGAAAAGGCTTATTATAAGTATAGCATTGAAGAGCTTGATAAAATGATGAGCGACTTTTGTATAGAAGAGCGTGAGTTTAGAAGAGAAGAGATTCTGACTCCTGATTATATGGATTCGGTAAATATATTCTATAATATTGGCACTTTGATAAGAATGCTTACAATTCTTACCTGGAGACTGATATTTAGAAATCCAGATAAGGATGATTTCAAACTTAAGAAATAATTTTTATATTATAATTTTAAAATATTGGAGGGTATTATGAAGAAATTTAATGGATTTTTAAAGGGTGTAAATCTTGGCGGATGGATTTCACAGTTTGACAAGTATGATCATGAGCATTTCAAAACATTTATCACAAGAGATGACATTAAGTATATTTCAGAACTTGGTTTTGATCATGTAAGAGTTCCAGTTGATTATAATGTGTTAGAGGATGAAGAAGGCAATAAATTAGAGAGCGGTTTTAAATATCTTTTGGATTGCAGAAAATGGTGCGAGGAATTTGGACTTAATATGGTAATTGACCTCCATGAGTGTTTCGGATATTCATTTGATCCACTTAAGAAGGATATGGACAGAAAGAAGTTCTTCTATGATGAATCATTACAGGCAAGATTTCTTAAGCTTTGGTCGGAGATTGCTAATACATTCAAAGATTATCCTAAACAGGTTGCTTTTGAGCCACTTAATGAAGTTGTTTTATTTGAAGTTAAGGATGCATGGAATAAAGTTTTGGCAAATTATATTAAAACAATAAGAGCAATTGCGCCAGATACATATATTATCTGCGGAGGTGTATGCTACAACAGTGTTATAACTGTTCCACTTCTTGATGTGCCACTTGATGATAAGATTGTATATAATTTCCACTGCTATGAGCCTATGGTATTCACACATCAGGGTGCATACTGGGTAGATTTTATGCCATCTGATTTTAGAATCAGCTATCCAAAATCTATAGAAGAATATCGCGCAGCAAGTGTTGAACTTACTAAAGATTTATCAGGTGCAATATTTACAGAAGGTATTAGCGAGATAGGTCCTAAATTCTTTGAGGATATCTTCGCACCTGCATTAAAGAAAGCAAAAGAAGATGATGTAGCTTTGTATTGTGGTGAATACGGAGTAATTGATCTTGCAGAAAATGATTCTAAAATTCACTGGCTTGAAGATATTCACAGTGTATTCAAGGAATATGGAATAGGACGTGCCCTTTGGAATTATAAAGAAAAAGATTTTGGCTTCGTAGATGATTCCTTCAAAGAAGTTAAGGATCGTTTTATTAAGGCACTCTAGAAGTTAAGAGTTAACAGAAAAAACGATAGTTCCTTCATCGGCAAAGATTTCATAATAATTTGCATCCTTTATGATAGTAAAGGTTGCAGTATCTGATGATAGAGTTCTTTTGGCAAACATATTATGATATTTGTTAGGATTGATTTTGATTGGAAAAGTTTCAGGGTTTCGATGTAAATAAATTGAATCCTTATTTACAGAAATTTTAAAGTTATCAAAAGTAACAGTAGTGTTATTTGCTACTGTTATTTTTTGTATATTATCCATATAAGCTTTGTTTTCTAAATCAAGAATAGGCTTGAAGGAAAGTCGCTTCCCATATGGTGTATCAATTAGCGAAGCAGACCTGGCAAGAGTCATTTTGCCCTTATATTCTTTGCAGGGTAAATCTCTAACATAATCCCAGTTTTCGCCCCAGCCTATAAATATTTTCTCAACGAGGTTAGCGAAGCTAACTAAGGCATAGTTATCTGTTCCATAGTCAAGAATCAAAGGTTCATCATTCTTCAGAATATCGGTAAAACAATATCCATCGAAGCGACCAATGAAATATTGCATTACTCTCTGATTGATATATTCTTTATCCTTAAGAGAAGTGCCAATCTTATCTTCATCGAGTATTATTGATAAGGTTACAATCCAGTTATCATCATCCATCTGAATACAGTCAGGACATTCTACAATTCCTGCAAAGCCATTTACGGATGGGTCAAATTCGCCAGTTTTTTTCCAATTTAACAAATTATTAGAATGATAAAATTCCATAATTCTTCCTGCTGTTAATATCATGGAATAACCGCCAAGATAAGGATTTTTAAATACTTTAGGGTCTCTAAAATCAATTTTATAATCAGAGTCTGAGAGTTTATTCTTGATTATAGGATTGGCTTCGTACGATTTAAAATGTTTATAGTCAAGGCTGTAAGAGAGGGACTGCTGTTGTTCGCCATTGTCAGGATTATGACTAGTGTAGAAGGCAAGAAGTGCTGGATTCTCCCTGCTTCCAAGTCCGGAGAGATTGTCGGTATCAAGAATACAGGAGCCAGAAAAAATATACCCAAGAGAATCTGGATAAATAGCAATGTCTTGTTCTTCCCAATTGATCAAATCGCTACTTACTGCATGACCCCAGTGCATTGGTCCCCAGACAGTATCGTCAGGATAGTACTGGCAAAATAGATGATATTTACCATTGATGTAAATAGTGCCATTTGGATCATTTATCCATCCTTTATTTGGTGTATAGTGAAATGAAGGGCGATTGTTCATATTATTCTCCTATTAGTGACTATATGATTATTATAATAGATTGTTAAATATAAAAAATATGAAATTTATACAAATTAATTCATTAAGTTTGAAAGAGATTAATATTATATGCTATAATTTCAAAAAACAAGGAGAAAAATGATGTCTAAAATTGTAATGACAAAAATGCTTAAAAGATATATTGCAAAACTCGTATTAAGATGTATCATTTTTCTTACTGTTTTAATTTTTTATCTGACACATAGAGAGCTTTTAAATCAGTATCTTCTTACTCCGTTTTTCTCTAAGCTTGTTCCAACACATTTCATATGGCTTATTTTTATGGGACTGATGCTTCTTCATGTTTTCCCATTTGAACAATTGTCTATGGCTTTGAGAAAGAAGCAGGTAAGAAATTTTCAGATAGTAGAAGATTATTCTAAGGAAGAACTTAATAAATTTGTAAGAAAACAAAATATTGCAGCATTGATAGTTATGATTATCTGGCTTAGCTTTAATTCGATTTTTGGTATTCTTTATAATTTGGATATTCTTAACAGAGCGGATATGTTAATGCTGACTACCTTGTTCTTTTTGTGTGATTACATTTGCATTTTATTCTTCTGTCCTTTTAGAACATTTATAATGAAGAATAAATGTTGTATTAACTGCAGAATTTATGACTGGGGACATTTTATGATGTTTACACCTATGCTTTTTGTGGGAAGCTTTTTTAGCCTTAGTCTATTTGCAATGTCTGTTTTAGTGCTTATTAACTGGGAGATTATTTACGCACTTCATCCAGAGAGATTCTGGAGTGGATCAAATAAAACTCTACAGTGCATTAATTGTAAAGATAAGACATGTCAGATGAAAAATAAATTAAAATAAATGTTGCCAAACTATATTAGGCGTTTGTATGGAAAAGAAAAGTATAAGTATTTCAAAATTGAATAACATTATTATTCCAGCGGCCATAGTAATCGTGGCTGGAATAATAATCGCCCTTTGTACAGACCTTTATTATGATATGAATGACGATATTATGCTAAAGGAGATTATAAGTGGCCAATTTACAGGAAAACCAAGTGGATATGCTATTTATATACTATATCCATTGGCAGCAGGCTTAGCATTACTTTCAAAGCTTTGTCCGATAGTATCCTGGTTTGGAGTATTCCTTGTTGCAAGCATAATGGTAAGTGCGTATTTTGTTTTAGTGAGATGCTGGCAGATTATTCCTAAGCTCACTGGTAAATTGTTAGCATCAGCACTTCTTGTATTAGCATTTACAGGAATGGCTTTATATCCATCACTGTTTGTTCAGTATTCTTTCGTAGCAGCCATGTTAAGCGGTAGTGGTGGAATGCTTTTGATTACAGCGGATGGAAGTTTAAAAAAGAAAGAATTCTTGATAAGTAATATACCTGCTATAATCCTTATTATTCTTGGATTTATGTTAAGATGGCAGATGGTGGTTCTTATCGGACCAATGATTATAATTGCGGGATTAACAGGATGGTTTAATGGAAGAGACAATGATTATAAGCCTCTTTCAAAAGAGAATTTATTGAAGTTTATTTATCTTGCAGGAATTATTATCGCTTTGATGATTGCAAGCTTCGGGATTCATAAAATAGCTTATTCAGTTAACGGCTGGAAAGAATTTGAAAAATATAATAAGGTTAGAACTGAACTTTATGATTTCCAAAAATACTATCCTTTATATGAAGATTATCCTGAACTTTATAATGGCGCAGGAATCACAAAGGAAGAGAGCCTATTACTTAGAAATTACAATATAGCTATTGATAATTCATTTGATACTAAGACCTTACAGACAATCGTTGATTATAACGATAAGGAATTGGGAATTCATTATATTAAAACATCTGTAAGCGGACTTCTTTCCGAGTACAAATACAGACTATTATCGAAGGTTGATTGGCCGTGGACAATAGCAGCCTGGGCTTTATATTTGATATGCATTGTAATGGCTTTGCTATATAAGCGATTTGAAAATCTTATTGAAATTGCTGCTTTATTTATGGCTAGAACAATAGGTTGGTTTTTCCCAATTATTAGAGGAAGACTTGAAGTGAGAGTTATAGACTCTTTCTATATTTGCGAACTTTTGTTGTTAATCGGATTATTGCTTATAATGCTTGTAAAGGCTCTCAAAAAGGAAGAATCTAAAAAGAGCAGTAAGATAGCAGTGATTGTTATAGCTTCGATTCTTGGCATCGTATTCTTAGTTACATCTGTTACTAACATCAAAAATGTAATAAATGAGAAGAAACGAAGAGAAGAAGTAAATGTATGTTGGGAAGAACTTCAAACATATTGCGATAATCATTCAGAGAATTATTATGTTCTTGATGTTTATTCTACAGTTAAGTACACTCAAAAAATTGCAGGTGGAAAAAGCAGTGGATTAAAAAACAGAGAAATCTGTGGTGGTTGGGCTAATAACAGTCCAATATATGCCGAAAAGCTTAGTAATTACGGAGTAGATAATCTTGAAGAACAAATAGTCCATAATGATAATTTTTATTTTGTAGCTTATGCTAATAAAGATTTAACTTGGCTTTCAGATTATTATGCTTCCAAGGGAACAGATATAGAACTTGCTGAAACAGACAGAGTAGGTAATGGAGAGCATGAATTTGCAATCTATGCAGTTTCTTTGAAGGACTAAGAGGTAGTTATGAATTTTGATGCTTTCGTTAAAGATATTGAAGACAATAAATGGAAAGTATATGGTGCAGAAGTTTACGAGAATGGTAAGCTTCTGTATTCTTTTGGAGATACTAAAGGGAAATATGATATATATTCCTGCACTAAATCGATTTTATCGATAGCACTTGGAATTGCCTGGGACAGAGGTTTGATAGACTTTGATAAAAATCTTTTTGATTATATTCCAATGGATAGACTGAATATATCAAAGGAAGCGAAAGATACATTTTCAAAGCTTTCATTAAGAAGATTTATGACTATGTCAGTAGAAGGATTTCCTTTCAGACCAGTTAGTGATGATTATCTTAAGGAAGCCTTTGAAACTAATATTAAAAACGTAGATAATCCAGCCTTTGAATATAGCAATTTTTCTCCTTATTTAGTTGGAGTGGCACTTCATTATGCATTAGGAGAAGATTTAGGATTATTTATCGAAGAGAATATTTTTAAAGCAATGGAGATAGAGGGCTACACTTACGAAAGATGTCCTGGTGGATATTTTTATTCGGCTTCAAAGATGAAATTATCGGTTGAAGATATGAGTAAAATAGGTAATATGCTCCTCAATAAGGGTATTTATAAGGATCGAAGGATTTTGTCCGAAGAATATATAAATATGGCCACTTCTGTCAGGCAGATGAATAAGGAAGGCGGGTATGGTTTCTATTTTTGGAAATACAGAGATGGCTTTAGTATAAATGGTAAATGGAAGCAAAAATGCTATATTCTTCCTAAAAAGAATCTTGTTATAACTTATTTATCTGATATTAAAGATAAGTCCCATGAGCTTTTGCATAGCATGGAAACGAACATTCTTGGAATAAGTGATAATGATAAAACAGTGGTTAAGTGTCCAGTATCAGATTAAATATTTATTTATCCTCAGTGTCAATAAATAAGGGTTGACCTGAGGATTTTTTGGTTAAATTATATAAAAAATGAAGAGAAAAATTTAATGTTTCATTGCTATAAAAAGCGGTGGATTTGTTTTAATATCTAAAGATATTCGATATAATATTATTTGTGGATAAAATGATTTATCCCATTATGAAAGGAGAAGGGTATCCAATGGGTAAATATTTCCAGGAAGAAATTGAAACAGCTTCCAGAGAAGAGATTGTAAAAATTCAAAATGAGAAAATTGTTAAGCAGGTAAAGCATGTTTATGACAATGTTGCATATTACCGTGATCTTATGGACAAAAAAGGGGTTAAGCCAGAAGACATCAAGACAATTGATGATATTAAGAAACTTCCTTTCTTAACAAAGGCAGACTTAAGAGATGCATATCCATATGGTCTTTTAGGAACAGATTTAAAGGATTGCGTAAGAATTCAGTCAACATCAGGTACTACAGGTAAGAGAGTAGTTGCTTTCTATACACAGCATGATATTGATTTATGGGAAGAGTGTTGCGCAAGAGCAATTGTTGCTGCAGGCGGAACTAATGAAGACGTAGTTCAGGTTTGCTATGGCTACGGATTATTCACAGGTGGTCCTGGTTTAAATGGTGGTTCACACAAGGTAGGAAGCCTTACACTTCCTATGTCATCAGGAAATACAGAGAGACAGATTCAGTTCATGATGGATCTTGAATCAACAATTCTTTGCTGTACACCTTCATATGCTGCATTTATTGCAGAGTCACTTGCAGAGAAGGGCTACAAGCCAGAAGATAACAAATTAAAGGCTGGTATTTTTGGTGCAGAGCCTTGGACAGAAGAGATGAGACAGGCTATCGAGAAAGGCCTTGGTATTAAGGCTTACGATATTTATGGTCTTACAGAAACATCTGGTCCTGGTGTATCTTTTGAATGTGAAGAGCAGACAGGTATGCATATCAATGAAGATCATTTCTATGCTGAAATTATTGATCCTGATACAGGAGAAGTTCTTCCTGATGGAGAAGTTGGTGAATTAGTATTTACTTCACTTGATAAGGAAGCATTCCCACTTCTTAGATATAGAACAAGAGACCTTTGTGTACTCTCAAGAAAGAAATGTTCATGTGGTAGAACACACGTTAAGATGTCTAAGCCAAAGGGAAGATCAGATGATATGCTTATCATCAGAGGTGTAAATGTATTCCCAAGCCAGATTGAAACAGTTCTTCTTAACGAGGGATACACACCAAACTATCAGATTATTGTAGACAGAAAGAACAACACAGATACAATGGATATCAATGTTGAGTTAACACCTGAACAGTTCTCAGATAAGGTAGCTGAAGTAGCTGATAAGGAAAAGGCTCTTGAAGGCGCTATGAGAACAATGCTTGGTATTGGACCAAAGGTTCATCTTTGTGCACCAAAGACAATTGTTCGAAGTGAAGGAAAAGCTGTCAGAGTAATTGATAATCGTAAGTTACATTAATATAAGCAGGGGTTATATAGAAGTTATAGGGGGTATTTATTATGGCTATTAAACAGGTTTCTGTATTTGTAGAGAACAAGAAGGGTAAGCTTGTTGAGGTTATTGAAAAGCTTGCAAAGGCAAATATCAATATTCAGGCAATGAGTATTGCTGATTCAAAGGATTTTGGTATTTTAAGACTTATCGTTTCTGATAATGATAAAGCAGTAGCACTTCTTGAGGAAGATACAATTGTGAAGACTACAGATGTAATTGCTGTTAAGATGGATGACATTGAAGGTGCATTATATAAAGTTCTTCAGACACTTGATAAGGCCGATATTAATGTTGATTATTCATATGCATTTACAGTACATAAAGAACTTGATGCATATGTAGTATTCAGAGTGGATAACATCGCTGATGCAGAGAAGATTCTTGCAGACAACGGATTCACACTTTTGAATAATATCTAAGTAAAAAACTAAGTGTAAAAGGATAATATAAAAGAGGATTAGTTGTTAAGACTAGTCCTCTTTTTACGTGATAACAATATTTTAATAGCGAATAGAACTTTTACAGTAAGTTCTATTCCATGTATGAATAATATCATATATGTAATGTTAATTAAGATTAACAGATAATGCCACCACCAAGTACATAGTCTCCATCGTAAAGAACTGCACTTTGGCCACTTGTGGCTGCACGCTGTGGTTCATCAAATATAATAGTAAAGTTATTGCCGTCTGTCTTAACAGTGCAGGCTTGCTCAGTCATTCTATAACGAATTTTGGCTTTGCATCTGAATTCTGCTGGAACATTACCACCTGCAATCCAATTTAAATCTTTGGCATTTACTTCTCTGGCAAATAAATCATCATTACTTCCAAGAACTACAGTATTGTTTGGAACATCGATTTTGACGACGTATAAACGATCAGCTGCAGGAATTCCAAGTCCTCGACGCTGGCCGATAGTGTAGTGGATAATACCTTTATGTTTACCGAGAATATTACCTTCTTTATCAACGAAATTGCCAGGATTAAAGGTTTTGCCACTATAGCGCTCAATCATTGAAGCGTAGTCACCATCAGGTACGAAACAGATGTCCTGACTATCGTGCTTTCTAGCGTTAATGAAGCCTTGAGCTTCAGCAATTTCTCTAGCCTCGTTTTTGGTCATTGCACCCAAAGGGAATTTAATCTTTGATAACTGCTCCTGTGAGAGATTATAAAGCACGTAGCTTTGATCCTTTGATAAATCAACAGCCTTCAATAAACGAAAAACTCCATCCTCCTCAATAATTCTTGCATAGTGTCCAGTGGCTATACCATCATAACCAAGAAGATTGGCCTGATTGAGAAGTTTAGTGAACTTCATATGCTTATTACACTCAATACAAGGGTTTGGAGTTGAACCTTTGATATAGGAGTCCACGAAATTAGTGATTACAGTGCTCTTAAAATCGTCTTTATAGTTAAAGACATAGTATTTCATACCTAAACGAAAAGCAACGCTTCTGGCGTCTTCTACGTCGTCAGCGCTGCAACATGTTTTGGATTGACTTCCTTCTTTTGGATTGCATGTAGCACAAGGATTAGCTAAGTCCTCAGTATCATATAATTTCATGGTACATCCGATACATTCATATCCCTGTTCTTTTAAAAGATAAGCAGTGACGGAGGAATCAACGCCTCCGCTCATTGCAACTAAAATTTTATTCATAAATTATACACCAAGATATGCTTTCTTAACCTGATCGTTATTTAAGATATCCTTTGCATCTCCACTTAATGTGATATTACCGGTTTCAAGTACATAAGCTCTGTCTGCATAGTTGAGAGCCATCTTAGCATTCTGTTCTACAAGAAGAATAGTAATGCCTTCCTTGTGACAATAATCGATGATGGAGAATACTTCCTTAACCATAAGAGGAGAGAGACCCATTGAAGGCTCATCAAGAAGAAGCATTTTAGGTTTGCTCATAAGAGCACGACCCATGGCAAGCATCTGCTGTTCACCACCAGATAAAGTACCAGCTGCCTGATTCTTTCTTTCCTCAAGACGTGGAAAATGCTCGAATACAGTCTTTAAGGTTTCTTCGATTTCTTTTTTGTCCTTTCTTGTATATGCACCCATTTTGAGGTTTTCCATTACAGTAAGGTTAGCGAATACACGTCTTCCTTCTGGAACATGGGACATACCAAGAGATACGATTTTGTAACCAGGAATCTTAGTGATGTCCTGACCATTATAAATAATTGTACCAGCCTTTGGCTGAATAAGTCCTGTAATAGTATGAAGGATAGTAGTTTTACCAGCACCATTGGCACCGATTAATGCTACAAGCTCACCTTCCTCGATTTCAAAGGAAATACCTTTGATAGCCTGAATAAGACCATAATTTACAACAAGATCTTTTACTTCTAAAACTGCCATAATCTATTTCCTTTCTTAATCTCCAATATAAGCCTTGATAACTTCTGTATCTTCCAATACTTCTTTAGTATAACCCTGGCAGAGTACCTTACCAAAGTTAAGTACTGTAAGCTCCTCACAGATACCTGATACAAGTTTCATATCATGCTCAATAAGAAGAATTGTCATATCAAAATTATCTCTTACAAATCTGATTGTATCCATAAGCTCAGCTGTTTCATTAGGGTTCATACCAGCTGCAGGCTCATCGAGAAGAAGAAGCTTGGGATTAGTAGCAAGAGCTCGTGCAATTTCGAGCTTACGCTGCTTACCATAAGGAAGATTGCTTGCAAGAAGATCAGCTTCCTTATCAAGGTCAAATACCTTTAAAAGCTCCATTGCTTTTTCTTTCATCTGTTTCTCTGATTTGAAATATTTAGGTAATCTTACAATACTTGTAAAGGTATTGTATTTAATCTGATTGTGAAGACCAATTTTAACATTATCAAGAACTGTCTGATCATTGAAAAGACGAATATTCTGGAAGGTTCTTGCGATACCTGCCTGGTTAATGTATGTAGTCTTTTTACCTGTGATTGGAACACCGTCAAGAACGATAGAACCACAGTCAGGAGTATAGACTCCAGTGAGCATATTGAATACAGTTGTCTTACCAGCACCGTTAGGTCCGATAAGTCCGTATAACTGTCCTTTTTTAATAGAAATATTAAATTCACTTACAGCCTGAAGGCCACCGAATGAAATGCCAAGGTCTTTAACTTCAAGTAATGCCATTTATTCCACCTTACCTTTCTCACCCTTTTTGCCAAAAGGTAATAATGATAATACTTTCTGTCTCCAAACAATAGCCTTAGGAGACCAGTTGAATAACATAAGTCCGATAAGGATAATTGCGTAGAAGAGCATACGGTAGTCAGAAAGACCACGAAGCAATTCAGGAAGCATATAAAGGATAACTGTTGCAATAATTGAACCTCTGAAACTTCCCATTCCACCAAGAACTACATATACGAGAATCATGATTGACATATTGTATCCGAAGTTGTTGGTTGTAGCAGTAAGTGTTGAGAGGTTATGGGAGTAAAGAACTCCGCCTGCACCAGCGATAGCAGCTGAGATTGTAAATGCAAGCATTTTGTATTTAGTAATATTGATACCAACTGATTCAGCAGCGATTCTGTTATCACGGATAGCCATGATAGCACGACCTGTTCTTGAATCAACAAGGTGGTAAACAATGAATAAGCTTACGATTAAAAGGATTACACCAATTGTGAAATTGGAGATAGAAGGAATCTTTGTAATACCTTTAGCACCATTAATTAACCATACACCTGTTTCTTCGTTCATATTGATGGCATTAGGATTAGAGAATGCAAAGTGAAGACCTGCCTCATCCTTACCAATGTAAAGAACGTTGATGATATTAATAATAATCTGACCAAATGCAAGTGTAACGATTGCAAGATAGTCACCTTTAAGTCTCAGTACCGGTATACCGATAAGGAAACCAAACAAAGCAGCAAAGAATGTACCGATAACAAGAGCGATTAAGAACATCAAAATCTTGCTTGGAATGTAATCATACAAAAGCTTTGTTGCTAAGGCACCTGTAAATGCACCGATACACATAAATCCTGCATGACCAAGACTAAGCTCACCAAGAATACCAACACAAAGGTTAAGACCGATAGCTACGATTGAATAAACGCAGATAGGAACTAAAAGACCTTTGATAAGATTGGATGCAACACCTGTACCGCAAAGAATCTGCATTATTGCATAAGCAACAATGATTCCTGCATATGTAATGAGGTGGTTTTTAGTTGATTTTTTCATATTAGTAAAGAAATTTTTCATTTATGCCACCTCCTTTTATACTTTCTCATGAAGCTTCTTGCCTAGGATACCAGTAGGTCTTACAAGAAGCACAATAATCAATACAGCAAAAACGATGGCGTCTGATAACTGGGAAGAAATATATGCTCTTCCGAGAATCTCAATAACACCAAGTAAGATTCCACCCAAAAGGGCACCTGGAATAGAACCGATACCGCCGAATACTGCAGCTGTGAAGGCTTTGATACCAGGCATTGCACCAGTATAAGGTGAAAGTGAAGGATAAGCAGAACAGAAGAGTGCACCAGCAATTGCAGCAAGACCTGAACCAATTGCGAATGTAAGTGAAATTGTTGCATTTGCGTTGATACCCATTAATGAAGCGGCATCTTTATCTTCTGATACGGCAAGCATAGCCTGACCTGCTTTTGTCTTCTTAATGAAAAGTGTAAGAGCAATCATAATAAGGATACATACTACAACAGTAACAATTGTTGTAGAAGAAATATTAATCATACCGTTTGCAAGCTTGATACTTGGAAGATTAACTACTGATGAGAAAACCTTAGGATCAGAACCGAATAATAATAAAGATGAGTTCTGAAGGAAGTAGCTTACACCGATAGCAGTAATAAGTACAGCTAAAGAAGTTGCTCTTCTAAGTGGCTTGTAGGCAATTTTCTCAATGACAATGCCAAGAGTAGTACAAACAATAATTGAAATGATAACTGCTGGAATAGCTGGTACACCGACATTACTCATAAGAAGGAAGATAATATAACTTCCGACCATGATGACATCGCCATGCGCAAAGTTAAGCATTTTAGCGATTCCGTATACCATTGTGTATCCCAGGGCGATAATAGCATATACACTGCCGAGACTGATACCATTAATAAGATGGGTAATAAAATCCATAACAAATCCCTCTATGATAATTAATTAAGACTTAAAACTTTAATATTTTACCACAAAATAGCGAATCATGCGATAAAATATTGAAATTTTAATAAAAAAAGAGGCTGAAAAATTATTATTCTCAGCCTCTTTGCATATTTTCAAATTACTATATTAGTAAGCTACGTATGCACCATTCTTGATGATAACAGCCTTTGGTGTCTTAGAAACTTCACCGTTAGCGTTCCATGTCATTTCACCTGTGATACCATCAACCTTGATCTGAGTCATGATAGGAATAATCTTCTCGCCGATTTCCTTAACGCTCATATCTGGTGTACAACCTGTCTTTTCCATAGCTTCCTTGATAGCGTAGATTCCGTCGTAAGCATCAGCTGCGAACTGGTTAGGAATTTCGCCATATCTCTTCTGATATTCAGCAACGAATTTCTGTGTCTTTTCGTCATCAGCATCAGCAGCGAAAGGAGTTAAGAGGATAACGCCTTCAGCAAGAGATGTATCAAAGTTATCCATTGTAAGGATACCATCCATACCATCTACACCGAAGAATACAGGAGCGTATCCGATGTCGTTAGCCTGCTTTAAGATGATTGATGCAGGTGTGTAGTAGATTGGTAAGAATACTAAGTCAGCGCCAGCGCTCTGAGCCTTCTGAAGCTGTGTAGAGAAATCTGTAGCTGTATCATCTGTGAAAGCTTCGATTGATACGATTTCGAATCCCTGGTTAGCAGCTTCTTTTTCGAATGTTGCTTCGATACCTGATGAGTAAACATCAGAGCTGTTGTAAATGATAGCAACCTTTGTTGCAATTTCGTTCATACCAATGTACTGAGCTGAAGCAGTTCCCTGGTTAGGGTCTGTAAAGCATACCTGGAATGTATTGTCGTTAACAATAACGTCTGTTGATGAAGCAGAAGGTGTAATCTGGAACATTCCATCTTCAGCTGTCTTTTCAGCTACTGCAACACAAGGAGTTGTTGTAACTGTACCAAGAAGAACCTGCATACCCCAGTCCTTAAGAGAGTTGTAAGCGTTGATAGCCTTCTCAGCATCATGTGTATCATCCTGAGCCTTGAACTCGATCTGGTAACCATTGATACCGCCAGCAGCGTTGATTTCGTCAACAGCAATCTGAGCAGCGTTCATAACGTTTGTTCCGTAGATAGCAGCTGGTCCTGTAAGAGGTCCGATACCACCAATCTTAAATGTGTCCTTGTTTGATGACTGTCCTGATGTACAACCAGCAACTGTTGCAAGAGTCATAACACCAACAAGAGCCATACTCATGAGCTTTTTGAATTTCATTTCTAATTCCTCCTATATTAAGGCTTGTCATAAAAAAATTCGCTGAACCAATGATTTAATCATTTATTCACCGAACCCCTTTGTTCATAGCCCCTTTTTATGTTTTCGTATTATAATCACTGAAAATAAAAAAATCAAGTAATTTTGACTTTTTGAGATAAAAACAGATTAAATATCTGTAAAAAATCTTTGTTTATACTCAGATTAACGAATAATTAGTAAAGAAAATCCCACTTTTTTATCTGATTGTTTTATAATATAAGTGTTTTTAAGATGCATGGATAGGAGAATTAATAATGAGAATACCTTTTAAGTTGGTTGTAGGAATTATGTTGATTGATGCAAAAGTAAACGGAAAAGCCGGACATTTGGTGTTCGATACAGGCGCTGTGCAGACAACCTTGAATACCAGATATTTTAATGGTGAAGATGGAGATATTAAAGCATATACATATGACGCAACTGAACACGAAAATATGAATACCAATACGGTCCAAATGATTAATTCTGTAATTGAATTTTCTTCATATAAAATAGAAAACAATACAGTGGCCATAGACATGAGTTATGTAGAGAACCCATTAAAAGAAATAGATAAAGATGTGGTTTTCCTGGGTTCTCTTGGTTTTGACTTTATTAAAAATCATAAGGTTACCATCGATTATGAAAATAAAGTAATTATTTTGGATGAAGATTTTGAAAAAAAAGGAGTACAGATTCCACTTGAAATGGGCATTGTTCCAATGATGGATGTTACAATTAATGGGAATGATTATAAGTTTGTATTTGATACAGGTGCTTCTTATTGCGTCTTTAATACAGACTTTAATGATATATTCGATATTCAGCCTGATGAAAAAGGATTATTCAAGGCCCCATTAATTAAGTGCGGAAGTGTGGGAATTCTGGAGGCAACAAGCCAGGTTGCGGATTTATCAGCAATTAAGGATAATTTTGGAGCTAGTGGCATTATTGGTTATCCCTTATTAAAGGATTATATTTCAAATATTAACTTTGAAAATAAAATGCTGACACTTGTAAAGTAATTTGCTTAATATATTGAAGAAACAATAAATGAATGTTATAATTTTAACGAATCTGACGCTGAAACCATGCTTGAGGCGAAAGATACGGCATATATTTGATGATGAGTATAGTTTAAGCTGTATCTTTTTTGATGCAGCTTATTTTTTTGAAATAAAGAGCGCTTATATTTTGTTTATTTCATTAAAATGCTTATGACAAATAAAAGCCAATAATTGTTTTATAAAGGAGACTACCAAAATGTATGATGTGAAATCGATGAAAGCGGAAGAGTTTATTTCTGACGAAGAGATTCTTGACACACTCAAATACGCAGACGAAAACAAGGATAATATTGAAGTTATTGATCAGATTATCGCAAAGGCTAAATTAAGAAAAGGACTTACACACAGAGAAGCTTCTGTACTTCTTGCATGTGAAAATGAAGAGAAAATCCAGGAAATCTTCGAACTTGCTAAGCAGATTAAGGAAGATTATTACGGAAACAGAATCGTGCTTTTTGCACCTCTTTATTTATCTAACTATTGTGTAAATGGCTGTGTATACTGTCCATATCATTTAAAGAATAAACATATCGCACGTAAGAAACTTACTCAGGAAGAGGTTAAGGCTGAGGTTATCGCACTTCAGGATATGGGTCATAAGAGGCTTGCAATTGAAGCAGGTGAGGATCCAGTTAACAATCCTATTGAATATATTCTTGAGTGTATCAAGACTATTTACAGTGTTCAGCATAAGAACGGTGCAATTCGTCGTGTAAATGTAAATATTGCTGCTACAACAGTAGAAAATTATGCCAAGTTAAAGGATGCTGGAATCGGTACATACATTTTGTTCCAGGAAACATATAATAAGGAATCTTATGAGCAGCTTCATCCAACAGGACCTAAGCATGATTATGCATACCATACAGAGGCTATGGATAGAGCAATGGAAGGTGGTATCGATGATGTAGGTCTTGGTGTACTCTTCGGACTTGAAATGTATCGTTACGAGTTTGCAGGTATTCTTATGCATGCAGAGCATCTTGAAGCAGTTCATGGTGTAGGACCTCATACAATTTCAGTTCCAAGACTTAAGAGAGCAGATGATATCAATCCAGATGAGTTTGACAATGGTATTAGTGATGATATCTTTGCTAAGATTTGTGCACTTATTCGTGTATCAGTTCCATATACAGGAATGATTATCTCAACAAGAGAGAGCCAGGCAGTTCGTGAAAAGGTTCTTCCACTTGGTGTATCACAGATTTCAGGTGCTTCAAGAACAAGTGTTGGTGGATATGTTGAGAAGGAGCCAGAAGAAGAGAATTCAGCTCAGTTTGATGTAAGTGATCAGAGAACTCTTGATGAGGTAGTTAACTGGCTTATGAAGATGGATTATATCCCAAGCTTCTGTACAGCATGCTACAGAGAGGGTAGAACAGGCGACAGATTTATGGCGCTTTGTAAAAATATGCAGATTCTTAACTGCTGTCATCCAAATGCACTTATGACACTTAAGGAATACCTTGAAGATTATGCTTCAGAAGAGACTAAGGAAATTGGTGCTAAGCTTATTGAGAGAGAACTTGAGAGAATCACTAATCCTAAGATTAAGAAAACTGCTACTGAGTATATTCAGAATATCTCAGATGGTAAGAGAGATTTCAGATTCTAAATATATAATGAAAAAGGCCTTTGTACTTCTCGGAGCATAAAGGCCTTTATTTATTGACATTCGTTAGATACAATAACGCATCTTTTCTACCAAGATTATAGAGAGAATCCAGCTTTGCTGGGTTCTTTTCTGTTTTACTGATATATAGGGCTTCGGAAGGAAGAATAATATCGATATTTCCTAATTCGGAGGCTTTAAACAGGCGCTCCTTTTGACCATTGTACATGATATGACGATTCCTTACTGCTTCATCAAAAAGAGGAGATTTACGGCCATACATAAGTCTTGATAAGGTCTGGGGAAGTGGCTTTTTGACATAGCCTAAATGCTTAGTTAGAACTACAACAAGACGATCGAAGCCTAATTCAAACATGGCTTCGAAGGGAATACTATCCGCCACTGCGCCATCCATGTAGCGAATACCGTCTTTGAGTACTGGTTTTGACAAATAAGGCATTGTTCCAGAAGCTCTAAGGTCATCCATCTGCTTAAAAACATCTTTTATTTGAATATATTCAGCTTTACCAGTCTCCATATTGGTAACGACTGCCCAAAAAGGAATATCTGATTGCATAAATGCTTCGTTATCGAAAGGATCTAATATTTTAGGAACACGTTCATAGGCATATTCTACGTTTACAACATCGCCATATTTAATAAAAGGAAGAAGTCCCATGTAATTCTTGTCAGGATTGTATTTCTTGCAATATCTGAGTGCACGGCCTTTCTGCCCTGATATATAATTACAGCCGAAAAGAGCACCGGCTGAAACGCCGATTACACCATCGAATTTGATATTGTTTTCCATAAATACATCAAGGACACCTACAGTGTAGATACCCTGCATTGCTCCGCCTTCAAGAACTAGTCCAGTTTTCATTTTAAAACCTCAAAAGTCAGTATCTATAATAGATTTGATAAATGAAATAATAAAATATTTCTTTATCATTATATATGAAATTAATAATTTATAAATATTTGATGGTAAAATCACAAAATGAAAAAGATTTTATTTGTTGCTTTTTAACAAAAATTTTTTCTCAAATGTTAAATAGTTGAATACATTACATAAAATATGTAAAATATTACTTAGGAATGTTGGCATCATGGAGGATGGATCAGTAGATGAAGAAAGCGAGAATATCCAAAAAACAGATAGCTATGGTATTAGTTACAGCCTTGGCTATTATAATTTTCTTGTTCATTCAGATTAATAGTTCTAAGCATGTAATACCTGGGGAAATGGTTCCTCTTGGTAGAATAATGATTCCTATGAATTCAATTCAGGGACTTTTGCAAAACATCATATTGATGTCTAGTATTTGCTTGGCCTGCTTGGATTGCAATAAGGGATTTGCAATAGGAGTTACAATCACTAGCGTTAGTATGCTTTCAACTATAATTCAGGTGGCAGTTGGCAAAAATCATCATGTTCTTCCTGGATTTGCAATGTGCATTCTTACCATCGCGGTTATGTGTGTTATTTCCTATCTTCTAAGGATAGCCCAGAGGAATAGTGTAACAGATATTATGACTGGCCTTAAGAATCAAAGAGGTTTTCTTTATACGCTTGAACCAATGATAGGTAAGAAGAAAAATGCTATAGCTTATTATCTTTTAAATAATTATCGCGCTATTAATGATGAGTATGGTCATGAAGCTGGCGACCGGATTTTGAAGGTTGTTGGTAAGAAAATGCAGAGTGTTATCGGCAAGGATGGCGAGGTTTTCAGAATTGGTGGCGCTGTATTTTCCATTATTTATAAAGAAGGTGTAGATGCCGAGGCTAAGACAAAGGAAATAGTAGATGTTCTCAGTGAGAAGACTGTTGTAGCAGTTGAGGGTGTAGAAAAGCCAGTTGAGTATTTCGCGGAGAGCAATGCGGGTGTTGTATATCTTAATGATAGGATTACTAGTAAGGATCAGGCAGTAAAATGCGCAGATGTAGCAGTAATGAATGCGACACAGCGGGGTATGAATATTGTTGCTTTGTATGATGAGACAATGTCTCTCGAAGAAATTGAGATTAAAAAGACTGAGCAGCTGATTAATAAAGGCTTAAAGGAAGAGAAGTTTTTCTTTGTTTATCAACCACAGTATTTTGTTAAAGATAAGAAAATCAGAGGCTTTGAGGCACTTATTCGTCTTGAAGGTGATGATGGTGAAACTGTTAGTCCAGCTAAATTTATCCCAGTTGCAGAGAGAAGCACTCTTGTAAATGATATTGATAAATATGTTTTAAGATATGTTGCCAGAGAATTTGCTGATATAGTCAAAGAATATAGCGATATTAGAGTTTCAGTTAATATTTCAGCGAATGGTTTTGGTAGCGAAGGATTTGTTGATACTGTTAAAAGTATTATGGAAGAATGCAAGTTCCCATACGAGAATCTTGAAATAGAGATTACAGAATATTCTATGTCAAAGAATCAGGAGGTTACAAAGAGAAATATTGAAGAACTCCATAAGCTTGGTGTTTATATAGCTCTTGATGATTTTGGAACAGGATATACAACACTTGCCAAGCTTCTTGAACTTAAGGCTAATGTATTAAAGATTGATAAGTCAATTGTTGATACTATTGAGAATACTGACGTTAACAGAAAGTTTGTAAATACAATTGGAGATATGGGACATTTACTTAATTGTGAAGTACTTCTTGAGGGTGTAGAAACAGATAGTCAGCTTGAGTATATTAAGGGAATGGCTTGTGATTGTGTTCAGGGCTTTGTTTGGGGAAGACCAATTAGTTTTGAAGAGGCAATTGCTAAACTTCATTGATAAAATTGAGAGCAAACTAATAATATCCTGAATAATTATATTTAAATAATATCCTGAATTATTGTATTTAAATAATTTCTTGAATAATTGTATTTTTATAATATGATATAACAATATTTGGATACTTAGGATTTAAGATATTATAGCAACATTTGAATGTTTAGAATTAACTTACTCTTGCAAATCTTAAATAAATATCTAATAATAATGACCGGAGATTTATTCTCCGGTTTATTTATACTTATAGATTAAGTATGGAGGTTGAAATGAAATTACATAAGAAGATTATTTTAAATGCTTTGCTTTTGACAGTTCTTGCAATATTAATGGCTAATTTGTTAAGCATTACTGTAATGGCTGCAAAACTTCCAAGTAAAGCTCCAGCTTGGTTTGATGGAGAATATTATGCAACTAATAATACAGACGTTGCTGCTATTTATGGAACTAAAGCTAATATTAAAAAGTATGGAAATCTTGATGAAGCGATGTATGCTCACTATAAGAAATATGGCGCAGACGAGGGAAGAGCGGCAGCAGAATCAGAAGATTGGTTTGATGAGAAATATTATGCAGATAACAATCCTGATGTAGTGGCTGCTTATGGAGATGCTAAGGAAGGACTTCTCAAACATTACAGAACTTATGGTAGAAAAGAAGGAAGACTTCCTAAGGCTAATTATGTTCATACATACGTAGAGGTAAGCGATACTAAGAAGGATACAAAGAACGCAAAAACAAATCCTACAGACAATAAGGTTGTGCAGGCTCAGGCAGATGCAAATGCTGCTATTAATACAACTGCAAAAGAGGGCAAACCTTACTATGTAATGGTAAATAGAGCAGCTAATACAATCACAATCTATTCTGTTGGTGATGATGGTAAATATTCTAATCCATACAAAGCACTTCTTTGTTCAACAGGAAGAGAAGGACATAGAACTCCTCTTGGTAATTATACTATTTACGAACATACAGCAGGTGGTGGATTCGTATCAATGGTAGATGGTACTTATGGTAAGTATTGTATGAGATTTAGAAAAGGTGGACTTATGTTCCATACAGTCTGCTATTCAAGTACTAAGGATGAGAATCCAATACAGGATGAGGTTGATCTTCTAGGAGATTATGCTTCCTTAGGATGTGTTAGATTATCTGTAGCTGATGCTGAGTGGTTATTCAACAATATGCCAAATGGAACACCAGTTACAATATATGATGATGCAGATAATCCAGGCCCACTTGGAAAGCCTTCTAAATAAAAATCTAAAAATAAACGCTTATGAAAAGATAATTCTTCTCATAAGCGTTTTTCATTTATCTGGTGAAACAAATCAATTTGTAATAATTAATTGAAATCGAAATAGTATTTCGCATTGTAATAGCAGATGTTATGGATGATTTCACCAAGGATTTCATAATCTTCAGGGAATTCGTCTTTCTCTACTAATTCTCCAATAAAATTACAAAGAATTCTTCTAAAATAATCATGTCTTGTATAAGATACAAAGCTTCTTGAGTCTGTTAACATTCCGACAAAACCAGAGAGGTTTCCGTATGCGGCAAGAGTCTTTAAGTGTTCTTCCATGCCGAGTTTATTATCGTTAAACCACCAAGCACTGCCGTGCTGGATTTTATTAGTTACAGGACCTTCCTGAAAACATCCTATTATTGTATCGATTAAGGCATTGTCATTTGGATTGAGGCTGTAAACTATGATTTTAGGAAGAGCATTATCATTATTTAAAGCATTTAAGAAATTAGCCAAATCGTCGCCTGGAGTATAACCTTCGATGCAGTCGAATCCAGTGTTTGGACCAATTGCTTCAAACATCTTAGTGTTATTATCTCTTTTACAACCATAGTGAAGCTGGCTGACCCAACCAAGTCGCACATATTCTTTATGAAGAAAGAGAAGCATTGCAGTGTTAAATCTGTTGATTTCGTCTGATGTTGGGTAAATACCTCTTAATCGATTTGAAAAAATCTTCTCAATTTCCATATCGCTAGCTGGAGCGTATATAAGTGATACAAGTCCGTGGTCTGAAAGCTTACAGCCATTCTCGTTAAAATAATCCATTCGATTACTAAGTGCTCTTTTTAAATCCTTAAAGGAAAAGATTTTGACACCTGAAGCTTTAGTCAACTGATAAATATAATCAGTATATGAGTCTTTATTTAAAGCCATTGCATTATCAGGCCTAAAAGCTGGTAAAACCTTAAATTTGATGGAAGGATCATTTTTGATAGCCTTATGATATTCAAGTGAATCAACAGGATCGTCCGTAGTACAAATAACCTCTACATTTGATTCTTTAATAATATCCTGACAAGGTTTTAATTTCTCATTGCACATCTCCCATAATTCTTCACCATTAGAGCAGGTTACATGGTCGTTGAAATCGAAATATTTCTTTAATTCAAGATGACTCCAGTGATAGAGTGGGTTACCTATAGCACTAGCAAGGCAGGAAGTCCACGCAAGGAATTTGTCTTTGTCTGAAGCGCTTCCAGTTATTAAATCCTCGCTTATTCCGCAAGCACGCATATAACGCCATTTATAATGGTCGCCACCAAGCCACAATTCAGTGATGTTTTTAAAGGATTTATTCTCAGCAATTTCTTTGGCGTCGATATGACAATGATAATCGATGATAGGTAAATCCTTTGCATAATTGTTATATAATTTTCTTGCACATTCGTTGTTCAATAAGAAATTTTCGTTCATAAAAATACCTTCCTTTACATCAATTATACAGAATATATGTAAATATCAATAGACAAAAATTTAAAAGGATATATAATTGAATTATACTAATATACAAGTATACCACAAAGATTTTTAGGAGAAAACAAAATGTATAATTCTTTATGGCTGGATTACAAAAAACTTGAGATTTCAAGCGAAAAAGAAAGAGAACTTGTAGCTAATCTAAACAAAGTTTTCTTAGGATTTCCTTTGGATAGTAAAGTGGCATCAAGTATTGTTGAAGAATTAAAATTAGGTCTTCAAACCATGCTTGATAAGCAGGTGGAATTTATTGAAGAGGAAAGATTAGAGAAGGGTATACATTTACTTATTGTAAATGATGAAAGAATTGATAGTGAAGGCTATGAGATAGCTTCGTCAGAAGATGGATTTATCCTTAAGGCAGTTGATATTAAAGGTCTTTTATATGCGACCTTTAGATTCTTAAACCTTCTTAGAATGGGAGAACTTGAAGAGGGAGTTAAGGAACTTAATAATCCATCGAATCCTTTAAGAATGTTTAATCACTGGGACAATATGCCAGGTGATATTGAAAGAGGTTATTCAGGTAACTCTTTCTTCTTTGAAGATAATAAAATCATTGTTGATGACAGAACCAAAATGTACGCAAGGGCTCTTGCTTCAATTGGCATTAACGGAATAGTGATTAATAACGTAAATGTTAAGGGTGAGGCTTCTTTTCTTATATCAGATAAGCATTATGAGAAATTGGCAGAAATGTCTGATATTTTTTCTGCCTATGGGGTGTCACTTTTCTTAAGTATAAATTATGCGCTTCCTTTAGAGGGAGAACTTGGAACAGCGGATCCGTTAGATATTTCCGTAATCAAATTCTGGGAGAATAAATGTAAGGAAGTATATGAACATCTTCCTAAGCTTGGAGGATTTCTTGTTAAGGCAGATTCTGAAGGGCGTCCTGGACCATTTACCTATGGCAGAACTCAGGCAGATGGAGCAAACATGCTTGCAAGAGCAATTAAACCTTATGGCGGACTTATAATCTGGAGATGTTTTGTTTATAACTGCCGTCAGGACTGGAGAGATTTGAAGACTGACAGAGCGAGAGCAGGATATGATTATTTCCATGGATTAGATGGTGAATTTGAAGAAAATGTAATACTTCAGATTAAGAATGGTCCTATGGATTTTCAGGTTAGGGAGCCAGTTTCTCCACTATTTGGTGGAATGGAAAAGACTAATGAAATGCTTGAGGTTCAAATCGCCCAGGAATATACAGGTCAGCAAAGACATGTTTGTTACCTGATTCCATGGTTTAAGGAAATTCTTTCATTTAACACTCATTACAATGAGCAGACAGTTGGAGATATTGTTTCAGGCAAAACATTTAAGAATAAAAACGCTGGTATGACAGCGGTTTGTAATACAGGTAATGATTACAACTGGACAGGACATGATCTTGCTATGGCTAACCTATATGGATTTGGCAGATTATCTTTTGATATTAATCTTTCAAGTGAGGATATAGCTAGTGAGTGGATTAAACTTTATCTTGCCAATGCGCTTGGAAAAGAGAGCTTTGAGAAAATAGGAGGACCTGCAATTCTTGAGATAGTAAGAGATATTCTTATGAATTCCTGGCCAACCTACGAGAAATACAATGCACCTCTTGGAATTGGCTGGATGGTTTGTCCAAATCATCACTATGGACCAGATGTTGATGGATATGAATATTCGGTGTGGGGAACATATCATAAGGCAGATTTACATGCCATAGGTATTGACAGAACTGATGCAGGAACTGGATTTACCTCTCAGTATAGGAAGGAAAATAAAGACCTATATGATGATATAAAAACCTGCCCGGAAAATCTTTTGTTATTCTTCCACAGAATGCCTTACACATACGAGTTATCAAGTGGAAAGACTATTATTCAGCATATTTACGATACTCATTTTGAGGGGGCTAAGGAAGTTGAAATAATGAAAGAAAAATGGGAGAAGTTAAAAGACCTTATTGCTGATGATGTTTACGATAGAGTTTTAGAGAGAATGGAACATCAGGTTATGCATTCGAAGGAATGGAGAGATGTTATAAATAGTTACTTCTACAGGAAGACAGGAATAGAAGATAAGTTTAGGAGACCTATATATTAAGATAAAAAATGGATTAATAAATTAAAACAATTTGAACTAAAGATTGGTAAATTAAGACAATCAGATGTAAAGGCTGGTTAAATTCAAGTATAGAAAGGTGTATTTTATATGATTTTATCTAAGATTTATAGCGATGGAATGATTATCCAAAGAAATAAGGA
>JAKSSD010000024.1 GCA_024403275.1 Lachnospiraceae bacterium
GATATCACCTTAGGTGTTCCAAAAAACGGACTCCAACTTGGTGTGGCGTCAAAAAAACAAAAAAAAATGGGCAGCAAAGCCGTAGCCTGCTGCCCCTAAGTCCCCTTTTTATCGCTGAATATCTAGGTGTAGTGTCAAGCCTGCTTTGTGGACCAGTTCCCACAAAGTCTATTTCTAAGCTAAAAATAAAGGCTTATTTACAGCTAAATCTACCATTTAACGATAGCACCTGAATAAGCCTTTGAAATCAATAGATATTATGCCTTTGGTGTGTTCACTTTTGACATCAAAACAACCGTCTCCACATGGGTAGTTCCAGGAAACATATCTACCATACTCATCTTCCTGAGCATATAATCTTTTTGGTAGAACATTTCCAAATCTCTTGCAAGACTACTTGGCTTACAAGATACATAAACTATCGAATTAACACCATAATTTAATATCTTCTCAAGTGCCTTTGGATTAATTCCATCTCTAGGTGGGTCAAGAATAATGTAATCTGGAAGCACTTCAATATCATCGAGACATTTAAGCACATCGCCTGCAATAAACTCGCAATTAGTTACACCATTTCTTACTACACTTTCCTTAGCCGCTTCTACTGCTTCTTCGATTATTTCAACACCTATAACCTTGCTGGCTGCTTCAGATACAAGCTGTGCAATTGTACCAGTCCCTGTATACAAGTCATAAACTACTGGTTTTCCTTCAAGATTCTCAAGAAGATATTCTCTTACCTTGCCATAGAGAATCTCTGCTCCTAAACTATTGTTTTGGAAGAATGAGAATGGTGAGATTCTAAATTTGAGGCCTGACAATTCCTCTTCAAAATAATCCTTACCATACAAAATCTCTGTGCCTTCATCCTTAACAACATCTGCAAGGCTATCATTATTTACATGAAGAATTCCTGCATATTGACCTTTTATTTCAATGCCCAAAAGTTTATCCTTCCAGTCATTAAGAATTGCATTCCATTCTTCCTTGCTAAACTTGTCCTTCCACTGTGAAGATGTTACAAGAAATACTAAAATATCTCCTGATTTTCCACCCTTTCTAACGCATAAATGTCTTAGTACTCCCTCATGTCTCATTTTATGATAATAATTCAATCCTAAGTTTCTGAAATGCTCGATTGTAACAGACAATATGTTTCTAAAATTCTCATCTACTATCTGGCAGTTTGGAGTATCTACAACATCATATGTGCTTCCCCTTTTATGCATTCCAAGGGTAAGTGGGCCATCCTTATAAGCATCTCCAAAAGAGAACTCCATTTTATTTCTATAGCCTTCGATTATTGGACTAGCAATAATGCCTTCATATGCATTCTCGAGATCCTGCTTATTATCTTTTATAGCTTTTTCGATAAGCGAATAAACCTGTTTTTCCTTAATTTTAAGCTGCTCTTCATAAGGAAAAGTCTGATATGTACAACCACCACATTCATTAGAATGAGGACATGGCGAATCTATTTCACAATCAGCTTTTCTAACTACTTTTTCTAGTCTCGCTTCAAGATTACCATGTTTCTTCTTGTTGATTACACCCTCAACTCTCTGACCTATTATTGCGTTCTTAACCTTAACATACTCTGTTGTTTCTTCGCCTATTACTTCAACGGTTCCAACGTTAGGGAAATCATATTTAATAACTTCGCCTTCTATTCTGTCACCTTTTTTCATATCCTTCTCCTAATCCTTTATTCTGCATACAGATGAATCATAACCGAACTAAAGTCTCCGTTTAGATTCTCTATAGGCAGTCCGATGTTCATTAGAACATCTCCTTTATATTTCTTATCGCTATCTTCAACTTTATAAATCTTACTGCCGTCAAGTCCTTTTAATTTAAGAATTCTTGATAATCTGTTAGGTCTATTTATAACCTGTACGTAGGTAAGCAATGCCTCACTCTTATCCTTTGATACTATTATGTAAGCATCATTTAATCCATTTGACTTGTAAGATAAAATTCTATAATAATCGCCACTACTTACTAACTTATGGTATTTATGATACATCTCAACCTGTTTAGGTATTTGCAATCTATCCTCCATAGGAATCTTTGTAACGTCTAGTTCATAGCCAAAAGTTCCTGCCATAGCAACATGTCCTCTTGTCTCAAATGGAACATTTCTGCCAAGCACATGATTCGGACAATCCGACACATGTGCACCCAAAGTGGACAATGGATAAATCAAGGCTGTGCCTTCCTGAATTCCTAATCTTTCAATCGCATCAGTATCGTCTGAAGTCCAAATCTGTGGAGAGTAATATAACATGCCTGGATCAAATCTTGCTCCGCCTGAAGAACAGTTCTCAAGAAGCAAATGTGGAAATTCCTGTAAGAGTCTTTCCTGAAGTTCATACACTCCAAGAACAAATCTGTGACATATTTCTCCCTGTCTTTCTACATCTAATCCATATGAACCTAAATCACTAATCTGTCGGTTCATATCCCATTTAACATATTCAATATTGGCACTTCTAAGAATCTTCGCAACTGACTCATAAACATGCTCTATTACTTCTCTTCTCGTAAGATCCAATACAAACTGTCTTCTTGACTGAGCAGGTTCTCTATCAGGAACTGATATAATCCAATCTGGATGTTCTCTATAAAGATTCGAATCAAGTGAAACCATCTCAGGCTCAAACCAGATACCGAATTTAAGTCCTGCCTTATTTACCTCATCCACAAGGTATTTGAGACCGCCTTTAATTTTCTCTTCATTTACATCCCAATCACCAAGACTAAGCTCATCCGAATTTCTCTTGCCAAACCATCCGTCATCCATAACTAACATCTCTATTCCATATTTAGCTGCTTCTTTGGCTATAGCAATAAGCTTATCTGTGTCGAAATCAAAATACGTTGCTTCCCAGTTATTTATGAGTATAGGTCTGTCCTTATAAAGATATTCGCTTCTTATCAAATGATTTCTGTATAAATCATGGAATTCCCTTGTCATTTTTCCAAGGCCATCATTTGAATAAATTGATACAACCTCAGGAGAAACAAATTCTTCCTGACTTTCAAGACAGAAATCAAAATTTTCAGGATTAATACCCATCGATACTCTTAAACAATCAAACTGATTTTTTTCTACCTGTCCGATAAAATTACCAGAATAAACAAAATTAAATCCATAAACTTTACCCTGGTCATCATTTGTATCTGGGCCTAACAATGCGAAGAATGGATGCTCTTGATGTGATGATTTACCACAATAAGTACCAATATTCGTTCTTCCATGTGCAATGTCTCTTACTTCTATTTGTCTTTCCTTGGCCCATCCTCCATGAAGAGTCAACATTTTGTATCCCTCATCCTCCATATCGAAGCACACAGGATAAATCTTTGTTAAATGTATTTTTTCTTCAGATTTATTAGTAACCTTAACCGTTCTTATAATCGCATCTGAATCTTCGAAAATACTATATGAGAATACAACTTCAAGCTTAATAACAGGATCATAAGTTTCCACCATCAAAGTTTTAACCTTGCCATCCTTGGCAAAAGTAGATGGCATTTTAGGAAGTGCTGGCTTGTCATCAATAATCCTGTATCCCTTATACTGAAGAGCTACTACTGAATGACCTTTAGGATCCTTTACCCTTATTCCGCTTTCTCTAAAATCCCCCGATCCATTTCCAGAGAATTCATGTAAAAATCTATCCAGGAAAGGACTTTTCTCTCTTGCATATACAGATGGTACAAACGGATATTCTTCAGTTCTTAGAACGTATGTTACATCAGAAGAATCAATATATGGTCCATAATATATATGTCCCAAAAATCCTTCTGTATCGACCACAGCAAATATATACGAAGTATTAGCAGTATCTATTTTAAATACTCTGTTTTTTTCATCAAATGTTATATTCATCTGTATTTTCTCTCCCTTTAATATAACGAAAATAACGCTGGTAGCTTATGCTGCCAGCGTTGAAATTTCATTTATACAAGAAGTTCTCCTTCTTCATTTTTCATTGGCACATTGTAGTAATTGCCTACTCCATATTCAGGTGCCCTGTTCATGTTAAACAGAAGCGCTATTGGATATACAATCGGAACGAACAAACTTATTATTGATACTATCAATGCCAGTTCCTTATCATTAACACTTCTTATTACATCATACATCTTTCTCCAAGTAAGAATCTGCATAAATACAAAGAATAAAAGGTCAAGTATCTGTCCAAATCCCACCGCTGCATTCAACAATCCTACTATTGTTGTTCCAAAGAATGTAAGTCCTAAGAATATGAAAGCCATTACATCTCTTTTGTAAGTTTTGATAAAACCAACATTGAACTTTCTTCTTGGAAGAACAAATTCAAAATAGGTCTGTGCAAATGGAATAAATGCAAGCCAGCAATGTTTATAACCTGCTTTTCTTCCCATTCTAAACAGTGCTATGGCTGGTAAAAGCCATGTAAAAAATACTATTAAGAATGATACTATTGAAGTTACTATTGCAATGATAAATCCCGTTACAGCAGTAATTCCTGAAACACCAATTCCAATAATTCCTGCTAATGCAATAAATATCTCCCAAATATGATTGAAAGAATCGCTTAAGGATTCTAGACCTGACTCCACATTATTCAAGTTATCTACTATCTCGCTTGTTAAAAGCATAAAATTCATTGTTCAATTTCCTCCTCGGAAGTCTTTTCAATTTCCTTAACATAGATAGGATTAACCTTTAAATCAGGATTACCCTGGCCATTGGCAAGAGTCATCGCCCAAAGTTCTTTTCCTACTGAAAAATTGTTCTGGTTAAATAAATTATAAGCAAATAATCCAAACATAAAACTACCTCCTTATTGTGTTTTATCTATGTATTGTTTAATAACAACCGCTGCTTCTGATTCCTTATTGCAGTTAAGTCTTGCAATCAGAATCTTCTCTGTCAAATCAGCTACAGTTCTAAACTGTTCTTCCATCATATTTTTATTCCATGCTGGTGATACTGCTCTCTGACTTACTAACAAAATCTTGTCTTCTAAAGGTAATTCTTCAATGAAATTTTTCTCATTTCTTTTAAGAATTATTACTCCTCCCAGTTCATGTTCCTCATTGTCATATATGTTACTGGTTCCGCACCATGGAGTTCCATAAATAACCGGTTTCTCATTATCTAATGCTACCAGGTTCAAATCACCATTAATAGTATTAACTCCAAAGCTTTCCATCCAAAGATTCGCATGTGTTGATTTACCTGTACCAGAAGGTGCTGTGAAAAGCCATGCCTTATTATTGTAAAGAATCGATGCTGAATGAATTGCAACATATCCGTAATTTAAGGCTTTATAAAGGAATGCTACCCTTATGCTATCAAACACCAGCTGAATCCCTTCCTCGCTCAGTTTGTGAAAAGCATGTATTCTTACAAGTCTTCCATCTTTCTTAATCTGACATCCATAAACCTCTTTGCTTTGCGGAAAACTTAACATATATCTATCATTTGTTTCTACAACTCTAAGTAACTCATTTTCCACTAGAAGCTTTCTATCCAAATCAAATTCTAACGAGGAATTGACCAATTCAACTCTCACATCTTCCATTCTTCTATCCATAGATTCAAATTCAGTGAATTTATCAGGATAAATGGATTTATCTCCGTAAAATGAAAGCTTAATATTGGCAATCACTATAGAATTAATATTTTCAAGGTAATTTTGAGGCTCCATTTCTCTTTCAACAATGATTGAATTAATACGAAGCTCTTTCAGATAGGAACAAATATCATTTGTAAATTCTTCTTTTTCATCTTCTGAAACTTCAAAATACTCAATAGATTTATCTATTATCTCCTGCTCAGTCAAATCATCTTCAAGAAGATTCCAGATGTATTCACCCGTCGAATTAATAATAGTGCATTTCTTTTTGTCCGACTTCATCTGTCCTACTGGAATAAGATATTTAATTTTTCCTGTCTGCTGTATATAAAATGCATCGTTTCTTATCATTTTTTCTGCCTCTTTACTTGATTTTATTATAGCATTGCTTAGGTCAAAATGCTACAATGTGATTATTGTATTACGTCTGTTCAATTAACTTTAGGAGATGAAATGAGCGCTGATATTTTCCCAGAAAAGAATAATATTGAATCTCTCTTAAATGAAGGAAAAACCCTACAACTAAAACCTCTTGGCTTTAGTATGTATCCTCTTATTGTGCCTGAACGTGACGAAGTCATTGTTGCTCCAATCAAGGGGCACAAAATCAAAAGAGGCGACATTCTTCTCTATCGAAGGATTAATAGCAAATTAATTATCCATCGTGTAGTTAAATCTCGTGATAATTCTTTATATATGTGTGGAGACAACGAAGACTTTGTAGAAGGTCCCGTTTCAAAAGATCAAGTCTTTGGTATATTGACTGGATTCATTAGAAAAGGAAAGAAACACTCGATTTCTAATCCTCTCTATTTTCTCTATTGGAACATATGGCTTATCCTCTTACCCTTTAGAAAACCAATTAGTAAATTTATTCATTCTATTAAAAAAGTCAGGAAGTAAATGATATGTGTCCAAGATTCCTGGGACATACCAAACTTTCTGACTTTTAAAAATTCTCTATGATTTTTTTGATTTCTGCCTCTGTTAGTTCAACACATTTCTTCTCTCTAATACCATAAACCTTATCGCACATACTCAATACCGTTGGTCTATGTGTTGTTACTATACAAGTTCGAGGATATTCATCCTTCATTATATTCCTTAGTAACTCTCTCTCTGTTTCTACATCAAGTGCAGAGGTTGCCTCATCAAGAAGAAGTATCGGGGATTTTCTTATAATTGATCTGGCTATTGCTATTCTTTGAGCCTGACCTTCTGAGAAGCCGCCACCTCTCTCCTTAACCAAACTATTAATTCCATCTGGCATTTTATTAACAAAATCCCATGCACACGAAATTTTTAACGCTTCTATAATCTCGTCATCTGTAGCATCGGGTTTAACACTTCTCATATTCTCTGCTATAGTGCCTGAAAACAGTGAATTACCCTGTGGAACATAAGAGAACATTTTTCTACTTGAAGGGTCCATTTTCAACTTTTCAACTGCTTTACCTATATCACTTCCTGGGAAAAGCACTGCCTCTCCTCCCCCAAGATTAACAAGCGAAAGAAGAATTCTTAATAGTGTTGTTTTACCCTCGCCAGAAGGTCCTACAATCGCTACTATCTTATGTGGGTTAGCCTCGAAATCTGCATTTTCAAATACATTTTCTACACCACTTTTATACTTATATACCATATTGTCAATCTTAACGCTGATACCGGTATTTCTGTATTTCTCCATGAATTGAGAAGCTTCTTCTTCATTTGAATAATCCTCTCTAGGCATCTCAACAATATCCATAAGACGTCCTGCCGAAGTTGTAAGTGAGATAACTGAAGGAACTATAGAAGTTACATTGTTTACTGCCGCTGTAAGTGAAGCTGTTAAGGTCAAAAACATAGTCATAGTTCCGTATGATATAGCCCCACTCCAAACTCTGTAAATACCCCATCCGTAAGAGCTATAAGATACAAGCATTCCTACTGTGGAAAACAGAATTGAAGTCCAGATTGCCATTCGCTGGAACTCAAGTCTCATACTAATATATTCCTTCTGAATCTGCTTAAGTCTTGCCACGTATAGCTTAATAAGATCGAAAGCCTTAATCGTCTGAACATTTGAAAAAGCTTCCTGGTTAAATCCTGACATCTTTGCACTCATTGCAGCGCTACGTTCATTATTTCTAATCATCCTGTTCATCAGAGTTCTTGAAAGAAGAAGACTGACAGGAATTCCAAGGAATGCAAATATAGCAAAAGATGGATCGTAATAAATAATAACTGCAAAAGCAGAAATAAGTCTAAATATATTAACTACTGTATTGGGGATGAAATTCAAAACACCTGAAGAAATATTTGAAGCATCCGAGCTCCATCTTGTTAGCAAATCACCTGTATGATAATTAGTAAGTGACTCCCAGTCGGTAACAAGTATTTTGGAAAAAATATCTGATTTAATTTCTGAATCTACCTTCATACTAATATAGTTTGAAAGATAGCCAATTAACTGATTTAAGGACATCGATACAACATTATATACAACCATCATAATGAAGTATTTCAATACCTCTCCTGTCTGATGTCCTGTAATAATATCTACCAAATCCTTGGATACAAATCCAATAGCAAGACTAACTACTGTATTGCCCATGCCTAAAAGAGTATAAAAAAGCATATGCCAGAGATATTTTCTGCCATATCCTGATATCCATTTAAGCTGCAGCCACATACTTTTAAGTCTGCCCGCTTTAATTCTGCCTATATAGAATTGTACTCTTTCTCTAATTTTTGACATAAATTAAAATAGGGTTATGTGTTGCCACATAACCCTTTAACAACCTTTACTAATAATTAGTGCTGATCGCAAGTGTGATCACAGTATACACAATAAATCTTAGTTGCTTCAAGGCCTTCACCTGAAACAACAACAAGGTCACCTAAACCAATATATTCATTGGCATTGTTGTGGTATGAACCATTTCCCTTGTAATATTCAAGTGTTAAAACGCTTGTACCTGAACCTGATACCTGATCTGCTAAACTTGAAACATACTCTACTGGCTGGTTGAACTCAACTACAACGTGTCTCATTGTACTATGATGTCCATCTGTTGCAGCATGTGTTCCATCAATCTGGAACTTATAATTATTTCTACCCTGCTCAGGAGACTGAACTTTTTTGATATTAAAAGTATAGCAGTCACCACTTCCTGCATATACACCTTCTGCTAACTCTTCGTTTAATAATACTACTGGTCTTTCATAATTTTTCATGATTTCACCTTCTTAACCTAAAATTAAAAACTTCACCTAATTACTAATAAATGATACTACTTTAAATCCTTATTATCAATACATAATATTGCTAATTCGTGACAATTTAGTGTTATTTCATGCGTTTTTATAAAACTATATTGCTTCAAGCAGCTCTATCCACTGCTTTAAAACTATATCAGAAGTAAACTCTTCTGCCTTAATCACTGCCTTATCTCCCATGACTTTAAGCTTCTCTTCATCTGACATTAAGCTTCTTAACCTTAATGAAAATTCATCAATGTCACCATTTTTTACATAGTATCCGTTTTCACCATCATCAATCATTTCCTTGACGCCACACTTACAATCAAAAGCCACACAGGGAAGTCCCTGACTCATAGCCTCTAAAAGAACCATTACAAAGCCCTCATTTCTCGAGGATAGAGCAAATATTGAAGACTGACTATAAAGCTTATTTATATCCTTATCAAAGCCTCTGATTTCAACTCTTTTTAAGTCTTTTTGAGATATTTGATTAGAAAGCTTATCCTTTTCCTCACCATCACCTGCTATCACAAGTCGCCAGTCAGAAAAATCATTTTCAAGCTTTTCCCACGCTTCTATCAGTAAATCAAATCCTTTAATAGCTGTAAGTCGGCCTGCTGCCATCACTATCTTTTCTTTTGAAGCATCCGAATTCTTGATTTCAAATGGCAATGGATTATAAATCTGTACAAGCTTGGCCTTTATGTCTAGATTATCCTTATAATCCTTCTCATCTTCTTTCGAAAGAACTATCAGGCAGTCTGCTTTCTTACAGACCATCTTTCTCACTATCTTTCTTAAGTTCTTGAAATACGGATAATCGTAATAGAAACAAAAATGTTCCCAGGAAATCCATTTCATTTCCTTATATTTGTTTCTAATTCTGTTAGTATAAATACCTAGAATGTAATCGACATCTACCCAGAAATCTGGTTTTTCTTCTCTTACTATGCTTGATAACTTTCTTAAATTGCTTACTATCGATGATCGAAGATTCTTAGAATGAAGGTAAATAAGCTTTATATTATCTTCCAGTGGATAATAAGCTTTATCACCACAAAGACTTACAATAATAACCTCATAGCCTTCTTTACTAAGAGCGTTTGCTACAAGGCTGAGAGCTCTTTCTGTTCCTCCTGCTCTATCGATACCACCGCTAAAAAAAACTATTTTTTTCATATTGATTATTTAAACAAATGAAGTTCTTTAACCAGCGCACTTCTATCTTTTGCCTTCTTTAAATAAGACATACCTGAATTATTATTTCTAATCTTCTTGTTATTTCTCAAGAAAATAAACAAGGTCGCAATCCAAAGTATTGGCCAGATAATAAACACCTTGCCTGCTTTAGGAAAATTATAATGCATCTGTTTATGGAATACCCTGACATACTCTGATAAACTATCATCCTTCAGCGCAATCATTCTGTCATTCTCAAGAATTCCAAACTCTCCTGCCTTTAATATATCAGCCAGATAATCTTTATAGGCAATTGTATGGTCTATATCCATAAATCTGACCTTTTCTTCCTCAAGGCCCAGATATTCTATGCAAATAAGAGTTATAACATCTGAAAATCTCTTAATTTTACTCTCATTAACAAGTCTTAAATACTTGGACTTTTCTTCCTCACTAATGTTTTGTTTCCAAAACATATACCAGTCTGTAATGAGTCTTAATCCAAAACCTTCTCTTAAAAAATGCTGAAGCATATGAACCAATAATTCGTAAGCATTATAAGCTTCCTTAAGAGCAGGGATTTCATATCCCATACAATTAACTCTCGTAACATTTTCTTCAATATCTTCCATCAGCTTTTTCTGAAAGACATTCATCGCTTTATCATCAAACTCTTCAACCATACAGGTGTGAATTTCAACAGTAATTCTGTCATAACTCATTACCATATGGTGATTTGCATGCTGTTCTTCGCTCTTTTTTAATCCTTTTAATTCAAGGACTTTTATTGATTTTTCAAAATCCTTTTCATTCAAAAGAAGAATATCTATATCACCACTTTTTCTAAGCTCAGGGATTGAATACATGGAAGCTGCTGCCATTCCCTTAAGTATTACATTCTTAATCCCTTCTTCTTCCAAAGCTTTGGTGATTAATTTACCAAATGCAAATAACCTGTAGTTTTTAAGGACTGTTTTCCTGCACTCCTTAGCTAATCCCTCCAATATTTCTTCGGGAATCTGATCATCCTCGTAAATCACTTCATTTACAAAGGTTTCCACAGACTGTCCCAGGGATTTGCTATATACACCCATCCACTCCTCTTTACTTAGGCTAATCTTACTTTTATCCCCTAAGCAAAAAGCCTTCAATGTAGCAAGCAGGTTTATTTCGTCCTGACCTATTAAATTAATTGAATCTACATTTGTATTATCTGTCATTCTACCTGCTATTTTCTAAGAATAGCCAACTCGTATAAGCTTCTTGGATTCTGTTCGAAATAGTAGCAAACAAAATCTTCGTCCTCATAATATACATGCATTTCGCCTGGATATTGTTCCATAAACATCTGGCACCAGGTATAAAGCTCTGATTCAATCTCAGTTCTTGTTGTAAGCATGTTATAAAGTCTTGAATTCGCTGAATAATGATTGAATTTCTTTATCTCAATCAGCTCTGATTTAATTATTTCAGGACATGCACTCGCACCATCTCCATAGTAAGAAGGATACTTGTTTGCGGCTAACCATCTTGGACCGTTAAAGAAATGGTTTTGTGCATACTTAATAGGATGCTTTTCAATATAAATCATTACATATGGTGTAGTTAATTTATATGTATCATCATTGCATTTATTTACAAATTCAAGAGCTTCCTCGTGGAAACCGTGACCAAATACTGTATAAAGCTCGTCTACAGTTGATACAATTGTGAAGCTGTCTTTTGGAAGATTATCTGTAATCGACTTAGTAGTCATTACTGCTCCATTGTATCTTGTGAGCTCGTAGTATAAATATCCTCTGTAATTGCCAGTAGCTACTGTTCCAACATAGATAGCCACTACACCAATCATAGCAAGTAGTGATACTATTGTTTCGCTTGTTAAAGAAACTAAAAATGTACCAATCAAATCAAGCGCAATACAAATCATTGAAAAGTTCCAGATTCGGTTAAAGGCACAAAGTCTCGAACCCGCAATGATTGAAGGAATACCAAGAGCTGTAGGGTTATACATAATCATAAAGAATACCGAAATGATAATCATTATAAGATAGCCCTTCATATCTGGCATTTTCTTGCCTGACTTCTTCTCGATTATCGCAAATGCAATCTTGCAGACAATCCATAAGCAGGCACTAAAGAGAGTAAATGCAAGGAGCAGATTCGCTCTTTCTTGTTTATAAACTGTGTAATAAGTCTGGTAATAGAGTTTGGTAAATCTACCCTTAATTGAATCAACTGCCTTTTGAATCTTTTCCTTAAATGTAAGCTTTTGAGGCACTGAAGGACCAAGCTCTACTTCTTCAGTCTCTTCTTCCTTTTCTTCTATTACCGGCTCTGGTCTTCCAGGCATATCTTCTCTTGCCGTAAATTCCATCTTATCTGTAATTGAAATGCTCGCATTAGGATCTGAATCCTCAATAACTGACAAAGCCCAGTCAATAGATTTTTGGAACTGATATCCAGTAGCAAGTGCACCTGCTATAGGAGTCACTGAGATTACTAAGGACAGCACTACCATAATAAACAATTCCCTGAAATTACTGAATTTAACAATCTTATTCATGTATGGAATAATAATTACAAGGCATACAAAGAATGCGATGATTGTTGCATAGTAGTGAACTGAAAGGGATGTTGCAATTGCAAGCATGAAGATTGGAAGATTTTCATTCCACATCTTCTTCCAGCTTGTCCTCTTATCATCCTTTAAGTATCTAAGTAAGAACGCTCCGCAAATAAGTACTGAACTGAAAGCAAATTCCTGAGGAAGTGTCCACTGAAGACGAGACATACTATATACTTCATCGATACATACAACGTCGATTGATAAGAATAACATCAATACAAGCATAACTGTAAATCTTGTATTAAAAATTTCCTTAAGAAATACATATACTGAAATGAAGAATGTAAATGTATGAATACCTGCAATAAATAGAAGTACACTATATACTTCTACCCCAAAAAGAGTATTAAATAAATAGATAAAGCAGTGCATTCCTTCCGGGTAAATACCTTCTACAAAAATCTGTCCATGAGAAAGTCCGTAAATCCATTTATGATGTACATACAAATCACCAAAACCAAATGAGTAATCCTGAAATCCGCCCCAGGAGAAGTATATTACTCCCCAGATTACGATTACCAAAAGGAAAATATACTCTGTCTTTCTGCTTATAAGCACCTTGCCAAGAGCCTTTAAATCTTTGAGTATTTCCTGGCCAATTCCTTGCATTACATTTACAAAAAATGTCTTTCTACCATAAGTTCCAGAATATATTTTTTTATATTCTGAAGTTTTTGCTATGCGCTGTCTGTTCTGTACTATTAAGCTTACAATGAAACTTCCGTAATAAAAGATTCTTACAAGCCATGGATTAAGAATATGGAATAATCCAAGGAAAAGAACTAATGTTGTAGCAATAACAATTGAAGCAGTTGTACAAAAACCGAACCAGAAAGTTTTACTCTTTCCCTTTAGCAGCTTGTAAAATACTACAGTAGGCCACAAAAACATAATGAAACCATATGAAAGTAATACCTTTAAATATTCAATTATCCAGTAAATTGTTGTTTCCATTATTCTAATCTACCTAATTCAACTTTATCCTTAGCATTGACATTAGCAAACAAAATTATCTTATCTCCCATTTTGCCATATGCTCTTATATTTCCCTTATTTACTTTAAATGAAGCGCTTAACAATCTGGCTTCATTTGTAAATATACCGTTCAATCCTCCACGGATTTTGTGGCTTTCAACCAATCCATCATTATCAATTTCAAGATATACATCTGCTTCCTTATAAATCGGAGCAAAGCCAGTATTCTTAACTGAAATTTCAACTATAATATTGCCTTCTTTATCTTTCCTTACCGAACATTTATCAATAAAAAACCTGTAGGCAAGATGAGCATCCACATAATCATAAAGACTTGCTTCTGCCCAAACTCCATTCCCTAAGGAAGGCATTGTCTTCCATTTATCAAGCACCTTTTTATCGTATTCACTATTAAGATAAGTAAGATGCATTCTTGTCATATCATCTTTTATCTGATTAACCGAAATGCTATCTGAATATCCTTCGCCATAGATTACCTCCCCGCCAAAAGGATATTTCTTTCCAAGATTATCAAGGAACTCCATTTCCTCGCTTCTTAGCCATTCTGACTGATAACCATATTCCGCTTTCTTTTTATTTGAAAAAGTTCCAAGATCTGTTTCCGATGCAAATATGGCGTCATCAAATATACCGATTTTTTCAAATGTTTCAGTATTATTCTTACTATAAAATTTATTTAAATTTCTCCAGTGCACAGGTTTTCTTACTGCAAAATATACCTTATTGCACCTTGAATAAATAGTTGCAATCCTTGCTAAATACTCATCCTTCATAAATCTTGAAGAATGCATTTCTCCCCAGTTTCCAACTAACAAACCCTGAAGCACAAATATATTGTCATACTCATTAACAATTTCTGTCAGAGCTTTTGCGTGTTTTTCGATAATTGCAAAGCTTAAAGGCTCTCTTTCCATTCCATGTCCTTCATGGTCGTAAGCGAATCTTAATATCAAATCTTTATCATGATTTTTAAAGAAATTAAGTATTGTTCTTATTTCTTCAACATCGCCTTCTGTCAGACTCTCCTTCCCCAAAGCCGCTATATCGATAAATGCCATAGCAAGCGAATCCGAAGTATTTATACGACATTCTAACAAGTCAAAATCGTTTCCTTCTCTAAGGACAAAATAGTATATGGAATACCATCCACGCATTGGATTATTCAGTTTTTCCGTTGATTCAATAAGTTTCTCTGCCTTAAAATTATCAACTTTTTTATTGCTTTTAAAAAACGGTATCAAAATACTAATTCCTGTCTATCTTAAACACTCCGAATCTAATCCATACTGCAAATATCATATACATCATTTTTATCATGTAAAGAATTGGCTTGAGTCCAGAATGCATACTAGTACCCTCTGTTCTCTGATGCATTCTTGCTGGGATTTCTTTAACTCTGTATCCTAAAAGAAGCATCTGGGTAATCATATTGGCATCAGGATATTTCTCATCAAAATTATTAAACTTTGAGTAAAAAACAAAAGTTCTTCTTGATAATGCCTGTAATCCAGTTGTTGGATCTGTAATCTTTTTGCCTGTAAAAATTCTGATTAATGTATTAAAAATTGCATAGCCTACATTTTTAGCAAATGTGGATTTGTATTCAGGACTATCCTTAAGAAATCTTGATCCAAGAATGATATCTGGAGTATTTCCGTCTTCATCCGGTGTAGAAATCGCTTTATAAAGCTTCTCGATATTATCAGGATCATGCTGTCCATCAGCATCCATCTGAATTACATACTTGTAATTTCTCTTACTTGCATATTTGTAGCCTGTCTGAAGACCGCATCCATAGCCTAAGTTAAAAATATGATTTACAACCTTATGACCTTTTGATTTAACCACCTCTGCAGTGTTATCTCTTGAGCAGTCATTCATTACAAGAATGTCACACTTGTCACCCATTGGAGTTTCGGCTATATCATCAAGAAGCTTTCCGATGGTTTTGCCTTCGTTATATGCAGGTATAATAATCAATATTTCACGTTCTTTTTCCATATGTTTTTCCTTATCGTTATTCTATAAGTTCTAACATTTTGCAGGTTTCATCAGTCTGTGTATTTTTCTCTCTGGCTTTCTCACCGATTCTGTCTCTAAGCTCATTGTCAACTATCAGTCTCTCAATGCTCTTGCAAAGCTCAAGTGAATCAAAGCCACACATTATGCCGTCAATATCGTGAATAACCTGTTCCCTGTTACCATTACAGTCTGACACGATAATTGGTTTACCAAGTATCTGTGCCTCCTGAATCGCTATACTTTTTCCCTCATATCTGCTCTCGTGAACTATAATGTCACAGTTGAGCATATATGTATAAGGATTTTCCACTGCCCCACACAGTATGAAATCCTTTTCAAGTTTTTTCTTTCTAATCAGCTTCTCAAGTTTCTTTCGCTGATCTCCTTCTCCAAGGACATACCATCTGATATTCGCCCCACGTTTTTTCAAAAGATTACAAGCTTCAACAGACACCTGTAATGCCTTTTGCGCTGTAAGACGACCTACAGTCAGTAATCTCACTCCGTCAAAATCATCCGTAAACCCATAATTTTCTTTAGATTTATCAAGAATATATTGTTTATTTATAATATTATTAAAAACTTCTGTCCTGCTTTGAAGCTCTTCATAAACCTTTGTAAATGAATCTGCAACCTCTGAGGAAACTGTAAATATTTTGTCATAATCCAGGTAGACATTCTTATCAAGGCGTCTATTGTAACCCGCCATCGAATAATCAACATGTACAAAAGCTACTTTCTTTTTAGCCTTTACATGGTCTCTTACATAATAGGTTGAACCACCTTCAAGATATGCTACAGCCAGATCAAACTCCTCATCAAAAAACTCACCACCATCCGATAAAACCTTCCATAAAAGCTTATCCTTGGCAATCTTTCCCTTGAAGATCATTCTCAGGCCATTATCCAAAACATATATGAAATTTTTAAAAATACTACCGTTCCTAAACATAAGCTTACGAACGTTCTTTTTCATCTGCTTCTTACCCTGGGCACTGAGAACCGAAATCGCATCAAATGAACTATTAAGAACTTTAACGTAATCAGGAATCTCACGAATTACCTCCCCTTGTCCCATTACAACATAGAGATAAATCTCATATTCCTTTTCATCGATAGACCTAATAAGTTCAAGTAAAGCCACTTCCGCGCCAGCTCGTCCAAGAGTGTTAATCGCGAATAGAATTTTCTTCATTTTTCTGTTTGTTTTCTTCTAACTCTTTTATCTTTTCTCTTAATTCTTCTGTTTCCGCATTAAGTATGGAAACCTGCATGGCAAGATCCGTTGTTTTAAGTAAAACCATTGAGAGATTTGAACTTAAGAAATACAATGCATAGGTTGCACAAAGGAATATTGCAATAATAAGAATCAATCCGTGTAAAGATAAATATTCTTTCCAAGAATCTGGTCTTACAACAATTCCCAAAATAATAAATACTACAGCAACTATTCCCCATGGAACACAAACGCCAACTGTCATTCTTCTTCTAACAAGCGCACCTACTGCAATACTCATAATCATGGCACCATAGCCTGCAAGCAATAACTGTATTATTAATCCGTCTCTCATAATAATCTGTTCTTCCTCTCATATTTTTTAGGTCTGCTATATACAAGATTAGATGGCCTTGAGCCCTGTCCTCTCTTCATAAGATTACCTTTACAGAAAATATGTACATCAAGATTTTTTTCAATATAACGTATTCTAAAATATGCAACAAAGAAGCCTACTAATGATCCGCCTACCAGACCAATACCATACCAGATTGGTGTAAGGAAGGTTGAGAACCAAGCTCCAATAAGTGTTGATACACAAAATGCCAGTGAAGTGATCAACGCCCCATCAAAATCATTGTAGTAGTAGAGGAAAATAATCTCCGCATACATAGTAAAAAGAATGAAATATCCTGCTGCAAGACATGGGTAAATCTGCATTACCAGACCACCATATCCAAGTCTTGGAAGGAAAATAATCGCAAAGATAAATACAACTACTGATACAATAAACTGAAGACGTACCAGATTCATAAGTTCTTCGGCTAACTGACTGAACATTCTTACCTTAGAATCCTCTATATCCATTCTTCGGCCACCAATAACTGCCTCTGAATATCTTTTATATCGGCCATGAAAATGCATTTCTACTCTGGAAATGAAAATCACTGTAGCAGTAATATTGGTAAACATAGCAAGACAGGTAGCCATATCGTAGCTTTGCATACATACGAAGCTCTTAACTACTACCATTCTCATATCTGTAGTCCAGAACACGAAGTTGTGAATGTAAAGACCAAGAGTATAAAGGAAGTTAGTCAGGATAAGCTGCCAGTATTTTCTAAAGTATACAAATACTTCCTTGTACTTACCCGAATTTTTTCTAAAGTAGCTTCGAATAAGGGCAAATTCAAGAATTGCCACCAGTAAAAATCCCGCATCCAAAGCAATAAGCATTCCTAAAATGCAATCCATTTTGAAAACCTTTACAAGAAGAAGTGACAAAAGGATTGTAAATGTCATACCAATAAGGAAATAAAGTGAAATCATCTTATAATCCTTACAAATAGACAGATAAAGCATTGAATAGAATACTAAAACAAGTGATATATATCCCATATATCCCGCAAGTACGAATTCGAGTGGCACCTTACCAACAATGTACTCTCTTATGCAAAAAGGTATTCCCATTAGACTGCTCAATGCAAGATTAAGGATAAGTCCAACATAGTAGCATGGAAGAATATCTTCATATGTTTCCCAGTAAATAACATCCGACATGTACTTCGATAGCACCGCGTTAAAGGGCGACGCCGACAAAAGCGCAAAAATGAAAATGTAAAGAACTGTACATGCATATAATTCTCTGCTTGTATATCCTAAGCTTGAAAATCCCAACAAATACTGCATAAGCATTACAGTAAGGATTACAAAAAACATAGGCGCAATTGTAATGGCAGTACTGTAACCGAATCCAAAAAGGCTGGTAGACACTGTATTCTTGCTGTATATTTTGTTAAGTTTTACACCTATACCTGCCACTAATTATCACCTCGTCCAATCTTCTCGTATAAATCGTCATATACTTTATCATAGAGAATCTCATAACGGTCACGCATCTGCTCAATTCTAAAGTTCTTAACTACTCTTGAATAGCCTGCTGCTCCCATTCTTTCTCTCTCTTCTTTATTCAAAGCAAGTTCAACCATTGCACCTGCTATTTCCTCAACATTCATAATGTGACAAAGAATACCTGAAGCTCCTCTTTCATCAAACTTGGAACCATAGATTAATTCTCTACAGTTTCCAACATCTGTAGCTATTACAGGCTTGCTGGCCGCGTAGCTTTCAAGAATTGTAAGAGGCTGTCCTTCTGAAATACTTGTAAGAATAGTAAAATCCATTCTTCCCATATACTTTGTAACATCAATTGAACCTGTAAATACAATGTCCTCCACCTGAAGAACATCAATAAGCTCATTTAACTCCTTTAGATATGTTTCGTCTTCGTCTGCAGGACCCATTATCCAAAGTTTAAGATTTGATACCTGTTTTTTAGCAAAAGCGAAGGCTCTGACCATAGTTTTTAAGTCTTTAATAGGAGCAATTCTTACAATGGCACCAATGTTAATATATCCTTCATCTTCTGGACTTTTACCTGGGATTGATGCATATCTGTCAATATCAATTCCGTTAGGAGTAATGTAGATTTTCTCCTTATCACAGCCAAGTTCAATCTGAAGTTCCTCTGCATGTTCATAAAGAGCTGTTACTATTGTTGCTCTTTCATATGCGAGCCTTGACATCTTCTTAAACTGTTCAATCCAAATATTCTTGTATGCTCCCTGAACCCAGGTTGCCTTAAGAAGCTCTTCTTCTCTTTCTCGAGTATAAATACCATGCTCAGATATCATAAGGCCACTTCCATAGAGATACTTAGCCATACTTCCAAGAATTCCTGCATAACCTGTGGCAACACAATGATAAATATCCGCCCTTGGTAACTTAGTCTTTAGAATAAGAAATAGTGGCAAATAAATTGATCTCATTGTCCAAAGGAAATCAGAAAATACTATCTGTGAATAATTTGCATCATAATATTCCTGAATAATATGAAGGAAATCGGCTCCCATCAAAAGGTCATCAATGGAAATATTTGTCTTTTGAAACAAATCAAAAAGCGCATACCATCTTGGTTCCTCGTTAAATACAATACTTCTTAAAGCCTTGTACTGCTTGGAATTAAGATGTGTTCTCTTACCTTCCTTTGGCTTCATTCCCCAGTCATAATCGTTAAGATAAGCTTCATAAACTTCAACTACATTCTCTGGAAGCTCATATTTAAACTGTCCACTGTTTTCTCTGTCAGATACAATGGCAAGAATTATGAATTCATGCTCAGGAAATGACTTTATCATATTGTTAATCCATCCTGAAACACCACCAACCACGTATGGGTAGCAGCCTTCAGCAACCAGGCAAATTCTCATTGCATCCTCTTTTCTAAAATGGTTTCTGATAATGAAGAATTTCTTCTGCTTCCTTCAAACTAATCACACAGTTTCCACTGTATGCATGAATCAGATATGTATCCTTCTCAAGCTTCTTAAATTCACCATTTTCTACACTCTTTACAGCTTCGTTATGAACTCTGAAAACGAAATACGCTTCATCTGTATTCTCTACTGTTAAATACACCTTGCCATCTTCATATACACTGTCATATTTAACATTTAAATAATCTCTGATTCTCGAATCAGCCTCTCCTGTAGCAGTAAAATCAAAATAATCATTGCTGCAGTAGATTGTATCAATATTTCCAAAAACCTCTTTGGAGAAATTCTGCCATTCATCCTCAAGGCCCTGCGGATTAAGCACCTTGCTTGTATCAATAAGTGTATTTGAATATCCAATAGCATTTAAAAGACATCTGTTCTTCAAGGCTTTTGAATATGTATATTCATCTGCATAATTAGTAATCTTCTGACAGGTTGAATTCTCTGTCAAATAAGCTACCTCTGTATCTCCTTCCTTACATATAAATGTATGCATGGAAAGTTCATCCTCATTTAAAATAACTGGAATTTCATCGCTATATGCAGATACATATGCATATCTTGGTACGCATTTATAGAAATCATAAGAAGCAGCTATATCCTCTTCCAGGCTTTCCTCTTCATCTAAATGAATACTCTTTCCAAGTTCGCCATCTACTTCCTGCAACTGCTTAAGATAGAATTCCAAATATTCCTTGGAAACCTTTTCCTCCTGGTTATAGGCTCTAGTCGGATTAAGAAAACAGGAAAGCTTTAATTTATCATTTGTAGCTAAAGAAAGTATTGCTGGCCACATAATATCTCTTGAGAGGCTCTGAGAATTCATACTGTAAATTCTTTGAATCTCCATCTGATTCTCATTTGTTACATATGGGAAATCAGTCAAAACAACATTTTGGGCATTAACTACAGGATAAATATAATAATCCTTTGCCTCATAAGCGATTGAGCTAATAATTCCAGGGCCAAATTCCTCATTAATAATATCTGTGGAAACTGCGAATACATAAGTTCCATTGTATGTATTTCTCCAAATGATTCTTGGGAAATCTTCTGCCTTATATTCAGTCTCATCAAGCATTCCAACAGCATAAGCTTCAGTACCAGCTCCTGTCTCATACCAAGGAGAAGTTAGCTCAAGGTCATTATATTTTTCTTCTTCAGGCTTTTGTGGAAGGTAAGCAGCTTCTCCACCAATTAAGAAACCATCAAAGAACTGAAGTCCTAATGCTTTAATCTCTTCACCCTTAGCCTTTCTGATTCCAAGGATTTTTCTCATCTTTCTGCTTGATTTAACTGCATCAAAATCAGGCATTCTGACAAAAACCACCGGAGTATTACATTCTGTAATCACTTCAAGCTTATCTGGGTCGTCTGCTCCATCAATCTGACCATCCACAAATATCATTTCTGCTTCTTCAAGAATAGTCTGACCTGCCGCATTCAAGCTTGTTTTGTTTACCAAATAGACCTTGGTATTATTACACCATTTCTCTACTGCCTTATACTGACTTGTTGAAGAATCTCCAATATAAATCACATATCCGTCAGACATGGATGCATAATACTGGCCAGCGGCTGTCTGTGTAGGCGTAGTAGCATATTCATTTGTATCAAATCTGCTATTTCTGAATTTAACCATCTGCGTAAACTGAAACATGAAAAAGATGGTAAGCATCATCAGAAAAATCGTAGCAAGGTTTCTTCTAGATACCATTATTTATCACCTTTGAAATACTCTGATTAATTCAAGAGTTTCATTATCAATAACAACTGTTGATTTCTTAAGTTCATCGATAAGCTCGAAGAACTCTTCTTTTTTACCTTCTTTGAAAAGAAGTTTAAGTCTTACTGTGTAGGTTGCTAATGCATCAGGATAACGAAGCTTCAAGCGGTCACACCACTTAAGACAACCTTCGTAATCGTCGATTTCAAGAAGTCTGATGGCTACTGATTCCATTGATTCAACCTTGATTTCCATATCTAGATTATCAAATACCAAGGCAGTAACTTCATCAAGAATTCTGACGAATTCCTTTTGCTCTATCTCAATGAGGATTTTTTGTTCAAGAACTGGATTCATATATTCAATAAGCGCCTCTGCATATGTCATCTTGTGCTCTGAATCCTCTTTGATTTCTTTATAATTCTTGTGTACGAACATTCTGAAATCATTAATTGCATCCTGCAAAACTGATGCTGCATAATGCGCTGTTTCAGAATCATCACTATTAAGTGCAAGGTTTATTGCATATAAAAATTTCTTAATATCTCCACTTACAACCTTCATCATAAGTTCGCGAAGATCACCTTTTTCTGTAATCTCAACAGCCTCTTCCATAGAGACAAGGTTTCTCTCCTTTTCCTCATCCGCCTTCAAGTGGAACTTAATCCTGTCCTTGCTAAAAATAACGTCTTCAAGGTCAACTGGTGAAGAGAAAAATATCCTGTACAATAACCAGGACACAAAGAAAAATACAGGTCCAATAACTGGAATAAGCAGCATGATTGCAAGCCTTACCCAGGAACTGTTTTTCTGACTGTCTTCTTTTCTGCCAGCTATTCTGCTAACAATGAAATAAATAACAGAAACAATTGCATTGACCAGAAGAATTATTAATAAAATTATTAAATCCTGTCTTGTCGAAGGCATCTTACACCATCCTCCATATACTCACATTTAATACCCTTTTCTCTAAGTCTCTCTACAGCAATCAGTGAGTCTTCTGATGTTGTCTGTGTAAGGAGAATATAAAGATGACTATCCTCATACATAAGTCCAAGCATATCTGAATCTCTTAAGCAGGCACTAATTTCATTTGAAAGAACATCGTAATTTCTTTCATCCTGAACCTGAAGGAGTGCACAGTATGCAAGACCTTCTCTTTCTGCATTCTGGTGAGTTTCCAAAACCTCCTGGAATGCATCTTCACTAAGAATTTTAGTACCTTCTAAGTATCTCTTCTCAGTTATAGCCTCAAGATAACGGCTTGAACGTACAACCGCATTATTAATAAGAGAACTAATAACTACTAACTGGTTAGCCATACCAAGTGTCATCATTTCCCAGCCCATAGTCCATACCATAACGATAATCTGAATACGGTCCTCTTCATCAAAAATAGCATTTGCCATTAATGGATATCTTGAATCCATGCTTCTATTAATAAATACTTTCTTCTGTGCAAGTGCTTCGTATAATTCGCCAGTTTCTCTGTATCTAACCGAATTACCATACTGTCTGGCCTTCTGCGATGTAGCAGAGAAAAGTCTGGCATACTGGGAATTATTGACAGTGTAAATAGCAACATCATCACTCTTAACAAGCTTTGATACGATATCCGCAGCGTGGAAAAGAACCTCCTCTGGGCTATATTTATCAAGTTCTGAAGTGATTCTGTAAATCTTTCCTACCGAGTTATTCTGATTAACGATCTGTGTTTCAAGAGCATCCTTAACACGGATATTTGTATCATTTATATCCTGAATATCCTGTAACTGAAGTGAAAGATAATCTCTCTCATCAACACTCTCTCTTTTTAATTTCTTAATCTGATCACGGAGGTATCCGACAAGCATACCTACAATGAAAAGCTGCGCTATCCAGACATAAGTATTAGCATCTATAAGTACCTCGAATCCAGAACGGTCATACATCTGTCTGAAAATATAACCTGCAACAGCTAAAACAGCTGAGAATATAGCCTGCTGCTGTCCATAAACAATGGCAAATAAAAGCACGTAAAGAAGCAGGAAGTCCAGATTTGCAAAAAACTGTGAACCTACTGCTATATTATTAAGAAGGAAGAAAGGAACGAAAGCTATCATATTCTCAAGGAATGGAATAATAGCCTTAATTGCCCATCCTGTCTTATCAAGTATTCTTTTGTAAATAGGTGGCTTCTTATCAAGATTGTTAAGGAAGATGTACCTATTCTTCTGCATAAATGTGGTTATATTTCTAATAACCTCATCTGGATTGCAGTAAGTCTGGTTGCCAAATTCGCTTGTAAATCTTGCATTAGAAAGAATCAATCTTCTTGGAGCATTATCCATGCTGACAACAGCAACTGGAGTATCCATGAATCTTGCAATAGTCTCAGCTAACTCTTTCTCGTTTGTCTCTCTCATTGAAGAGATATTGTAAACGTGCTCGTTATGCTTATGCGCATTTGCAATTCTGTAAATATACTCTGTTGCATCAGCTTCATATAATAATGAAAACGAATTACCTTCGTTAATAGAAATCTTTCCTGTTTCAAGAGCCTCAAGGCACATTTTGCCTGGAAGATCACTTACCTCATTTTTCTTTTTAGGGAACTGGAACAAATGATCAAGTCTCACAGTAATGATATCCATTCCTCTGTGAGTTCTGTAGCTCTCGCACATCTCTTCAGCCTGCATCAAAACCATGCTCTTTACATCAAAAGCAGACTGAGCTTCATATTCGTCAATATTCTCCTTGCTACCTGCTCCAAAAACCTCTTCACTGGAAAGATAAATAAACTTTCCGAGATTTTTCATTGAGTAACTCATAAGAATATTCATAAGTCCGGATGAATATCGCACCGCTTCACCCTCTTCATTGATCCATTTGAAATTAGTATCAAATGCGCCAAGGAAGATTGTAACATCCATGTTTATGCTTTCAAATACATCCTTAAGACAAGTAGCTTCATATGGAAAATCATATCTCTCAAAAACTTTCTGATACGGAGCCTTAGAATGTCTTTCTCCCGTTATAAGATAAACCCTGTGGCCTTCTTTTTTGAATTTAACAATAAGGTTATTGATAAGACTGCCCGTTCCACCAATTAGCAGTATATTCATAATTGATTCTTCCCTCTCTTAAATGTTCACACCGAATTTAGCAAGTTGCCCTAAAAACACATCAATATCCTGTAAAATAACCCCTTCTTCTACTTCATATTCCTTAGACAAACGACCTGCTATCTGACCTTTATTTAACCCCTCTTGTAATCCTTCCCATATATATGCTCCCACTTCGTTAACAGAAAGTGGATTCTTATATTCAAATGGATTCTGTTCCATATCTACAAGCCAATACTCACCTGCAGCTTTTCTTAATTGAAATCTATCCATAAAAGAACTCCATATAAGCATAAAATAACAATTTATTATACAAAAAAATATTATGTAAAGCAACATTTTATTTTTTATTATCATTTCGAGCATATTGAAGCACTTACAAGTATGTGTTATATTTTTCCTATGAAAAATAACAAAAATTCAAAATCCAACAGAATACTTAAATCAATCGGTCTATTCTTTGGCCGTTTTTTCATATGGCTTTTTTCAACATTGCTTGTTCTTCTTGTAGGCCTTTATATATTCTTCTATTTCGTTAACAAAGGACCTTCTGCAAGAATTCGTGATTTATTTGTAGCTTCAGCCAAAGAATCAAGTGTCGGCGGTGTTTTGGCAGATATTTATTTGTCCCAGTCTGAGATTGATGCAATACTTGCTAAAAATAAAATTGTTGAGGTTGATGAGATTACTGATACAAGCCTTGTAACTGTACTCTCTTTAAAGAACAACGAAGAAATCTTGGATAATCAAGAAATCGCCATAAATAGTGATGAAGAGATTGATCCTGATGGCGATGGTATTGATGTATTTGAAGTACACGGCGATACCTATAGAGGTAAGATGATGGTTGTTTACGATCCTTCCAGAGTAAAGGTTGCAACTATCAATACTTACGATTTGGATGCTCCTGGTCTGTCTCTTAAACAGCTCGTAGAAAAATACGATTGTGTTGCAGGTATAAATGGTGGCAAATACGATGATGAGCTTGGTACAGGAAGTGGCGGTATGCCTGAGGGCGTTGTATTTTCCGAAGGTGTTCTTCGTTTTGGTGACCCTTCTACTTCCTACGAAATCTACGGCTTCACCAAGGACGACATTCTTATCGTAGGCCATATGACTGCTGGCTATGCTAGTTCTATAGGAATGAGAGATGCCGTATCCTTTGGTCCTACATTAATCGTAAATGGTAAATCCGCTAACTACTCTGGTTCAGGTTCAGGTCTTAATCCAAGATCTGCTATCGGTCAGCGTGCAGATGGTGCAGTTCTTTTATTAGTAGTCGAAGGAAGACAACCTAGTTCCCTAGGAGCTACTATGGGTGATCTCATTACTATTATGGAAGAATTCGGTGCTGTTAATGCTGCCAACCTTGATGGTGGTATGTCTTCTTCTATGTATTATAATGGCGAAGATATCGTTCCAAGCTGTACAAGAGGATATCGCGCTATGCCTACTGCATTTGTAGTGGAAAGGAGGGATTCTGATGAATGATGAATTAACCTCATCCACTGAGACAAAAGACAGTAACTGGGCTGCAGATGTACCCTTCCTTACTTTGGAAGATAAAATAAATGCAACTAAAAAGGCATCAAACGATGCCCTTAAACCATTAAGTGAGTCAGGCTCAACCGTAGACAAAACTACATCTGAAAAGAATAAAGGCAAGAATAAATCCTCTAAAAAAGGTAGAAAAGCATATCTAATCTTCCTTTCTTCCTGGCTTGTTACATTAATAGCTATTATTACAGTAGGGCTTATTTACTTTTATCACTTCCTTGAAGATTATGAGATTGTGTATCAGGAATCACTTCCCTATCATACAATGGATAAATATATGGAAGTATTCAATGGTGATATGTCTGATGTTTACGAGCTTATTACAGATAAGCCTGAAACCAGCATTTATGAAAATAAAGAAAACGTCATCGGATATATGTCTCTTTTATTAGAAGACAAAAAGATTGAATACGAAGAAGCTATAGAATCCACTGATAAAATTCCTGTTTATAATATTACTGCTGACGGATATCTCATTGGCAAAATGAATCTTAAACAGGCTTCTCTTCGAAGATCCTATGACCTTCCAATATATGAGAAGGATTCTTTCGAATTCTATACCGACCCAGGCAGAAGCATTCGAGTTAAGGTTCCTGAAACTTGTAGCGTTTACCTTAATGACGTTAAAGTATCAGATGCTTCAATCTATCAGACTGATACCGTTAACACTACTTATTTTGATGAGTATACCACTCTTCCTGCAATGAAATATTATAAGGTTAGTGATTTGTATGAAGATCCTAAACTTAAAATAGTTAGTTCTTACGGAGATGAAGTCAAAGCAGATTTTAACAATAAGACTGGTGTATATGAAGTACCTTACTTTGTTAGTAAAGAAACCGAAGAAGAAATGATTAGCTTTGCTAAATCTGCTGTTAAAACCTATACACAGGTTATTACACGAGAAGTTAGCAATCAGTCTCTCTACGGAATATTTACCAAAAACAATGAGATTGTTAAAAGCATCATCTTAAATGATTCAAGTTTTAAATGGTTCCCTAATCATAAGACTACTGATATAGAAGATGAAATAATAGAATTCATCCCTTACAATGAAGACGCCTTTTACTGTGAAATCAAGCATACTCAACATATGCTAATATATGGAGTCCGACCAAGTGATGAGATAACTGATACCCGTTTCTACTATGTAAAAGAAAACGGTGAATGGAAAATAGTTCATATCACATATTAAAAAATCACCTTACTATTTGTAAGGTGATTTTTCTTAGTTATAGTATTTTAAAACTTCCATACAGATATCCTTGATGTTATCAGGATTCTTAATAATTTCCTTACGCTTCTCTGTCAGGAAATTGTGCCATTCCTTCTGGAAATTCTCATATGCATCGATATCATCAACATCAATCCATTTCTTAATCTTAATCTTCTCTTTGTCCTTGTATGTACATTCATGTACCTGGTTGATATAGAAGAAATCATCTCCTTCATATAATCTGCCCAGTGGGAACATTCTACAGAATCCTGGTCTGTCCTCATGAATATTACATCTGCCGTTGTTATTTAAGAATACACAAGCATCTGTATTCTCCTGCATCTTGATATTTGGAAGCAAGAGTCCATCTACCATATTAAGTTCAAGAATCATCTGTAAAAGACCATCAAAATTAGTATTGAGTCTGGCTTTTAACTTTTTAACATCCCAAGGATCTACAATAATGCTCTTGCCCATATTCTGACAGCATTTGCTGCATCCCTTGCAATCATCACATGCTATTCTCGCCTTATCATCACGAGTATATTTTCTTCCATCTGTATAATTATCTAAGTCTAACTGACGTACCATTTTTATGCCTCAT
>JAKSSD010000025.1 GCA_024403275.1 Lachnospiraceae bacterium
GGCTCCCCCTCACTTCCCACAAAAAAAGCTCCATCCAAAGGATGAAGCTTTTTAAATTCAATATTCAATTAAGTTATTAGCATTCTGGCTCGATTAAACCATATGTGTTTCCTTTACGTTTGTAAACTACACATACCTGATCGCTCTCAGCATTTAAGAATACGAAGAAGTCATGTCCTAAAAGTTCCATCTGGATGCAAGCATCTTCTGGATACATTGGCTTCATATCAAATTTCTTTGAACGAATAATCTTGATTTCTTCATCATCTGTGAAGTCTTTCTCGATATACTCTGGTTTGAAGCTTTCATTGTTCTGCTTGTAGCTTGTTAACTTACTCTTATATTTCTTAAGCTGTCTCTCGATAATTTCTTCAACTAAATCGATAGAAACATATAAGTCATTGCTTACCTGCTCTGAACGGATAATGTTACCCTTTACAGGAATTGTAACTTCAATCTTCTGTCTGTCTCTCTCAACGCTCAATGTAACATGAACTTCAGTATCTGGAGTAAAATATTTCTCAAGCTTTCCAAGCTTCTCCTCAACTGCTTCTCTTAACCCCGGTGTAACATCGATATTTTTGCCAATGATAATAATGTTCATAATATCACCCCTCTGCAACATATTTTGTAATCTTGGATTACAAGAACATTATACCAAATTTTGTCATCTTTATCAACTGATATCCTCTGTATAACTTGCAATGGCATTAGCACCATCCGCTACTGCTGTTACAATCTGTCTGAGCGGTTTTGTTCTTAAATCTCCTGCTACATATATCTTATCGAGATTGGTTCTACAGTCTTCTCCTGCAAATACATATCCTTTATCATCAAGGAGCAATCCATCTATATTAGCAAGTACTGGATTAATACCAACTGCCACAAATAAGCCAGAAACAAAGAGATTAAAATCTTCATTATCCTTTACATTTCTAAGTGATAAGGACTCTACAGCCTCCTGACCATTTATCGCCTCAACTACAGTGTCCCAAAGAACACTCACATTCTTGCATTTAAATAATGCTTCCTGTAAGCTGGCAGCGCCTCTCAATTCATTTCTTCTATGAATGAGAGTTACTGATCTTGCAATACGTGATAAGAATATAGCATCTTCAATAGCTACATCTCCACCACCAACTACTGCTACATCTCTATCAAGGAAGAAGGCGCCATCACAAGTCGCACAATAAGATACACCACGTCCTGCAAACTCTTCTTCACCCTTAACTCCAAGCTTGGCATGAGTCGCTCCTGAAGCAATAACTATACCTTTTGCTTCATAGACTCCACCGGTCATTAAGTGTACTAAATAGTAATCTTCAACCTTATTGATACTTTTGATTTCTTCGTAAACGATGTTTACTCCAAGCTTTTCCGCATGCATACGCATTTTACTAGCAAGCTCCATTCCAGAGATACCTGGAAGTCCCGGATAATTGTCTACTTCATAGGTCTGGCTCATTTGCCCGCCACAGCCTTCTTTTTCAACAACAATTGTATTTAATTTTGCTCTTTGCGCATATATTGCTGCTGAAAGCCCCGCAGGGCCTGCACCAATAATTATCAAATCATACATTTATTTATCCATTCTTTCTGCGTTTTCTATCTACGATGATAAATATTCCTGCTACGAGCAATGTTACTGAAGCCACCGCAATGTAAATAAGGAGACCATTTGCATCCTTTTTGTTATTGCCAGCAACAGCCACAATATTGGCAACCTCTGTAAGATCTGTTACACCAATTCTTTCATTCTCTGATACATATTCAGGATCTGTAATGTATTCAAATGAATTAACTACATCATACGAACCTGTAGTTGCATTAAATACAATCATGTAAACTGAATCAGAAGCTACTTCATATGTGCTTGTCATAGTATCTACTAATGATGGACTTACTACTGTTGTAATAATTGTGCCATTAGAAGCACTCTTCGTAATTGTATTGCCCGCCTTATCTGTTGTTGGCTCAATACCTGAAGCTGAAGCTTTTTCATTATTTTCTGATGGCTTTTCTTCATTCTCAAGCTCTGCCAATACCTCGCCATCCTGCTTCTCATTATCAGTATCTTTACCATTCTCAGATACCTTAGATGGTCCTGTCTTATCTGAGCCCTTGCCATCAGAGATTCCATCTCCTTCTGCCTCTGCCTCATCAGTTACTAATTCTCCATCACCATCGATATACTCATAAGAATCCTTATTCTTATTGAGGTTCTCACCTTCGGATGTTGAAGCATTTTCACCGTAGTTCTTACCATCTGTACTATTATCTTTGTTGCCGATTCCCGTTCCCTGGCCATAACCATCGCCTGAATACTTGTCATCCTTACTGATTCCGTTCTTCTCGCCATGCTCACCGAGAACATCCTGTCCCTTATTAAGGGCATCTGCAATCTCTTTATTCTCTCTGTAATTATCCTTATTGATATGAATCTCAGGACTTACAACATCTGTTAATTTGTCAGATAGATAATCCATCAATGAAGCTGGCTTAACATTATCCTCAAATAATAATTCACCTGTAAGGTAGTTATATCCAACAAATCCACCATCAGCATATTCAACAAGTGCTACTGGAATTGTTGAGCAGATATTATTAGTCATATCCACGATTCCAGCATTTGTAAACTTCTCTGGAAGGATTGGCGCCTCACTATAAAGATCAGCAATTTCTCCCGACTTCATAAGAACTGTCTGATAATTGTCTTCATTATTTCGATAAACAAGAAGTGCATCCTTATCATTCTTAAGTCTGTTATCAATAGTGCAAAGAGCACCTGAATATACGAAGATCTGTCCATCCTTATCAAATACGCTATTCTTACTGTAAATAGTTGTATAAGTATTAAATGTATCAAATGTATATCCACTGAGTTTGAACTGATACATTGGAATTGCATCATCTAATACTTCTGTTTCACCAAGATATCCAATAACTGAATTGTCTGTAAGGCTTATGATTTCGCCATCATAATTCATTGCATATCCTGCATAAATATTTACAAATAAATCATCGCTTGCATTTGCAGGCTTTGTATTAATCTTGCCTGATTTAAGCACACCATTGCTGATGTAATAATATTTATCCTTAAATACTTCAATACGATTAGCAACGTCCATTGCTTCGTACTTTAATGACTTATATTCATCATAGATTACATTTTCACCATCAGGAATTATTTCACCATAAGTTACCTGAATGTCTGAAATGTAGTCATATGTAAATGACACTGTTCTCTTGTTGATTGGCTCCTTAACAATTGATTCACCATCTACAAGAAGCTCATAGTAGTAGCAACCATCTTCCTCATCCATAACCATTCCTTCTGGCCATGTAATATTTACTGTATTAACAGATGAAGCGTATACTGCTGGCTCATTATCTGTTAATGAAGAAATAGGAGCTGCACTAGCATTTGCTCTTAAAGCTCTTGGAACACCATTTGGTACAGGAAGCCATCTTGTTTCAGCATCAGCCATAAATCTCTTCTGAAGTCTAAGTACTCTGTCTGCTGACATTGTAGTTGTTGTTGACTGTCTGATAATTGGAAGGTAAGTTCCTGTTGCTCTCGCATATCCGTATGTTGTTGCAGAGTCTTTTCCTGTAATAAATACTCTGTAAATACCACGTCCTGGTGTTGAAACACTAGTAAGTCTTTCAAGGAAGTTAATATTGTAGTAGAGATATTCATTCTTCAAATCATCTGTAGTTACAAGCTTAGTTACATATGCTGCTGAACCAAATGCCTTGCAGTCAACATTTGCTACATTTGACATATCTACTGTAGCAAGAGTTGTTGCTGAGTAAGCATTTACATCATTAATAAGTGTTTCTGTCCATGCACGAAGTGTTCTTGCTGAGAAGTTCTCAACGTCACCTGCGATTGGATGTGCATTAGCGGCTTTAATTGAACTACAGATTTCAAGGTTAGAATATGTATATGTTGCCTCATCATAAGATGAACCATTTACATTCTTCTGTCTTAAGCCTGAAGCCAGACCCTTATCACACATACCTGTTCTTCCGAACAGACCACCTGCATATTTAACACCCTTAACGCTACCTAATGACATGTTGTAATAACATCTAGCTGTAGAAGCTGTCTTGGTTCCGTTAGCATTAGAAGTATAAGCATTGTTATAGTAACCAGCCAAACCACCAGCGCAGGAATCTGTTCCGACTGCTTCAACCTTTACATTAGTTGTACACTGCCACATATATCCACTGTTCTGGTAACCGGCGATACCACCTACATTATCATAACCTAATACATACATATCCTTGGCTGTTGCTGCATAAATTGTACTTTCTGCCGCAGGATCAACATCACCAAGGCACTGAGCGTATGAAATGTAACCATTATTATTAACGTTAAGGTGACGACCTATGATACCACCAACATTCTTATGTCCTGGTGCATCTACACTTGTATTAAATACCATACAGTACTGAACATGCTGGTTATTAATTGTGTATCCAACAAGACCACCAACGTCTTGTCTAGCACCTTCATTTCCTGCAGTTACTCTTGCTTCTACGAAGCTATCCTCTACTGTATTGTAGCTGATTGATGCCCACTCAATAGTACCGCACAAAGCACCTACATAATTGTAGTTTTCTGTTTCAATATAACAGTTTCTAACATTACAAAGTGATAATCTTCTGTATCCACGTCCTGCAAACGCACCAACGTTGCCCTTAACTGCAGTAGCTTCACTTGGAAGATTCTTTGCATAAATGTAACAGTCGTTAATTTCTGTCCAGTTCTCATACCAGATGTTATATCCAAATGCACCACCAATATAATCACCGTATCCATTTACTCTGATACCTGAAACCATATTACTGTAATATGGATTATTAGCATAAGTATCTGCAATATTATAAGGAATAGTATCTGTGTGTGTATTTACAATAGTACCTGAATCAACATAAGCACGTCCTGAAATACCACCAACCTGATTGTATCCTTCTACAGTAAATGTACTTGTAGCACCCTTCTCAACAGAATCTGCTGGCAATGCTCTATTTGTAGTACCATCAACATTTAATACTGTAGTGTTAATAGGACTAGATTCTCCCGCATTAGTGATTTCACCATGGATATAGATGTTATCGCAATGTGCTGAAGAATGGCAAACGTCTGTATTACCCATAAGACCAACCATACCACCACAGTAAACGGCACCGCTCAGGTTAGCTCTTACAAGCATATCTTCCATTTCGATATTGTCATAACTAATTGCATATGAGAAACCAACAAGACCACCTGTGTAGTTATAACCATAAACCTGGCTATCGGAGATCTTAATATTTGTAACCTCACCAAGGTCGGCCATATATCCACAAAGAGAACCTACATAAGTCATCTTTCTGGTCTGTTCATTCATATTTACTCTTACATTTGTAAGGTTACAATCGTGAATCTTATTAGCTACCTGATAACCAATAATTCCTATGTAAGCATTGTTAGCCTTACAGTCAATTGTAATATTTTCAAAATCAGTATTCTTAATCTCTGCAAATGAAGCACCTACAAGTCCGATACCATTCTTACCAGAGTTAGCAATTGTAACATCCTTAAATATTACATTATCAATACTTGAATTAAGTCTTGAAATAAAGTTATTCTTGTTAACCTTAAGATTAATACCTTTGAATACAGCCTTATTCTCTGGATTAGCAGTATTTCTACCCTGAATTCGACCAATTCTCTTATTAGCATAACCATTCTCAGCATACTGTGAGAAATCAAGGTCTGCTACTACTCGGTAGTTCTCATAATCAACCGAAATAGCATCCCAGTCAGAAGTCTGAGAAATTGTATGATACAAAGTTACAGGAATTCTAGTAATAAGTCCTACCTTTGTTACGCTTCCATTTATCTTAAGGCTCACTGAAGATAAAACATAACTGTCGAGACAGTGCTCCTGGAAGATTTCATCCTTATATGTAATAAGAAGAACTCCTTCCTTATGTCCATTTACGTAATCATAATCAACTGCAAAATCATCATTTACCGCAAGATCCTCAATCTTGTAATCTACGATTTCTGCATTATTTGGAATTCTGCACTTAATTCTGATAATTCCTGAGTTAATATCAGTCTGTACATCAAGAACATCAAAACCAAGGTTGAGCTTGTCATTGATAGCTATTTCATCAAATCCCTCTGTTCCCTGGAAAGGAAGCTCTGTTGCAGTTCCGTTGTAATAAAGGTGAGGTAAATTACCATCACTTACAGGAGCATAGTTAAATACATTGCTCATGTTAACCTTTGATGTGTAAATATCTGGGTTAGTAGCTTCTTCGTATGAGAGTAAGCCAAGACAGACATTAGGATTATAAACATCTGTTGTAATACCATTGATAAGCTGCATATCACAACCATATAACTTAATCTGTTTACCCATTGCACGACCGATTGTATGTGAAATACCATCTACATCAGGGTTATATCCATATACATCACCAAATGCTACACCTGAAACATTATTTGTATCTGAAATCATGTTATCAGTAACATTTGTACTTCCTGCAATACCACCGGCAACGTCTGTATATGTAAGAATATTAACCTTAGAAATAACATTGTTAATACAGATTACACCTTCATCACCATTACCAGTTACAAGATATTCACCAACGATACCACCTGTCTTATTACCTCTGATTTCAATATCGCCAGTAGCATAAGCATTCTCAATTACTGACATATTACAGTAACCTACGATACCACCAGTACCATAGTTATTTCTCATATCGTTAGCTGTAATATTGATATTCTTTGCATAACAGTTAGTAATACGTCCATTGTCAATACGTCCAACAATACCACCGATATAAGCATCTGTGTCTTCCTGTGTTGGTTCAGCATATGTAATTGTAAGATTATTAACTGAACAGTTGGTAATTGTTGCACCATCATATGCATAACAAACCAGACCACCTATGTATGAGTAGCCAACTAACTCTTCATTAACAATATGAACATTCTCAAGGCTACCTGTCATCTGATAGATCAAACCTGCACGGCTTGTTGAATAGATGTAGGTTGGATTAGCAGGTTTGTTAGGCTTCTGTCCACCAGCCTTGTAATTAAATACGTATAAGTTTTTGACCTCACCGGTCATATCAATAGATACATTTGCAACATTTGTACTATTACTTGTTACAGGGATACAGAATAATGCATTATTACTATTTACATTTCCTTTATCCTTAGTCATATCAATATTAGAAATAATATGATTATTACCATCAAGCTTAGATGAGAATGTATCTGTGATTCTTACTCTGTTAGCAGGCTCATTTGCAAAATCAATATCTGCCTGAAGTCTGACGTTCTCTTCCTCGTCTGCTGCCTTCTTAGCATTAAGAACCATGTAATTATACCAGTCCTCTGCTGTTCTGATATTTCTATAGAAATCTACAGCAATAATTGGTTTATTACCTGTATATTCCTTCTTCTGAGCAGCACCATTGTATGAATAGAAAATCTTCTCTACGTTGTAAGCAGACTTATACATAGTTGGTTTGCTTGCTGTACCGTAGATTGTTGTAAATCCATCTGCGCTCTCTTCAGTCTTCTTATCAAGTTCAATAGTAAGACCTTCTACCTGAATTGATGTAATATCTGCATTTGACTCATTTTTGAATCTGAACTTGATATATGCTGACTCTTTATCAACTGTATTGTCATAACTGATAACTTCAGACTGAGATATATCTACAAGGCTTGAATTTCTCCTTACAGGAAGCTCAATATAATCCTGCTCTGGGAGGTTTGGAGAAAGTTTAACATGTGGATAATATCCAAGCTCAACATTTGATGTAATAAACTGATCACCAAGGATAACGCTCTGCCATCCTGAATCATAGAGGTTATCAATACTCATCATCTTGTTGTGGCTTGTCTGAATTGCAGCACCACTTGCAGCAATATATTCAGTATTAGACTTGTTGTAGTAGAATACATTCTCGTACTTCTTACCACTTACATAACCTACTACAGGTCCCTTGTTTGTCTTAGGGAATAAATCATTATTTGAGGAATACATATTTCCTGTATATCCTGATGAATAACCTACGATAGTTCCGTAATATCTGTTGTTCTCCCAGATATTAGCCTTCTCTTCGAAATCTATTCCTAATAATGAATATACATTGTTAATCTGTCCAACAGTGTAGTTACGTCCACAGATACCACCTAACATTCTGTCTCTTGCAACATTGTTGTTAGCATCTGATACAGCATAAAATGCTGAATAAATATTAGTACCATAAACATAACCATTTCTGATTACACCATAGTTGTTGTAGCAAACAAGACCACCATTATTTCTTACTGAGAATCCGCCCAATCCTTCTTCTGGATTGTTATGAATAACGAAGTTCTCAATAACACCTGTTGCAGCATTCTGTCTTGCAAGAATACCTACTGTGTAGTTTGCAGTAGTTGCAGCGCCCTTGAAATCTACAAATACATCTTTAATAGAACCATAGTTTCTGATACATAATGAAGCTGTATCATTTACTGCACCAGTATTTTCCCATGTAATCTCATAATTACAGTTGTGGAAGCTACCCTTTGGACCAATATTTGTAAATACTGGCTGTCCACCAGCCATGAAATGATGCTCAAGCTTGTAACCCTGGAAATCAATATCTGAATTAAGAATTGAAGTAAGTGCATTACCTGATAAGCCAGGACCTGAGTTTGTATTTCCTTCAATAGGATAATATGTCTTATTACTGATAAGCTCGATATTATCAGTAGCTATAAACTTCTTACCTGTTGGATTTTCCTTAACATATTTAATAAATTCATATGTAGTTGAGAATCCTACGATTTCCTGATCGATTGAGAATTTGATTTCATCAAGATACAATTCTCTCTCGCCAATCTTTACAAGAAGTTCAACCTTAACATCCTGATTAGCCTTCTTGAAATCCTTAATCCAAGTAATAACATCTTCATCCTTGTCCTTAGCGAAGCCAATCATTTCAGGCTTGCCAACGACATTTTCAGTTCCCTTTACATATCTTGTAAGCTTTACATAGTAATCGCCATTACCTGAAGACAATTCTGGAATCTTATCTGTTTCATCATCAAATGTAATCTTGAATTCACCATTTAAAGTATCGCTTCCAGGAGTATCCTCAAGGAGATTCTGAAGTCTGATTGTACCTGTATAATCAATACCTTCTGCAAATAATTCTGTATGAATAATCTTATTTGCAATGAATGTATCATTTGTATATCCATTGTTATATTCAACAGCCACGAAATCTACATAGTATTCCTTGGACATGTCAAGATTGATGAATTTAACAGTATTATTAATAGGATTGTCTCGATTTGTAGATTTATCAATTCTTACTCTCTTAACAAATACTGATTTTTCATCATTGATTTTCTGATAAAGATTAACTACTACTGTGTTACCTGAATTACCAATAATTGCGCCATCTTCATCGATTACATTACAATCAAAGATTATCTGACCACCTGCAAATACAGGATCAATAATATTGACAATTGGAGTAGCCTTAAGTGTCTTAAAGCCTGAAATATCAAGTACTACATTTACAGGATATTCCGCACCATCATATTCACAAACCGCACCTGTATGTACATAGTAATCTGTCATTGAAGTAAGATTCTTATCAAGGATTGTTCTGTATGAAGAACCATTGATAAATGCTTCATATACTACTATAGGTGGAATATCATTAGTCTTTGTATCCTTATTGAAGCCAAGCTTCATTGTAGTATCGCTATCCTTATAATTCTTGCTTGGATCCTTGGTTACATATAAATCAAGTGCTCTAAGAAGGTTATAAAGCTCGCTATTAGTTCTGTCTCTGTCTAATGTTAAATCAATAATCGCACTGTCTTCTGTAATACCAGTTACATTACCACTGATGTAAATACTTCCTAATGTAGACAAACCTGAAGACTTAAATGATAACTCTCCGATTCTTGTAAATCTCTTTGCGCCATAACCATTATCAAGGTCATAATCAGCAAATACTCTTGCTACAAATGTTGTATCTAAACGTAATTTATTAGCTATAAATTCTGTAGCACCAGAATTAAGCGCAAACTGATATAAGCCAGTAGACGCATCATATGTAATAGTATATTCAGACTCATCAATTCTCTCTAAATAGAAACTTTCAGCCTCAACCTTATCCTTCTCATCAGAGTAGTAATTCTGTGGAAGAATAGCGAAGTAAATATTAGTCTTAAGTGGTGTTGCATTCTCGTCCTCAGGAATAATTGCCTGGTCAACATCTTTAATCTTTACAGAGAATTCAACATCACCAATTGCATTCTTAGTAAGCTCAATATCTGCTTTAGGAGCATTCTTACTTGTCTTTGTACTTCCTGTATTGTTAATAAGAGTCAATTCATTTCCGAAGTAATCAAAGGCTCTAATCTTATAATTGTATTCAGTCTTTGCCTTCAAAACGGCCAAAGATGTAACTGTAGTTGGAGAATATACCTTGAAAGCACTGATACTAGACTTATCAAACTTATTCTCAGTATGGAAGCTTCCATTCTTCTCATCTACTTCAAGAGAAAGACCACCTGTAAGTGCTATACCATAAACTGCTTCATCATCAGAATTATCCTTTGCAAATATATCCTTAAGCTGAATCTTATTATGGGACAACTCGCCTATTTCCTGATTAAGATAGATAGGTCCTAAATCACTAACTTTACCAGTAGTTACATACTGTGAACCAACATATTCGACAGTGAGCTCATCATATTCATCAAAGTATGTAAATGAAACCTGAACAAAATACTTAGTATCAGGCTTAACTAGTCCACCACCAACAGTAATAATACCGCCTGGTGCACCCTTATATCCTCTTCCAATAAGAGTCTTATTACCCTTTTCATCCACCTCATAAACTTCAATCTGGGCTTTCTTACCTGAATGAAGTCTCTCTGCAGGGTCCTTTACGTCAAGATCAGCCATGATTCTGTATACACCAGCTGTAATAGTCTTAATCTCTACAGTTGGCTTCACATAATCCTTAACCTTTTCTCTTTCGTCTGGATTAGGTTTATCTTCACTGCCAGGTCTGGTACCACGATCGTGCTTTTCAGGCTTTGTAGGCTCCTGACCTGGCTTATTGTCATCCTTCTTTGGCTCCTTTGGAGGTTTCTCTATAGGAGGAAGATCTTTTTTCTCTTTTTCCTTTCTCTCTGGTCTTATTACAGGAGCAGGTTCCTCTTCTGGTTCTTCTGGTTTTACAACCTCTGGAGTTACTGTTTCAGGTAAAATCTCCTGAACATCATCCTCTAATGTTTCTTCTGGTTCTGGAATTGGTCTCTGAACTGGCTCATTCTCAATAACCTCATGAATAACATTAAGATTTAAAAGAAGCTGCTTATAAGTAATTTCATCTGGACCTACAAAGAAAATATCTTCCATAGATACAAATGGAATTGAACCATAGATACCCTCTCCTTCCTTTACTGAATAGAAGGATACGAATTCTTTTGTGAAATGAATCAAAGAATTTGCTGGAATAACTGCATCCTCACCCTTATATCTATAGGTAATATCTGTTAAGTTAACGAAATTACCATTAGTAAGTGTAAGGAAAATATAATCAGAAGCATCCGCTCTTTCGCCATCAGGATTGTATGCAACACCCTGCTGGATATACATACCAGTATAAGCCTGTGCTACTTCGTAATCAGGGTCAACAAGCAATGTATCAGGATCAACTATCTGAAGTCTCAAAGAATCTTCAAGGAAGAGTGGATATGAATACTGAATCTCATGTTTTTTCTTCTCACCAAGGAAATATTTATTTCCCTGCTTATAAATATATTCAAGCTCGTTAAAAGGTGTAAGCTCTACTACTGCCTTGATTTCTTCATCTCCAGGGTTCTTTGATAAAGACACACCAATTGAAGGATCTCCAACAGCATAACCACCATTGAACATCTGCATATATTTTGAAAAACCTGTTCCAACTAAAACAAGGAGTGCTGCTATCAGCGCTCCTACTAGAACTAATGTATAAATCAAAGGATTATCCTTGATTCTTTTTAGTTTCTGATTTTCTTCCATACCTAATTAATACTTTCTAACTGTTCTATACCTGAAAACAAAATATATTCATTTTCTTCTGTCTCATAGAGATCTGTACTTAAATTGAGTACGTATCCTCTATTTGAAACAGCCTTAATATCGCTTCCAAAGGAAGCCATAGTCATATATTCATTTGTTTCTGATGAATATACTTCTAATGATTTCTGATATTTAACCACCACATATGAAAGTGGCTTTAACTGGATTTCTTCTTCACCAATTGTAAGTGTCATATCTTCAAGAAAAACATATAAATCAGCTCCGTTATATAAGAAACCATCGGTTACTATTACCTTTTTATTGTCTCTTTCGATAACAATATGTTTTTCATCATCTATATATATATCGGAAAAATAGTTAACTCTCTTTAAATCATTTGAAGGATCTCCTGTATGATAAATCAGAGAATTAGGAGTTACTAATCTCTGTCCTTTATCGGCAACTAACAACTGATCCTTAAGAACAATCTCTGGCTCGTCCTTACCAGCCTTGATTACAGCATTTTGTCCGTCGTATGTAATCTTACATTTACCATCATATTTATATAGCGTTCCAATAAAATATACGGATATATCATCCGCTTTTACTGTTTTAGTCTGCTTGTCGCTCATAAACCAAAAAATAATTACAACAAGAATAACAAGCAAAATCATGGAAGCAATCCACTCAAGAGGCATATACTTATGATTATTTTTCTTCATTTATGATAGCCTCCTTTTCCTTATAGAATCTGACTTCCTTTGCAAGAATGATATTAACTGTATTAATAATCTCGCAAACTGAATACATAATAAGAATAACTAAAAGGAATCCTAATATTACTGCTATTTTCCAGTCCATATAAACGCTAACGAGATAGCCTCTGAGCAAGCTCATTACAAAGAGGATTCCCTCCATTACAACAGCATTAACGATATGGATAACATTATTTCTAAATCCTTTTTTAAAAACAATACCAAGGACTGAGAGGAATCCAAAATATACCATATGTATCGGTTTAACGTTACATAATGCAAATACAAAGCTTAATATAAGCAAAAATCTTAACAATGAAAAATCAAGAATAAGAGTCTGAGATACCTGCATATCATAGAACACACCTATGGTCTTTAAGTTCTTTTTTTCAAAACCAAATCTGGACACAAGAATATAAAGTGCTAATCCCACTACAATAATTCCAGCTGCGGTAGTGATAATAGCACTTCTCAAATCCATTAAGTTTTGAATTATCATCTCTAACATTTAGTTATCTCTCAAATTTTCCTCAAAGGCTACAACACCATCACGGATAATGCATGAGAATTCATTCTTCTTATGCATATAGTAGCCCTTAACATCTCTTACAATCTCTGTTTTATCTCTGTAAACAAATTCAACGCTTCCATCAAGTTCGCCAATAACAGGCATAAAATCTTCCATGATAAGAAGAGTATGCCTCTTACTTTTGATACGAACCATACGAATATCGTCAAATTCTTTTAATCCTTCCTGAAGGCTTACCACCTTAGCTTTTATCTTATAAGCTGCCATACAAATTACCCTTCGTATTTACCAATATAGAGGAAACGGCTCTCGTCAACATCGTCATACTTTCCTGTAAGAATATTCTCAACATCTTCAAGTACGTCATCAATATCAACGAATTTACCAGGAACACCTGTGTAGTTCTCAGCTACAAACATTGGCTGTGTAAAATAGTTACGAAGCTTTCTTGTTCTATAGAATATCTTTGTATCCATTGAAGATAATTCTTCGATACCAAGTACCGCAATAATCTCTTCAAGTTCTGCATATCTTGAGTAGTAACGAAGAGCTTCTTCTACAAGTCTGTAGTGGCGCTCACCGACCTTCTCAATATCAATCTGCTTACTTGTTGTATTAAATACATCAACTGCAGGATAAAGACCTTTTTCTGCAACCTTTCTGTCAAGTACGATCTGACCATCAAGATGTCCCTGAATTGTCTGAACTGCCTGGTCAGTAACATCATCGGCAGGAATATAAATAGCCTGGAATGAAGTAATTGAACCCTTCTCAGTTGAGTTAATTCTCTCTTCTACAAGTGAAATTGCACTTGCGATATTTGCAGGATAACCATTCTCGATTGGAACACGAGCAAGCTCGGCATTAAGCTCGGATGAAGCCTGTACGTAACGATAAATATTATCTACGAATAAAAGCACATCCTGTCCCTTTTCATCACGAAGGTATTCAGCTAATGTAAGGCCTGAGAAGATAGCTTTTGAACGAGCAGCTGAGTTTTCACCCATCTGACCAAATACAATACCCATCTTGTCAAGCAAACCTGCTTCTGTCATTTCGTCGTAAAGTTCCTTACCTTCACGGCTACGCTCACCGATACCAACGAATACAGAGTTTGAATTAAATCCCTTATATACGTTATTGATAAGTTCCTTAATAAGTACTGTTTTACCTACACCGGCACCACCAAGAAGACCCATTTTGAAGCCCTTCTTCATTGGAGCAAAGAAGTCAAGCACCTTGATTCCTGTCCAGAGGTTACCACCATTAAGGTTGATTTCCTCAAGTGAAACGTTTCTTTCATAAACATTCTTTTTTACAACATTTTCAATTGACTGACCATCAATAAGATTTCCGTATGAGTCAAATACCTTACCAAGGATTTCATCAGAATACTGAATCTCAAGTCCATCGCTTTCCTTATATACTTCAACACCCTTCTTAAGACCAATAACTGTCTGGAAAGGAATTGCGCTTACAACGTTACCATCTTCCTCTGCAACCTCGAAGTATAATTTCTTACCCTTCTGCTCGGTATAAAGAATATCATGGTATTTAACCTTCTCCTCATTAATAAGGACCTGAACATTTAATTCTGATATGGCAATAATTTTTCCAATATATACGCCCATTTAAGCCTCCTAATAGTTCGTAAGTTTTGTATAGTTATCAAGAACCTTAGCGAACTGCTTGTCTTTTTCTTCTCTAAGTTCAACTCTGTGTGCTTCTTCTTCACGCTCATCAATCTTCTTGAGCGACTCGGTAGTTACATTCTGTCTGTAAATATTTTCTGCTGCGTATGCAACATTACTTGCAATCTCAAGCTCATACTGAAGATACAAAATAACGAGATTTTGAAGTAATGCTTCAATTTCACCCTCGTAAGCAAAATCTTCATTATATGTTGTCTTTTCTCCAAAATGCTTTGGCAGAGGGAATATTGTTTTCTTCTTGAATTCAACTTCCGTAGCATTGTAGTAATGATTGTAAATGATATTAATCTGTGAGTACCTTTTAGCTCTCATAGATTCATCCAGATACATCAGAATATCTGTATGGTCATCATCAAAATCTTCTCTAAGCACATGCTTTACAACATTTTTAAGCTTATTATTATGAATTTTTTTACCAATAATAATCTTGTGCTTTTCCCTGGTTTCTTCTTCATCGTTCTCATCAAGAGTTAACTGTTTATTAACCAGTGCATTCAGATTTGAACAAAAGCCCAAATCCGATCCGATGTAAATATTCAGAACCGGAGCTTTTGCATCAACTCTCAGTGCTGTTACATCAAGCACAATATTTCTATTGTTTACTATATTGTCAATCATATCCGTTGTTACTTCCTCGAGGGCGGAATACTTATTTGCCGCTTTTCTGGAAGTATCTACTCTAAGTAGCGAGTGGAAATTCATGACCTTAACAACGTTCTTAAGACTCATTTGTCAGCTCCTAATCCGGCTTTACTACTTCTCCAAACATATGTAAAATCTCTTCCTTATTACGAGGAGAGTACTTATACTGCAATAATCTTTCCTGAATCTGCTGGCCCTGAGTGAGCTTCTCCTGCATTTCGGGACTCATTTCATCAGTATTTGCAAGTTCGTAAACTTCCTTAACTTCAAGATATGAAAGGAATTCACGTCTAGTCTTACCACCAAGCTTCTTCATCTTTGATTCCTGAACAGCACCACCTAAACGTGAAACTGATAAACCATAGTTGATAGCTGGCTTCTGACCTTTTTCAAAATTCTTACGGCTAAGCACGAGCTGTCCGTCAGTGATTGAAATAATATTTGTAGAAATATAATCTGTAATATCTCCACCTCTTGTTTCAACGATAGGAAGGATTGTAATTGAACCACCGTCCTTATGCTGACAACCTTTCTCAAGAAGTCTTGAATGTGTATAGAAAATATCTGGTGGATATGCATCACGACCAGGAATTTTACCTACAAGAAGTGAAATTTCACGATGGATATCAGCGTGGCTCTTAAGGTCATCGATAACTACCAAAACATCCTGTCCATCTCTCATATAACTCTCTGCAATTGAAAGACCTGCATATGGTGTGAAGAAACCAACTGGTGGCTCATCATCATTGAATGCTGCAAGGATAATTGTATGTTCCATAGCACCCTTTTTCATGAGTTCATCATACATTTCCTTAATATTCTTTTTAGTCTTATTTACAGCTATATAAATACAGATAACGTTCTTATCCTTCTGGTTAACGATAGTATCAAGTGCAATCTGTGTTTTACCTGTTTTCTTATCACCGATAATCAACTGACGCTGTCCATAACCGATTGGATAGATAAGGTCGATACCTGCAATACCTGTATAGAATGGTCTTGAAACAGCTGTTCTTTCCATAATAGGAATAGGTGCAGTTTCAATAGGAAGTGGACGAAGGTTTTCAAACTTTTCACTTACAAGACGGTCAACACCGAAAATATCAATAATATGTCCCATACTAGCTCTTGAGAACATAGCACAGAAATCAAATCCTGTAGTAACTACTTCATCACCAACATAAATAGTACCTGCTCTCTGAAGAAGAGCTACCATTACTGAATTCTTATTAATAGCAGTAACATAACCTACTGAATAGTTAGCAACTACGACACGCTCATAGAAACCAACATTTTCAAGGCCTGTTACTTCAAGGATATAATCTTTTACTTTAACAACATGTCCTACTTCGTAAACGTTTAACATGTTTTTCATATTTCTTAATTTGGCATTAACCAAACCTTCTACAAAATTGCCCATCTGTCTCTCCTACTTGGTCTTCTTTCTGGATTTATAAATACTGTAATCATATACCTTGTTCTGGTAAATAATCTTAATACCTTCACAAATATTATCATCATAGTCACTCACTACAAGTTCATGTACTCCTGAAAGATTTTCATCTACTTCACCTGTACGTACATATAAATGTGGATCGTGCTTGTTAATAATCTTCTTTAAATAGGATACAAAATCAAGAACGTCAAACTTCTCTGGATCACTAACTTCATTAACTATGTAATCAACAAAGAACTTCTCTTCCTTTTCCCCCAATAACTCATCAACAAGCTTAAGCTGCTCAATTGATGGCATAGAGGTTATCTCAAATAAAACATCAAACTCAAGAATCTTCATACATTCCTTTGCCGTCTTGTACATATCCATATTGCCAGAATACGGAACCTTATCATAGATATCCAGAATAATCTGAGGCTTATCCATCTTAAGCATATCCTTAGCTGACTTGTACTCTTCAAAGAAATCATTATCAATATATCTTGCCACAGGTACATATACCGATCTTGGCACTGGTCTAGGTGCATAGAATGGTGATGTCTTAAAGGATATCATATCTTCCTTAAGACTCTTTACCTGGCGTTTTAATGCGTCTCTTGATTCAGTCAATTCTTCAATTTTATCAATTTTTTCGTCAAACTCTTCGTCAAATTCTTCAATCTTATCCAGGAAGAATTTATTAACCTTCCTGTTGGCATTTTCTATACCTGCTTTAAGCGTCACATACATGAAGTAAAGCATGATGACCATGACGATGAGTACCGCAATAAATAGAGCCATACTTTCCTCTCGTCTGGATTAGATTGCCAATGGATTAAAGAATAATAAAATAAGTACAAATGCAAATAAGAGAAGTAATACAATTGTCTGAACTACTGCTACTACCATTACAGACTGAATTACATCACTTTTTGTCTCTGGGTTACGACCAACTGCTTCTGCTACCTTTGAACCAAGAATTCCAAGTCCGATTCCTGTTCCAAGAAAAGCAAGTCCGATAATCCAACCGATTGCTGTCATTGTTGCTGCTAAAACTGATTCCATTTTTCTTCTCCTTTATGGATTAATTAACTTTGTATGTAAATGATTCCTGATTATCTACATTAACTTCTTTACCGTTATAAACAGTATTAATAAGCTTGAGGCTCAATCTCTCACCTTCTGGAATAGAACCAAATCCAGAAATCTTTCCTGAATAGCCTGTACTAGCTGCTTCTCTAATCATTGCGTCAGTAAGATTAAGCTCTGCAACCTTAGTGCCATCTGCCTTATAAAGAGCAACTGTTCCTGCTGATATTACGTACTCCTGATTAAGCTTCAAAACGAAATTAACATCTGACTGAGTAACTGAAGCAATAGTAATATCACCGAAGTTAGAAGAAGTTCTAACCTTAAATGTATCCTGTTTAATATCCTTAAGTACTGCTCCACCATTCTCATTATAGTAAGCAGTATATCCTATAGTAACTTCGTAATATGTACCAGGATCACAGCCTCTGACTATGTAATTAGTCTGTGTTTTATCAAGGAAAATCTTTTCAATTGCGCTAGTTGCAAGGTTCTTAACCTCAAGGTAAACAGAAACATAATCATCTGTAAGGTCAGATACAATATAATTTGCATCAAGTGTTGTCATGCCTGCCTGAACACCATTGAGTCTAATCCATTTAAGGGCACTGATTTCGCCATCGTTTCCAAGGCCACCATTACCGCCTTTTCCGCCATCGCCGCCGAAACCGCCCTGGCCACCGGCACCACCCTGGCCACCGTCGCCACCGTCGCCACCGATACCACCTCGGCCACCTTGACCACCGTCACCACCGGTACCACCGACACCACCAGTTCCACCAGTTCCACCGTCACCAGCTACACCACCAGTTCCGCCCTGGCCACCAGTTCCACCGATGCCGCCCTGGCCACCAGCGCCACCCTGACCACCGTTACCACCAACGATAGTGATAACATCAGGATTATTTTTGCTTGTTGCAACCTGAAGTTCTTCTTCTCCTACAAGACCTTCCTTATAAAGAAGTGGATCACCCTTGTACTCATTTGAAGAACCAAGTACATTTTTAAGATAAATCAAATTCTTGTCATAATAAGCATATTCGCTTGCAATATCAAAATACAAATCATCTGACTTAAGCATTACTGGATAAATCATATTTGCATACTGCTGATCATTCATGAGCAATGCTGTACCAGATCTGTTGATTGATGCAATAACAAACTTTGAAGTTCCAAAAGAACCATCTGTAGCATCAATACTTCCACCTGTCATCAGATACTTTCTATCCTGCATCTTGTAAATACCAGGTGAGTTGTAGTCGCTAATTTCTGTTTTCTCAGAAGCTGACTCAATTGTTCCATCCTGATTAATCTTGTACAGGTCACCATATACTGTAAGAAGTCCTGAATTCTTATCAAAAACAACCGCATTTGGTCCTAAAGAATAATTCTCTCTTCCAGATTTAAGATAGTAATTTCCATCCCATTTCTTGGACAGTTTTCCATCTTTATCCAGCAAAATATATTCATTTTCATCATTGTAGACTACGCTTGAAGCTGCTATAGTCTCTGAGCCTGTACGAGATCTAATTACCATCACAACTGACACGGTCAGGGCTATTAACCCCAACACTATCAGTGCTCCGAAAATATTAAAAGAAATCGTATTCTTCTTATCAAGTTTTCTCATCCTTTTAACCTCTAAGAATTATTATTCAATATGGAACTGTTTGTTAAGTGAGCTACCTACTAACTTGCCTGTTTCATCATAGAATGTTGCAGAAATATACTGCATTCCTGAACCACTCTTACCTATTGATGTTGCATATTCTCCACCATTTGGACTAAGACCATCTGCTTCAGTTATCGTACCTGATCCAATTGTCGCTCCTGATGAACCATAGATTGTATAAGATACTCTCTTAACAACATCAAAGTTCTTTGTATTATAAATAACTACCTTATAATTACCGCCTGATACATATGCTGTAACGTCTGCATCGATATCAGGTGAAGTCTTTCCAGTAAACTCATCTATAATAAGATTATCATCTGGTTCTCCATCATTGTTAACATCAATATTTGCCTCAACAACAAATGTATAAACTGTATTTGGAACCAAATTCTCAAATGTCCTTCCACTGAGAATTGGATATTCAGCTCCATCTACTACTATAGTATTAATCTCTGCTCCATCTGCATCGTACATTCTTACTGTGTAACTTAATCCAGTAGTATCAATGATTACATGATCTGCATCTGACAATGTGTAATTCAAAGTAATAGTAGTTTCTGTCTCATCAAGTGAATAGGATGATGTAGGTCTTCTCAAAGATCTTGCAGTAAATGTCTTACTTACTGTACCGATATTTTCCTGATCAATATCATCTATTGCATTGATTACGATTCTGTAGCTTTCACCTGGTTTGATTGGTGAAGTACCTGGCACGAAATGAATCACGCCTGCATTATTGCTGCCAAATACATTATCGTAATACTTATACTGCTCTACTGAGCCCTTCTTAGATAATGTAGCACCATCAACTACTTTATCCGAACCCTTATATATATCATATTTCAATGTATAGCCCATACCAGCACCATCAATCTTATAATCGAAAGTAACATACTTATTATTGTATGCGGCACTGACGAGACTATTAACTGGGTCCTTAATCTCAATCAATACATTATTACTTGTAGACAATTCGTACTGTTTACCAGATTCTCTGTAAATTGTGTCATATAAGTTAACCCTTGTTGGTGTGCCACCTCTGTCTACCATTGCATAGATCTGAACATAGTAATCAGTAGAAGGTGTAAGACCTCTTAAAAGGAATTCCATCTTACCATTTACATTATCTTCTGTAACAACCCTATATGGTGTACAATTTCCATCATGCGTTGACTGAGCATTATAGTAATATCTTGTTGAACCTCCAACTGCAACCTCTTCGCCAACAAGGTCAATAACATTAGGATCAAGATTCTTATATAAAGCTACATAGAATTCGTTATATTTCTCAAGATCACCATTAAGTACAAATTCAAATTTACCTGTCTTAACACCAGCAGACTTAGATACTAACTGAATTGAAGGAAGAATCTCATTTAATACCTGATGTTCTTTGTTAGTAAATTCAATCAATTTTAAAGTATTCAATGATAATCTGCTATTTGTATTATTAAGAGCATACATACCATTCTTATCAAATGCTATTGGAAGCTCTGCCTCATGAATATTTCCATTTGCTTCAGTATAATCAATTGACACAAGTGGCTTATCCACTGTCTGAATTCTAAGGTATGGCTCTACTCCATCTGCAGTAGTTACTGCCTGGAATGGACTCTTCTCACTACCAGGAATAATAAGTGTTCCTGAAGCGTTATCTGTCTTACCACTTGCAGAACCCATCTCAAAATCTGAGAATGTCAAGTACTGATTATTCATCATGTCATACAAAGCGTAATATTGATTATCACTACCAGCAGTAAACTTATTAAGTTCAACCTCTGTACCAGCTGTAATCTTATCACTGATTACATTAAACTGACCTAAGCCCTGTGCATGAGTATCTTTATATCCGTAAAGAGTATATTCAATATCCTCTCCTACCCAGTTCTTTAATACATTTGCATCAATGTATGCATAACCATAGTTATACATTGTAGTTGTACCTTTTCTCTGCTTCTTTGATTCACCTGTATGAACCTCAGCAAATGGTACTGGGTCAAATACATAACTTGGTGCAATTGCAGGATCAACTCCATTCTTTCTTGCAATAATCTTAACTGCTGCATACTCGTCAATATTATTACCAAGGATTTCAAACTTAATCTCACCACCGCCATCATCGATAACTTCATTGAGAATCAGTCTATCCTGTCTGTCATGATTTTTAAATTGCATTACATCTGATGTGATAGTAGATACTGTTGTTTCACTTGAATCCAACTTATATTCAACTCTCATCTGATAATAATAATTCTTTGTAAGAGAGATTAATTTTACTGGTGAAAATGCAGCATTCTTATCAGTAACAGTTGGACAGCTTATTTTATTAGCACCATCTAAGTCTGTTGTTTCAAAAGTATCCGTGTTCTTCTGTTTATATCTGACACCGCTATCTCCAGCAAGAGCTACTGTTCCATCTGGGTCAAATATTCTATACATCCATGTAATAGAGTTATTATCAGATGTTGCTGGATAACATTCCACTGTAGGTGCCTGTCTCTTAGCACTGTAAAGCTGAGATCTGTAGAATGGAACATCATCTCTATTTGCTATTCCTCCTGGAATACCATTTTCTATTGATTTCTGATAAATACAGTAAGGATATACTTCAAATGAACCTTCATTATCTGGATAACATGAAGCCTTGTATTCTTTACTTGTAGTAATTTCATATTTGAAGATATATTTTTCACCACGCTTGAATACTACTTTTCCGCCTTCTGTTAAGCCATTATCAAGTTCTTCATCAAAATAAATAGTCCAATACTGATCTAGGCCTATCTTTGAATCTCCTGTAGGAGCTTTAGCAGGTCCATCATCTAACGAAAACTCTTTTGTTGCTATCTTAACTAAATCGTATTCCGCACAATTATTATTAGTAATAACTGATGTTTCTTCTATAGGCTTCAAAGTATCACTAGCAAGCTTATATGCTGTTACATTAACCTTAAGAACATCACCTAGAGCATATTTAGGCTCAACTCTGATACCAACAATTGCATCAAGTGCCAAATCAGCATTCTGATACTGACTTGGAGCATTTGCATTTAAAATCTCAGTAATATTAACCTGGTTATAAGGATCTTCTGCCATTCTGTGGGACTCTTTAACTTCAACCTTGTAATCCGCTTTTGACTTGGCAAATTTAAGTTCATTTCCTACATAATCTTCTACGCTTACAAGTGAAATAGTATATTCTTTTCCACCTTCAAACATAGTCTCTGATACACCAAATGATTTAGGGCTAAGTACTAAGTTATCTGTTGTACCTGAATTCTTAACCCCATTCGTACTATAACCATAATCATAGAATTCACTCTGTGTATCAATTGAGCTGACAGCCTTATCAAGAATACTTGTAGTACCAATAACCTTACCTGTTGGATCCTTAAGTTCGAAAGTCATCTTATTAAGTGTTCCGTAAGTCTTCTTTACTTCGTCCTCAGTATTTTCTGAAGCAATATAAGCAGGGTCCATTGCTGTATACTGGCTCTCATATCTCTTAACATTTATAGCAACCTTAAATGCACTGCTGCCCTGTCCTGCCTGGTCAAAGTAGATAGGCTCGATAATAGCATGCTGACGTGTATCATACTGAATACCACTGATATAAGTATTCTTATATTTATTCTTCTGCTGAGGATTCAAGCTGTTCCAGTTTGTCTCTCCATCATAAACAGGTCCTGTCAAAGAAATCGAATAAACTGTGTCATTTCTCAATCCTCTCTGATTTACCTTTAATGTACATGTTACTCCATCTGCTGAAACTGGATTATCTATTACATGTTCAAATGCATCACCATACACACTTGTAAATACAAGTCTGATAGGATAGTCAGAGTTAACATGTTCAAGTAACATCTTGCTTGAGTCTACGATAGAAACTGTAAGATCAAGATTATCGTTACCTTCTGAATCTTTAGAGAATGAAGCAATTGGGAAATTGCCCTCATTAATCATTACTGCCTGTGGAGCCTTTGTTTCAAGCTCAACAACTTTTTCATTATCGTCGAATATAACTACTACTCTTCCGACATAGTTAACATTTCTTTCAACATCGAAAGTAACTACCTCAAGAGAATTAGATTCCTTTGTCTGAACTGGAGTTATTGAATTAAGGTTTGCTGTAGTATTTGTTTCAAATAACTCATATCTGTATTTAACAATTCCCTTATCTGGGTCACCAGCTGAGTGCATTGTAACACTTACTGTCTGCTCTCTGTTATTTGCTGTTACAACACTTGAAGAAGCTGTAACTGGAACCTTAGCTCCGCTGTTTTCAACTACATAAGGACTTCTCTTTAAAGTCTTTATTGTAAAGCTGTCATTTACTGCAGCAAGTGTAGCATCTGAAAGAGTTACATTTGCCAAATAGAATGTATATTCTGTATTAGGCTCAAGATTGATAAATTCATAAATCTTTGTTTCATCTGAATCCTTTGTTACATTCTTACTTGCCTCATTAGGAACTTCCTGCTCAACACCATTTTCATCAACGTATTTAGCAAGAACTGAATATGTAGCAATATTAGAATTAGGTTCAAAATCTACTGCAACTGATACTGAATTCTCTGTAACCTTGTCTTTTCTAAGACCGATTCCAAGCAAGTCAGTCTTAAATGATTTTACAAAGAACTGTCCGTCAAGATAATCAGCACCATCATTGTCTGGATCATACTGACCTGAAATAACAACATAGTACTCTGTATTAGGTGACAAATTATTAAGGTTAAGATTTGCCTTTGTTGTTCCTCTTGGAATAGTAATAGTCTGAACAATCTGATTTGGATTCTTTGGATCAATTACATTTAATACAAGGTCACTTGTAAGAAGGTTAAACTCATCATTAATAAGAAGGTCCATATTTACAGAGTTAGAACCTACCTTATATGTTGATGTATCAAGTGAAATAGAAGGAGGAGTAAGCTGTTTTACAGCGATAATTCCATCCTGATCTGAGTTAGGAGCATCTTTACCATCATTACCCTGGTAACCACCTTCACCATTACCACCCTGATTTCCAGTATTTCCTGTATATCCTTCGTAACCATCAGTACCCTGTGTACCATCTGTTCCATCGTAACCTTCATAACCAGCATCACCATTTGAGCCGTTCTTTCCGTCGGCACCATCAGCGCCCTCTTTACCATCGGCACCAATCTCACCATCTTCACCAGCCTGACCGCTTACACCTGGTGCACCATCTTTACCATTTACAACATTGAATGTTGGAAGGTTAACTTCGTCATTATTTTCCTTAACTGCAACATTGTCGTTGTTGTCAACAATCATATCTGAAAGATAAACACCTTCAACGCCATTTACTTCAAAATACTGTCCTGTAAGGTTAAGTCGAACATCATCAGGCAACATTAAATAAGCCTCAGAAGATACTGTTTGGAATGTACCATTCTGATGCACGATTCTTACGATGCCTTCTTTAACATATTCAATCTGTGCGTAATCATCTAATGTGATTTCCTGAGAATCGGAAAGATGAAGTGTGACGGTTGGAGCTACAACCATATATGTATCATCTGAAAGCTTCCAGATGAATTCGCTAAGTTCCTTAGCTGAATCGAGAGTATTCATGGAATATGTACTTCCATTCTTTACAAGAGTGGACTTGTTTGAAATTCCATAATAAATAACCTGGTCTGAAATAACCCCTCTGTTAGCTTCAAGGATTACACCCTTTGTAAGTGCACCAAGTGAGCCATCAAGATAATGAATAAATTTATTATTCTCAAGTGCTACCTTATTTCCGTTAATATCCTTGAATTCAACATATTTATCATATCTGTTTTTGTACTTTGTTCCCGCATTAAAATAATACTGATTGTTTACATCAGTAGTAACATACTCATCCTGTGAAGGATCTAAAATATAACCTCCTGTCAGGAATTCTTCTCCTATATTCATAAAGGTTGCAATAGTCAATCCTGCGGTACCAAGAATGAATGCAACGACCAAAGCCAAAATTACAAAAATCGATTTGTTCTTAACCATAATTTTACTCTCACAATTTATCTATTAATACAATATATAGTTGTTCATATTAAAAAACTACACACTTATACCCATTTTTACATATATAGTCATTATAAAGCTTTTCGGCATTTCTATCAATAATTTTATAGTTTTTATGTAGTTTTTTATACCATGTGCATTTTATATCAAATTTTATCCAAATTATTACCAAATTTCTCAAATCGAGAAAAGTCAGAATCTCCGTACCAACACATCCCCGACTCCCACCACGTACGGAGAAATCCCTCTTTTCCCAATTCTCTCCGTACTCCACCACCTATTCAAAACAAGTTGTACGGAGATTTTTGGCTTTTCACTCATTTCCTCCGTACCAACACATCCCCGACTCCCTCCACGTACGGAGGAATATC
>JAKSSD010000026.1 GCA_024403275.1 Lachnospiraceae bacterium
CTTTTCTCTCATTTCCTCCGTACCAACACATCCCCGACTCCCTCCACGTACGGAGGAATATCTCTTTCCCCGATTCTCTCCGTACTCCACCACCTACACCAAACAAGTTGTACGGAGATTTTGGCTTTTCTCTCATTTCCTCCGTACCAACACATCCCCGACTCCCACCACGTACGGAGGAATTCGGCTTAGCACCATTTTCCTCCGTACCCACACTTTAATGACACTCACCACGTACGGAGAAATCCTTCTTTCCCAAATTCTCTCCGTACTCCACCACCTATTCCAAAACAAGTTGTACGGAGAGAATCGGAGAATCTGTGTTTCTTTGCAAATTAAAAAGCCTGCCAGAAACCTGACAGACTTTATTCCTTAGAAACAGAGTTTGTAATTCATTTATATTAGTCATTTTCCTTCTTTTTTACTGCTGTAAACTGAGCAAGTATTATAGCTGCAAATACAACAATACATCCAATCAATTCTTTCAAAGTCATAACTTCGTGAAGAATCAGCCATCCTCCAAGAGTAGCGAATGCAGCCTCCAGACACATTATAAGTGAAGCCTTGGTAGGCTCTACATATTTTTGTCCAATAATCTGGAAGGTATATGCCACTCCACAAGATAAAGCACCACAGTAAAGAACTGGAATCCAAGCCTTGAAAATATTGATTGCACTAACCTTTTCAAAAAGAAGTGCGCAAACAAAGCTTATCACACCAGCCACTGCGAACTGCATACAGGATAAAAGAACTCCATCAATCTTAGGTGAAACATAATCAATAACCATAATATGAATTGAGAACACCAAAGCACAGCCCACAAGGAAAATATCTCCAATTGCCACACTAAAGCCCTCTTTAATACATATAAGATATAGGCCAACTGTAGCAAGCGCAACGCAAACCCAGATTAACGGTTTACTTTTTTTGCCAACAAACATACCAATTATCGGAACGATAATAATATAAAGAGCTGTAAGGAAGCCTGATTTACCTGCTGCCTCAGTATCTGCAATGCCGAATTGCTGAAGTGAAGTTGCAACACATAAAAGCACACCACAAACTATGCCGCCAATAATTGTTAGCTTTATATTCTTTTTCGTTGTAGTTTTCTTCTTCGCCTGATTAAAAATAACGAATGGAAGCAAAACAACTGCTCCCACAACATATCTTGAGAAGTTAAATGTAAATGGTTCAACGTAATCCATTCCTACTCTCTGAGCCACAAACGCAAGTCCCCAAATAATAGCTGTAAGAAGAAGCATCCCCACACCTAACCACTTTTTCATTTCTTTATCTCCATTCTCTAACATGTAATTATTAGTTTAATACATTTCAACCAATAATTATTATAGTTTTCTATTCGAACTTTTAATTTTTATAATTGTTTTCTATTCAATCTATAAATTTTATAATCGGTATCTATTCGAATTTATAAATTTTATAATCGGTTTCTGTTCGAATTAATAAATTTTAGGATAGTTTTCCATTTCTAGTCAATCAATTCTTAGCTTTTGTAGAATATTTAACGATTATCGTTTCTACTGCAATTCTGTCGGATATTCCACCCATTCTGGACTCCTGTGTGTAATCCACGCAGTCTTTAATGCAATCAATGATTTCCTGCTCGCTAAATCTGCTAGCCTGCTTTGCATAATTATCTGCAAATCTCGGCGACACACTTTTTACTCTGCTTGACAAAGTATTTATCGGAAAGCCTTTTTTACGCAAATCCTTTACCTGATAAAGAATTTTCATCTGTCTTTCAATCAATGGAAGTATTTTCTGAGGACTTACCTTCAACTCAAGTAAATCATAATAATACTTCAATGCCTGCTCAACATTTCTATTAGCCATTCCATCTATCATCTTAAATACCTTCTCGGATGGCTCCTCTGTTACAAGGCAAGCAACATCCTCGAGCATTACATCCATTTCATCGCCCTTGTAGGCAACTATTTTGGCTATCTCATTTGATAGTCTTAGAATATCAAGTCCCGCTCTGTTGATTAATTCGTCCATAGCAGCCCTTGAAATTCTTTTATCTGAAAGAGAGAACTGTCTTACGATCCATTTCTCAACAAACGCTCTTGGTTGCTCATTTATCTCAACAACATGACCAACCTCTTTGATTGCAGCAAAAAGTCCCTTTTTATTCTCAATCTCAGTCTCAGTAAAAATCATGTAGGTGGTTTCTGGAAGATTTTTTACGCACTCAATTAAAGCCTTATTGTCTTTGCTAAAGGCTTTAACATTCTCAATCAGAATCACTCTCTTATCGGACATAAATGGATAGCTCAAAGCCATATTAATAGCCTCTCCCGAATCAAATGGTGTCCCAACAAAAATAGAGAAATTCATATCCTGTTTAAGTTCACTAATTGAATCGCTACCAAGCAAACCCTTGAGTATCTTATTTCTATAGATTTTTATTACCATCTGCTCAGTTCCATAGAGAAGATAAACATGATCAAAATTATTCGATTTTTCCTGTTCTCTGATTTTTTCCATAAGGGCATTTTACCACAATCTCTTCTGATTTGTCCTTAATCGTCTAAAACTATTTCTGATTATTTTATTTATCTTCAGATTCCGATTATTTTACAATTCATTTTCAAATCCTGATTTTTTACAATGTATTTTCAATTCTGCTATTTCAGCAATATCTTAATACTCCCCTCATAATCAGTCCTGTAAATTTTGCCATCCGTCTTTTCAAGATATTCGATAGTTTCCTTATGTGGATGATTGTACGAATTCTTATAACCACATGAAATAACCGCTATCTTTGGATTTATCCTGCTTATAAAATCTTCCGAATTAGTATTTACCGCCGACCCATGGTGAGCTACCTGATAAATATCAATCATTGAATGGCAGTCATTTAGATTTCTTCTGTTTAACTGATCACGAAATAAATATTCAAGAACTTTTTCTTCAGCCATATTTCCCGCATCCGCCATAAATAATGCGTTTCCTTCTTTTGTATTCAAAAGCATTACTAGCGAATTCGCATTTTCATCAAGGTCTGCATAATCATATTCCAAGGCATAAGTATTATATTCATATCCCTCATAATAAGCCAAATTCCCACCATCGTATTCTTGTCCAGTATCGTTATATTTTGAATTTCCATAATCGTATTCTAATTCACTATCGTTACATTTTGAATTTCCATAATCCGCCCACTCCGGCGATAGTACAACCCACTCAAAGTCTTTGTATTTAATGATATCTCCTGACTGCAAGCCCTTGTATTTTTTCATATCTCCTGACTGCAAGCCTTTGCATTTCTTCAAATTTTCTGACTGCAAGCCTTTGCATTTCTTCAAATTTTCTGATTGCAAGTCCTTGCTTTTCTTCAAATTTTCTGATTGCAAGTCCTTGCTTTTAATCATTTCTCCCTGCTGAATATCATTAACCACATTATCTTTAATAATTTTCTCTTGAATACTTCTCTCTAAAGCCTTTGCAAAATAAATGTTTTTCACCTTGAAATCATTCTTTGCAATCAATTCTTCCAATCCCGAAGTATGATCCAAATCCGCGTGCGATATAAACACTGCGTCAATTTTCTTAACCCCATAATATTTTAAATACGGAAGGATAATATACTGATAAATATTCTCCTTAGAGCTCGATCCGCCGTCAAATACAAACACATGTCCCTTGTATTGAATAACTGAGCAAAGTCCCTGCCCCACATCGAGAAATTCTATCTGCTTATATTTTTCTGGAATCATAAAAAACGCTATATTCCAAAACAAAAGCATATATATCAAAAGCATTTTAATTTTGTATTTTTTCTTCTCCATGCTTTCTATATATTCACTCTCTTTATTATTCGCACTTCTTTGAATATTCTTAAGTGCTTTGCTTTTAATCCAGGCTTTCCTTTTAATCATAACAGCAATAATGGAAACCCCAAGAAGTACCCCTGTATAAATCCAAACTTTCACCTCACTTCTATGACCTGTTATAACCACAGAAAACGGCAATTTAAGGCAAAAACCAATAATCAAAGAATAAAGCTTAAGTATTACATGCAATGAAAATCCACATATATTGACTTTAAGTGGAATTAATATCTGCCAAATTATCGTTAACACGCCAAGTATTAGAACCACTGACATTCCAGGCACCAGTATCACATTCATTACAATCGAGTAAGTCGGAATACTATAATAAGAATTAATCACCACTGGAAGTGTTGCCATTGATACACTTACACTTGCCATAAGGCCTCTTAACATTTTAATTGCATTTTTCTTGAAAGGTTTAAAAACTCCACTTACTATCGACAAACCAATAATAGCTAAATACGTCATATAAAATCCAGACTGAAGAGAACTCAAGGGATGCATCACTACGGTAATCAAAAGAGCTACCGACAGCGCCGTCAGACCGTCATATGTTTTTTGTCGAATTTTTCCAAACATCATAATAATAAACATGATAATTGCCCTATTTGACGATGGCGTAAATCCAATCATTATTGCATATAGAATTAATATTCCAACCACCAAGGAAATTGATAGTTTCTCAGGCAGAGGTGTTCTCTTTAATATCCCCATCAAACCCATCCCTATTAGGGAAATATGCAATCCACTTATAGCTAACAAATGCCCCGCGCCTGCAGCAGAATACATATTCTTTAGTTCTGAATCCATATCTGTCTTGTCCGCGAACATAATAGCTTTCATAATTCCTGCATCTTCATCACTCAAAGCTTCCTCTAAGGATTTCTCACATTTATCTCTTATCGAATTTAAAAGACATTGAACTATATTCGCTTGACCACTCACCTCTCTTATTTCGCATTTATCAATTCTAAATAACACATCCTTTGAAAGATAATATTTTCTTAAATCAAACTGTCCTGGATTTGTCGCTTTATCATAAAGGTTAAATCTCCCATATACCAACATGATTTTTCCTGGCGAAATATTCTTTGTCCCATAATCCGCCTCATCAAATGAGCATATCACTCCTGTATTTCTAAATAGAAAATTATCATCCTTTACTCTCCAAACTTCTTCAAGCGAATCATTATAAGTAACTATTTTTACTTGCTTAAGATAAACATTTACCTTATCATTTTTTCTTTCAACCTTGTATACCTTTCCCTCAATCGTTCCCGCTGGTCTTCCTTCATAAAAAGCCTCACCGTTGATTTCTTTTGTCTTTACGATATCAAAGTCAGTATTATTCAAAAGAATATTTGAATATAACACATAAGCAAATGAAATAAGCAGCGCTGCCCACATAAGAGGCCTTCGTATCGGAAGATGAAGCTTATTCATTTTTTCCTTCAAGTCTTCTCCCTTCATTTAACTCGTATATAATTTTTGATCTTATTGAAGGTCGCCGATTTAATACCAGATATTTGCATTAGTTCCTCTTCGGTTTCAAATCCTCCCGCACTCTCACGATAATCTATAATCGCCTTTGCTCGCGACTCCCCAATTCCTGGAATCTTACATAGTTCCTCAACACCAGCTGTATTAATATTCACCCTACTATCTTCTTCAACAACTATTGTTTCTCCAATATATGGAATTCTGATTTGTTCCTCATCTTTAACCACCGCAGCCAGATTTATCGAATCTATGTCCGCCTCCTCATCCAATCCTCCAGCCTCTTCTACAATCTCATACAACCTTGTCCCTTCAGTTATTTCATAAATCCCCGGGTTATTTACTGCCCCACAAAGATACACACAAGGCATTTTTTTATTCGCTAAATCCGCATATCCAGTTTCATCTAATCCATTACCCGTCCACTTATTCTCTTCAAGTAAATATTCATCAGTCATTTCTCCTCTAGTCAAATATTCTTCAGAAATATCCCCTCTAGTTAAATATTCTTCCTTACCATTTCCTTCTGATATAAGAATGCCATCTTTTTCGCACCCGCTTATTACCAATATTCCTAATAAAATCACAATACAAAATCCAATTTTCTTCATACTTTTCCCCCCATTCTCTTTTGTTTATTAATTTTTTTATTATATATTCAAGTGTTTATACATATTTGATTTATAAATGATGATTGCATTAAAATTGTTTACGATTATTAAAATGATTAGAAATTTATTTTTTGATTGATTGTTATTTTCGGTTAAATAATTAAAATCAAATTTTTAATTCATATAAATAAAATCTACATACAGTAAGTTTGAACCATCGTTTCCACAACTTTACAGTCCAATGGAGTTTTAATAGTTTCATATGTCGCAATTAAATTCCCACCTAGAACCAATCCATGCAATGTATACACATTAATTTTTCTAACCGACTCATTTAAATAGTCTCTATCATCCATCATTCCAAAATGTTCCCAATAGATAGTTTCTCGTGTTCTAAGATTTAAAATCTTGAAATCTGGGTGATAGCTCCTACCACCAATTTCAATAGGATATTCATACATATAAGGAATTCCGTATTTTTCTAGAGCGTTAGCAATAATAGTTTCTGATTTTGATCTCATACGCTCACCTTTTCGCGAATAGAACTTTGGGCTGTCCTCACTAAATCCCATATGTGAATAGTCTTCATCATTCCATTTTTTTAGAAATTCATCATCCTGAGGATACAAAGGTTTTATATAATCCAATCCTAAATTCATTTTATCCGACAATCTTTCATACGGATTGCTCTCATGACTTGTGTCAATCCTATTCAACGATTCCATTTCCTTCTTCGCAATAAATAATAGTTTTTGATCATATTTTTTCTGTGCAAGTTTTTTTATCAAATCGCGCTCCCCCTTTTTTATATACTTACCTTTCTTCTGCTTGGAATCTTCTCTCAAATAAAACTGCGAGTTATCTCTACATTTAGAAATCAAAAGATTCCCTTCTGGTGCTTTAGCTAATGATTTTTCAATTTTCGCAATAAGTTTCTCCAAACTATTCTTTCTAATCTTTACTAGTTCATAAAATTTTCTTGTTTCTAAACAATCCATAACTACTCCTTTCTCTCTACGGAGGAATATCTCTTTTCCCTATTCTCTCCGTACTCCACTACCTATCTAAAACAAGTTGTACGGAGATTTTGGCTTTTCTCGCATTTTCTCCGTACCAGCACCTCGCTGGCGTCCACCACGTACGGAGGAATTTCTTATTTCCCGATTCTCTCCGTACTCCACTACCTACTTAAAACAAGTTGTACGGAGATTTTGGCTTTTCTCCCATTTCCTCCGTACCAGCACCTCGCTGGCGTCCACCACGTACGGAGATTTTGGCTTTTCACCAATTCCCTCCGTACCAACACCTTCCTGGCACCCACCGCTAGCATTTTTAACAAAAAAACCTCCGCACATAAAAGTACGGAGGTTATACAAATTCAAACAAAATATCAAATATTCAATTTGCGAAAAATACATCAGTCTTTAGATACGTAATCTTCATCGATTTGCGGATCTTCTATTTCGGCATCTTCAACATAGACACCATATATCTGTTTTTTAACCTGGCCAGATAACTCACGCAAAAGTCTGTTGGCATTGCCACCATCCCATGCCTTTGTATAAACCATTTCTGTAAGAACCCAGTAGTTTGATGTTTCTACAATCTTTGGAAGAGAAACACTATTTTCATATGTTCTTACAACATCTTCCATTTGTGGATATGCATATTCTTCCTGATAAGCACATGCATATTTGCCAGTTCTGGAATAAAAGTTATCAGAATAGTCTACTGATAAAAACTTAGCGAAATCTTCTGCTACTACCTTCTTATCAGAAAGTCCATTTACTGCAACCAATTTAGTTACTGACAATCCTTTGGACTTCAATGTGTCATTTAACATTCCAATGCTTGTAATACCATATTCGTAATCGAAGTTTCCTTCTTTTTTGGCATTTTCAAGCTCATTTACAACATCTGTATCCGCTACCATAAATAGAAGCTTTCCATCTTCGAATTCCTGCAATACTTCTGGATATGATGTTTCATCAATTTCCATTGAGAAGAATTGTTTGAAATCCTGGAACACCTTCATACAGTAAATACTGTCTGAATTGTAAATGTCTATGTCGTCACGGTTGTCACCATTTTTACCACCTACATTTAAGTAAGCGCCGGCAAACCAATACTCATATAAAACATCTGACACACACCATTTGAAATATGAATCAACTCCATCAGAGAGATTATATTTCAACGCAAACTCAATAATACCAACAATAGAAGTTGGAAGAATGTCATCTGCTGTTTTGGCTTCAATTGTCTGAGTTTCCTCTGAACCTGCCTCTTCATCTACTGAGCCTTCACCATAGTTAGTTGTAACTTCACCATTGGCGATACTCTCATTATATTTTTCAGCAACCTGTTCAAGTATTGTTCTGTTATACAAGAATACCGAGCCCTCAAAGCTTAACGGATATCCAAGTTTTTTATTATTGTATGTGATGGCATTCAAAGCTGTCTGTGGATAGTATGTCGAATTAAGTACCATACTTGAATCGCTCACCTCTGAACAAAGTCCGGATAAATAAGCTTTTTCCAAAGACTCACTGCCTATTATATACAAATCTGGACCATAGTCCTCGTCAATTGTTGCTTCCTGAATAGCCTCAAGAAATTCAAGACCTGAAACATATGTAGGAACAACTCTTACACCAGTTTCTTCTTCGTATACAACTGCTGCATTTCTGACATACTCTTCCATTACTGAATCTGTAAACCAAATAGTAATCGTATCTGTGTCAGTGTAGATTGACTCTGTATCAATAAGCGTAAACCTTTCATAGTTGTCACCAAATATTGCCACGACAACCATTGCCAGCACAAAAATTATTGATATAAAACTTCTTCTAACGTGCATTCAAAATTGCCTCTTTCAAAATCGCAATCATTACATCTACATCATCTTTTGTAATGATAAGTGGAGGTAAAAATCTAATAATCTGAGTTCCTGCATTGATAAGTACAAGACCATTATCAAGCGCATTGTTAATGATATCTGCAACTGGCTTGTCGAATACAAGTCCCTGCATAAGTCCCATTCCTCTATGAGCAGTAATCTCTGGGAATTCAGCCTTAACCTTTTCAAGCTCAGCAAATAAATAATCACCTACTACTTTAGCATTTTCACAAATATTCAATTCATCATACAATTTGAATACTTCTGTAATAGCAGCACCAACAAATGGATTACCACCATAAGTTGAACCGTGATCACCAGCTACTAATGAGTTTTGTGCAACCTTCTCTGTCATAAGGAAAGCACCTACTGGAACACCACCGCCAAGAGCTTTTGCTGTAGTCATAACGTCTGGCTTAACGCCATACTTTTGCCAGCAGTACATATATCCCGTTCTTCCCATTCCACACTGAATCTCATCAAGAATAAGAAGTGCATCATTTTCATCACAAATCTGTCTTAAGCCCTTAAGGAAATCTTCCTCGATTGGATAAATACCACCTTCGCCCTGAAGTGTTTCGCAAATAATAGCGCAAGTCTTATCTGTTACAAGAGCCTTAACACTTTCAAGATCATTGATTTCAGCAAATTTAATATTACCAATCATTGGCTCAAACGCTTCTCTATACTTTGGAGTTCCTGTAACTGAAAGAGCACCAAATGTTCTTCCATGGAATGAATGATTCATTGCAATGATTTCATGATCATTCTTGCCATCCTTAAGGAAAGCATATTTTCTTGCTGTCTTTAACGCACCTTCAATTGCTTCTGCTCCAGAGTTTGTGAAGAATACTCTGTCCATACCAGAAGCCTTTGTTACAGCCTTAGCTGCTTCAATTGTTGGTACATTGTAATAGTAGTTTGATGTATGTAAGATTTTATCAATCTGTCCCTTTAAAACATCATTAAATTTCTTGTTATTATATCCAAGTGCGAAAACACCGATACCTGATACGAAATCAAGATATTCCTTTCCGTCTGTATCGTAAAGCTTTACGCCATCACCATGATCAAAAACAACATGATATCTGTTATATGTATGAAGTAAATACTGCTCTGCCTCGTTAATATAGTTTTCCATTTTTATCACCTCTTAAAATCCTTTAATTCTCGTCTGCATCATTGTCACTAAAAATCTGTGTACCAATGCCTCGTCGAGTAAAGAATTCAAGAAGTAAGCAGTGAGGAATACGTCCATCAAGAATATGAACCTTATTTACACCAGCTTCGATTGCCTGTGTACAGTTTGTAAGTTTTGGAAGCATACCACCACCAAGTGTACCTGACTCAATAAGCTTCTTAGCATCACTTGCTTTGATTGATGAAATAAGTGATGACTTATCTTCGAAATCTCTGTAAAGGCCTTCAACATCTGTAAGGAATGCAAGCTTTGATGCATTTACTGCCTTAGCAATCTCACATGCAGCATCGTCTGCATTGATATTATATGTGTTAAATTCTGCATCAAGACCAATTGGTGCAACGATAGGTAAGAAATCATTCTCTAATAAATCGTAAAGAATCTTTGTATTTACCTGCTTAACATCGCCAACGAATCCAATGTCCTGACCATTTGAATATTTCTTCTCAACCTTTAATAAACCGCCGTCTTTACCTGAAATACCAACAGCCTTGATACCAAGCTCCTGAACCATTGCAACAAGTGACTTATTAACCTTGTTAAGAACCATTTCAGCGATTTCCATTGTCTCAGCGTCTGTCTTTCTAAGACCATTTACGAACTCTGGAGTTTTTCCAACCTTATCAACCCATCTGCTGATTTCCTTACCGCCACCATGAACGATAATTGGCTTAAATCCAACAAGCTTAAGAAGAACAACGTCTTCAATAACCTTCTTCTGTAATTCAACATTTGTCATTGCAGATCCGCCGTACTTAACTACTACAATCTTTCTGTTATATTTCTGAATATAAGGAAGAGCTTCGACAAGAACCTCTGCCTTCTCTAATATTTTTTCCATGTCTTTTTCCATAACGACCTCCGGTAAAATCATTGCAATATATTTGATAAATTTATTTCTTTAAAATCAAAACAGTTAAGACCTGTAATCTGCATTAATCTTTACATAATCATATGTAAGATCGCAACCCCAGGCTGTAGCTTCCTTATCTCCCTCATGCATATCTATATATACAATTACTTCTTCTGATGAAAGAATCTTCTTTGCAAATTCTTCATCAAAATCAAGTGGAACGCCAAATTTGAACACCTGAAGCTTGCCTGCATCACTCACGAAGAAGAGTTCAACATCTTCCTGGTTGAATTCCACACCTGAATAACCCATAGCACATAAAAATCTTCCGAAATTAGCATCGCATCCATAAATAGCCGCTTTTGAAAGGCTTGAGCTAATAACTGATCTTGCAAGTACTCTTGCATCTTCCTTGCTCTTCGCATTTACAACCTGAGCTGTAAATAACTTAGAAGCACCTTCTCCATCTGCTGCCATCTTTCTTGCGAGGAATTTGCAAACCTCGAAGAGTGCATTCTTAAATGTATCATAATCTTCATTCTTCTCTGTAATCTTGTCATTTCCTGCAAGACCATTTGACATAAGAAGAAGTGTATCATTTGTTGATGTGTCGCCATCTACAGAAATCATGTTAAATGTATCTGTAATAACTTCGCTTAATGCTTCCTGCATAAGCTTCTTATCAATAGCTATATCTGATGTAAGGAATCCAAGCATTGTACACATATTTGGATGAATCATACCTGAGCCCTTACTCATACCACCAAGAACAACCTCTTTGCCAGCCACCTCAAATGTAACTGCAATCTCTTTATTGACTGTATCAGTCGTCATAATAGCTTTGCTCGCTTTTGTTCCTGCTTCGAGGCTTGAATCAAGAGTAGTACTCATCTTCTCAACGCCTGCAACAAGTTTATCTACTGGAAGCTGCATTCCGATAACACCAGTTGAAGCAACTGCGATTGTATCATATGGAACACCGAGGCACTTCTCTGCTGCCTTAGCTGTAGCTTCACATGCATCAAATCCTTCCTTGCCTGTACAAGCATTTGCAATACCAGAGTTAACGATTGCACCATGCATTGGCTTACCAGATTCTACAAGCTGCTTGTCCCACATAACACATGCAGCCTTAACTACATTACTTGTAAATGTACCAGCACACTCACATGGAGTCTCTGAATAAACAAATGCCATATCTGTTCTGTCTTTGTACTTAATATTAGCCTCGCAGACAGCTGCCTTAAATCCTTTAGCGGCTGTTACGCCACCCTCTATAATCTTGAAATCTTTCATTATATCCTCCAAAAGAAATATTAACTGTTAAACGCAGTAATATTTGCTTCATTCAATGTAAAATCATAATAGTTTAAATCTTCACGCTTGGTCCAGCCTACCTGTTTCCAGAAAGCATTTCCAATATCATTTGAAGTGAAAGCAATAAGGCTTACTTTATTAATTCCTTCTGCCTTAAGGCTTTCCATGCATCGGACTACCATCGCCTTACCCATTCCATGCATTCGCATATCCTCACGAACACAAACATGATATAAGCATCCTCGTCGGCCATCGTGTCCACAAAGAATCGCACCAACTATTTCATCATTTACAAGGCAAACAGTAGAGCAACCAGGATTTCGTCGCAGGAATTTCTCAACACCTTCATAAGAATCGTCGATACTTCTGATAGCAAAACCTTTAATTGAAAGCCATAATTTTTTAACGCCCTCATAGTCTTCAATTGTCATTTCCCTGATTGTACACTGTTCCATAGTAAACCTCATATTACATAATAATCGAATTATTATAACACAGCATTTATTATTTTTTCAATAATCTAAGGCAAAATGCCTGTTTCCTTCTATTCTGATTTTTTCATTTGTATTAGTAAGATTCCTGTACTAAAATATAAATACATTATTTAATAAGGTGATTTTTATGGCAAGCAAAGAAAAAACAAAAGAGTCTAAATTCAAAAAGTATTATAAAATAGCAGTCGATCAGATTTCTGGAATTTTCTTTCCTATATTAAACTGTCTGACTGCTGCCACCATTATCAAAAGTGTAATCACATTACTTGCTTCCTTTGGAGTTTTATCTCCAGATTCAGGTATTTATATGATCTTTTGGGCAGTATCTGATGGTTTCTTTTATTATCTTCCATTTGCACTTGCATACACTGCCTCCAAGCTATGGAAAACTGATACCGTTATATCAATGTTAATTCCTATTGCCATGCTTTATCCTGAGTTAAATGCATTAATCGAAGGCGGCAGCGAATTAACCATGCTTGGATTAAAGATTCCAACTACTGTCTATCACTCAAGCGTAATCCCTGTTCTTCTAGCTGTAGGATTGCTATATTTTATAGAGAAGCCATGTGATAAATTCATTCACGAATCCATTCGTGGTTTTCTTAAACCCATCATCTGTATGGTTATCATTCTTCCAGTAACATTTATGTTATTCGGACCTATTGGTGCATGGATTGGCAATATTCTTACTAAGATTTTCTTTACACTTTATAACTTCTCGTCAGTCGCTGCTGGTGCCTTTATGGGACTTGTTATGCAGCCGATGGTCGTTGTAGGTGCTCACTGGAGCGTAGTTCCTGTCAGCATCAATAACGTTGCTACTTACGGATACGATGTAATCATGCCACTTGTTGGCGGCGCCGTTTATGGTCAGTCAGGCGCTGCCCTGGCTGTAGGCGTTATCACCAAAGACAAAAAGAAAAAGACTATGGCCTTTCAGGCTTCCTTAACTGCTGCCCTTGGTGTAACTGAACCTGCTTTGTTCGGTGTTAACGTACCTCTGATCAGACCAATGATTGCCGCTTGTCTTGCAGGTGCCATTGGTGGTGCAATCGTAGGTTTAGCAGGAACTCATTGTAACGCCTTTGCATTTCCAAGCTTTTTAACTAGTGTTGCCTATGTAGGTCCTGGATTCGTTCCATTCTTACTTTCCATGGCTCTCTCTTTCGTGCTTGGCTTTTTGTTTACAATAGTACAAAAGAAGCATATTAATTATTAAGACTATCGCGCCCGCTCCTATTATTCCATAGAGAGCGGGTTTATTATGCCATATTCTTATGAACACATTCCCTGTAACAAGAATTTGATCAAACGAAATGCTACTCTCATTTCCTGCTGAGTCTATGGCTTTTATAACAATGTCCTGATAATCTTTAGATTTATTCAACGTAAATCTATATAGATCATTAATATTCTCATACTCTGTTTCTATTCCATTTACCAAAATCTTTGCATCAGCAAGACTAATGTTATCTCTAATCCTTAACGATATGTCCGCTTTATTGGACTGATAAAATTTACCACTTTCCAGTTCGTCTACAAATATTTGTGGTGCGGTTTTATCCACTACAAATTTCAAATTGTTATCGTCCTCAAGATTTCTATTTTCATTTCCAGATATGTCAGATGAGCAAATCTTTAGTTCATACAAACCATCATCTTCAAACAAATTATCCTTGAAGAAATACGTATACTTATTTTTGTCGCCATCCATGGATTTAACTATATCAAAATCCTCTCCAGCCCTAAGTAACGTTGGTACAGCATTATGAAAAAGATTAATCTGTAAATTATCCAAATCAATTTCATCTATATTCGTCTCGTAAACACTAATCTTACTTACAGCTTCTGTATAATTACCATTTACCTTTTGGGCTTCTTTTCCTAATCCAAAGGTGGAGCCAAATCTATTTACTACAAACTCCAACATCTTTTCCGCGACATTTCCAGCATAATCCTCAACCCTTATTCGCAATTTATAATGACCATCATTTTTCTTATCTTTTTCAATTTCTCTAAGCAAAATATTCAGGCCATTTTCAGACATCTCAAAGAACTCGCTAATATCCATCTCTTTATTGTCCTTGTAATATTCGAACTTTATATTCTTGCTGTCAGTAAATTCGTCATTTATGGATATTTTCAGGTTAACATCATCATTATAGGATTCATTATTCTCTAACCCATCTATAACTATCACTGGTGGCTTTCTGTCTATTCCAAACCTCTCGCTTTTAACACTTTCGCTTGCATTTCCTGCCAAATCAGAAATTTGTGCGCTAAACTCATATATGCCATTTTCCTTAAAATCAATTATCGCTGTATGGTAGTCTCCTTCATTTACCCACTCTTTTATCTTAGGAAATTCACTTTTTTCTCCGGTTGCTCTGCCTTCTAAAACAAGCAAGTCCTCTTTGAAATTAGTCTCATTTATCTCTATATAAGCTTCTCTGATTCCTGCATAAAACTCACCCTTATCAGGTATATCATGATTAAAATATAACTTAATGGCTGGCTTTGTTTTATCTATAACAAATCTATCGACATGAACCACATTTGATGGATTGCCAGCACTATCATCAACCTTCAAATCAAAGCCGTAAATCCCATCTATATCAAAGCAAGCTTCTATAATATATCTCTTCTTATCTGGATCTTTTGAAGGTACTGTTTGCCATTCAGATAACTTGACATCATATCCAAGAGTTTCTTCCAAATAATCCTTCACTTCTTCTTCGTTTATTGCTCTCTCAGTAATTGTGATTGTGGCACTTCTTGGAACATTTATGTATCCTTTGTCTGACAAATCATCATGAAAATTAATATCAATAACTGGATTAGCTTTATCTACATTAAAAATAACTCTTCTTACAGATTCATTGCCCGCATTATCTCTCATAGTCACTTTTAAACTAAGCGAATCTTCATTCTCTTCAATTTTTACCCTATGCGAAATCTTGGTCACTAGATTTCTATCTTTTTCTAGTATCTTAATCTCTGGATTCTCGTCAATTTCATATTTTTCAGGATATTTTTCAAAATTTTCAGGATCAATTTCAATTCTTTCTAAACCTGCTGGATCATCATTAATTTCCAAAGGAGGCTCTCCTAATTCTGCCGGTCTTTTTTCCTCCTCATTTAACTCATTGCAAACAAGCTCCACCTCTTTCGTTGCAAAGCTTCCATCCATTTTTTCAAGACTGATTTCATACCATGCAATTCCCGAATATTTATCTTCTATGATTACATCCGCATCAAAATTCCCATTATATAGATAATCTCCATTTTCAGTTCTTTTGTCGCAATCTGCCAGATCAAATGTGATATGTTCCTCCAGTTCGTGAGTTTCAGGCAATTCAAGAATTATTCCTTCTGCCTTTTCAAGTAAAGACTCCTCGCCTTCGTTATTTTTCGTAACGAAATATATATTCCCCTTAAAGGCTTCTTTAAGCCACAAGTTTATGGTCATTTCATCCTCAGATGCAGTTCCTGCAATAATACTTTCGCTTAGTCTTTGTCCATCTGGAGTTTCTTTTATACACCAGATATTTCCATCTTCGACTTCTTCGAGCGGAACCACTGATTCTATCTCAACCGATTGATTGTATATCGTTTCATATTTGTAATCTTCCTTTAACCCTTGAGCATTAAACAAAAGAGTTATAAGACAGATTCCCCCTATTATAAATTTATTACTCATTTAACCTCCATATTTTTCCTCCCGATTTCATCTATAAATTCTATCTATCACTCTCTTTATTTCTTCAATCTTTTTATATAAATCAACCGCGCCATCCAATACATTTTTTTCATTATCTTTTTCTATCAAATTTAGATACTGTCTGCTTGTTGCTTCGTCTGGAATTTCATTTTTTAATGCATTAACTTCAAATAATTCACTTATCTTAAGATATGCATTTATAACTTGACTTTGTTCCTTATCTGAATATTTCAAAGCCTCTTCAAACCACCATGAAGACTCACTGATTCCATTCGATAAATCACCATTTTCGTCGTAGAACCAATATGCCTTTCCCGTTTCTTTTAAAAGACTCGCCTTATCTTTTTTATTAATAAAATAATGCTTCTTCCTTTGAAATAAAGGATGATATTTATCTAGTATTTCTCGATAGTATCTCTCTTCGTTCGAATCAAATATTCCATCCGAAATACATACTTTTAGAATCGATAAATAGGCCCTTGAATCATTCTTTTTAATTCGGGCTGCGCATTCGTAATATTCAATTTTTAAATCTGTCTGATACTCTGTATCACCTTGGGAGATTAGTTGTTTATACCTGATGCTTGGGATTAAAAGAATAAATCCTGCCAACAGGAAACTAAGAATAATAAATGAAATCAGGGTTTTCTTATTTCCCTTATTTTCCACCTTTTTTAGAAGTCTTAAAGCATTTAATAATTCGTCACAGTTTTGAAATCTGTCATCAGAATTCTCCTGTGTGCATTTCATTATAATTGCATTGATTTTATCTGACAATATAGTTTTTTTATTTTTGTGAAAATTGATGGGATACTTTTGCGGATGAACTCCGTAATATAAATGATAGAAGGTTGCACCGAGATTAAAGATGTCTGTGCGTTCATCTGTTTGACGAAGATTACTATACTGCTCTGGAGCCGCATAATCCTTCGTTCCTAAACTAATCGTATCGTAAGTACTGTTTACACTGAATGTAATAGCTGCGCCAAAATCAATTAGCGAAATCTTTCCATCAGGTTTTAATATTATATTTGCAGGCTTAATATCTCGAAATATCACTGGTGGATTTTGTTTATGAAGATACCTTATGACTTTGCATAAATCTATCATTATTTCCAATGCTTTCTCTTCATCTATCGGACCTTTAGCATTAATCAAATCTTCCAGATTATCTCCTTTAACATATTCCATAATGAGATAAATTTTACCGTTCTCTTTTAGATATGAATAAAACTTAGGAATACACTTGTGATTCAATTTTTTTAAAATCGAAGCCTCTTTTTCAAGAGATTGCATCCTGAGAAATCCTTTTGAATCTACGGTCTTTTCAGTTTCCTTTATAGCAACATATATTTTCCTTTTCCTGTCATATGCAAGATATACTTTTGACATACCACCCTGTCCTATAAGCCTGACTATCCTGTATCTTCTTTCGATTATCACCCCTCCTTAAAACTTTTCAAAAATCTTTCTTATAAAGCTTTTCTTTTTCTCTGCCTCAGCCAGTTCCAAAGCTTCTTTGATTTGTTCTTCTTTCTTTTCTGCCTCAAGCTCCTTATTTATAGCTAACGCTTTATCTATAATTGCCGTTAAATCGCTTACCTTAATCGGATATTCGATAAAAAGCAAAGCATTCTGAGCAACTTCAGAGGAAAAATTCTTCTTAATAATACAAATAGGAACCCTCACTCCGAGATCACGAAGATCTTTTACGATCTTCATGTTCTCTTGTAAGAGTCCCTCTATATTCACAAAAAACATATCATATTGAAATGGGGTCTGCATAAATGATTCCACTGCGCCAAATGAATCAATGTAAAGATTACCTGTAGTTGAAATTCTTCTGTCAGATTCTCTGTCAAGAAGTCTTTCTAACTGCTTTCTATCTGCTACATTGTCATTCATTACAGCAATATGCATATTCCCCCCAGAATTTTCAAATTGTAATTTGTATTGTAGTTTTATTAATCTCTACAATGGCAGAACATACTACAAGTAAGTTCATCAATCTTAGATATTATAGTCTTAAAATCTTCTTCAGAAACATTATCGCCTGCCTTTGGTCTAGCCATAAGAACTACAGCTGTATCTTCTTCTTCACATACTGCATAAACGCAGATTGTAAATTCACCAAAATCATTGTAGAAATAAAAATCTCTACACTGCCACATGTCTCCGTAAGAATTATACATTGGATAAATATCTTCATCCAAGATTGTACCTTTGACTGCATTTACATATGGATCAAATGTATCAATTAAATTATCACCATTAAACACATATGCAGGGAACTCATAATCAGCAATATCTGTCATATATACAGCGTATGTTGCATCTCCGTATCCATATGTAAATCCTTCTGGTGTAACGAAACGAACACCATTAATTGATCCTACAATCTGAGCTCCTTCTGTGCTTAACAAATCTGACTCATATCCAATAAGGTCACCATTCTGATTGTATACTGGCTTATCTGAACCTGTGTAGAAGCCATCTCCGCCATCATCTACACCTAAGTTATTATCATCGTTTCCATAATTGAAATCATCATAACCATAATCATCGTCATAACCATAGTCATCATCACCATATCCATAGTCATCATCACCATATCCATAGTCATCATCACCATTGTTGTAGTCATAATTATCATAATCATAGTTATTGATAATATTGTAATTTGGATCTGATTCAATTTTAGCTGCAGCGCCTGCCAATCCTATAGCTGCGAGAAATGGTGCAATTCCCACAATAAGAGCGATAATAGTAATAATAGTTGATCCTATTACTTTTAAGATTGAAAGAACAAGACCCACAATTGATGTAATCTTTCCTGCCTTGGCAACACCAGCTGGCTGTAATCCGTTCTTTGTTGACTGATTTCCTAATACAAGACCAACGATTGATAAAATCAATCCAGGCATCCAGATTATACTTAAGATACCTAAAACCAGTGAAACAACTGGTTTCGCTGATTTTTTAACTTCACTTCCATCTCCTGAATAATTATACATCTGTTCGTTATCCATTATAACTTCCCTTCATTTACAAAAATATTAAGTTAATAGGTGCAAAATATAACCCTATCGCCAATGCAATCTGTATAACTAGTATCGCTGGCATCCCAACAACAAAATACCAATGTTTTGTCTTATGTCTAAATGTATACATTCCGGCAATCGACCCTATAGATCCCCCTATGGCCGCAACAAGGAAAAGCGTAGCCTCAGGGATACGCCATTTCCTTCTTTTAGCCTTGGATTTATCCACGCCCATTATTATGAATCCTGTGATATTAACAATCGCAAGATATACCGCGATAATAATCCAAATATTTTCCATTAATTATTTCTCATTTCTGGCCTGAGCCTTCATAGCACGAACCTTTGTTGAAAGGCCGAATAAGTTAATGAAACCTTCAGCATCATGATGATCATAGAGATCACCTGTTGTGAATGATGCGATATCTTCATCATATAATGTATATGGTGATGTTGTACCAGCTTTGATGATGTTACCTTTGTAAAGTTTCATCTTAACTTCACCTGTAACCTGCTCCTGTGTTGATGCAAGGAATGCCTGGCAAGCTTCTCTAAGTGGTGAGAACCACTTTCCTTCGTATACGATCTGAGCGAACTTGTTACCAATTTCCTGCTTCTCACGATATACATCTCTATCAAGGATAAGCTCTTCAAGCTGCTGATGTGCTTCATAAAGAATTGTTCCACCAGGTGTTTCATATACACCTCTTGACTTCATACCAACAACACGGTTCTCAACGATATCGATGATACCAATACCATGCTTACCACCAAGAGCATTTAAGTCACGGATGATATCTGATACTTTCTTCTTCTCGCCGTTGATAGCAACTGGAGTACCCTTTTCAAATGTTAATGATACATATTCTCCATCATCTGGAGCCTTCTCTGGTCTAACACCAAGTACAAGAAGGTGATCATAATTTGGCTCATTAGCTGGATCTTCAAGTTCAAGACCTTCATGTGAAATGTGCCATAAGTTTCTATCTCTTGAGTAAGAGTTGTCTGCTGAGAATGGTAAATCGATACCATGCTGTTTGCAGTATTCGATTTCTGATTCTCTTGAATCAAGTGTCCACTTGTCATTTCTCCAAGCAGCGATAATCTTAAGATCTGGAGCAAGAGCCTTAATACCAAGTTCAAATCTGATCTGGTCATTACCCTTACCTGTAGCACCATGGCAAATTGCTGTAGCGCCTTCTTTTCTTGCGATCTCTACAAGTCTCTTAGCGATAACTGGACGAGCCATTGATGTGCCAAGTAAGTACTTGTTCTCATATACTGCATGAGCCCAAACACATGGAACAACATACTCATCACAGAATTCATCTGTAACATCCTCGATATAGAGTTTCTCTGCACCTGATAATTTAGCTCTTTCCTCTAAACCATCAAGTTCATTTCCCTGACCACAGTCAACACAAACACAAACTACATCGTAATCGAAATTTTCCTTAAGCCAAGGAATAATAGCTGTTGTGTCAAGACCACCTGAGTAAGCTAAAATAACTTTTTCTTTCATTTGAAAGCCTCCTTATATTTATGCCTAGCGGCAATTTTAACATTTTTAATGTATCACCTTTATACAATACATATTTTACGAAGAATAACAACACATTTTATTGAATTTATTCAATTTTGTGAAAATTTTCTATTTCCTTAATATTATATAAATCAATTATCTGCCGTAAATTCTCACCATGCTACTTAGGAACTCTGCTGACTCTTTTCTTAAGCTTCCTTCCATATATTTAGGAAGAAGACGCCATTTCCAGTTGTCCCCAAGGGTTGATGGAGTATTTATACGCGCTTCCTTTCCAAGACCATAGACATCCTGCATAGTAACGACGCAAGTATCGGAAACAGAGCTTTCTGCAAGCTTTATTAAATCACGATTTAACCTGGTTGCACTCTTGATTCCAAGATATTCCTTCACATATTTCTGATCTTTTCGCTTAAGTGTTGAATACCATCCCTTAACTGTGTCATTATCATGAGTTCCTGTATATACTACACTATTCTTATCATAGTTGTGAGGGAGATAATCATTATCCTCATCTGAATCAAAGGCAAATTCAAGAACCTTCATTCCTGGATACCCAGTCTTCTTAACAAGTCGAATAACTGAAGGAGTAAGAAGTCCTAAATCCTCTGCAATAATCTTTGGCTTGTTAAGTGCTTTATTAATTGCCTTAAACAAATCAATTCCCGGACCTGGCTCCCAATGTCCAAATTCTGCTGTTGGGTCACCATAAGGAATATAATAATACTCATCAAATGCTCTAAAATGATCAATTCTAATAACATCATAAAGCTCTAAGCATTTTGCGATTCTCTTAATCCACCATTCATAGCCTGTACTCTGATGATAATCCCATGAATATAATGGATTGCCCCACAACTGTCCAGTTGCTGAGAAATAATCTGGTGGACAACCTGCTACGCCCTTTGGTTTAAGATCCTTATCAAATATAAATAACTCTGGATTAGCCCATGTATCAGCTGAATCTGCTGCCACATAAATAGGAATATCTCCGATAATCTCAATTCCTTTATAATTGGCATATTTTTTGAGCTTAGTCCACTGCTTGATAAAATAATACTGAAGGAACTTATAAAATCCCACCTCAGCAACCAATCTATTAGCTGCCTCCTTTAAGGCCTTTGGATCTCTTTCCTTTAATTTAGCATCCCATTCTCTATAGCTCTTTCCACGATAATCATCCTTGATAGCCATATAGAGCGCATAATCATCAAGCCAGTATTTTTCTTTATTTACGAATTCAACATATTCATCTCTAGCCTGTGTGTCGCTTCTCTTATACGCACGTCTAAGAAGTGAATATCTGGCATAATAATGAGCCTCATAATCCACATAGCCCTGTTTAATATCTTCAGGTAATGCATTATAAATATCATTTGACTCATAGAATTCTTCATATGCCTCAAGGCACTCTGCCTCTGTAAGCCAGCCTTCTTCAATAAATTCTTCCAAATCAATGAAATATGGATTGCCTGCAAATGTAGAGAAAGACTGATAAGGTGAATCTCCGTATCCAGTTGGTCCAAGTGGCAAAATCTGCCAGTATTTCTGTCCCGCTTCCGAAAGATAATCCACAAAGTCATATGCTTCCTTTGAGAAACATCCTATTCCATATTTATTTGGAAGGCTAAATACTGCCATCAATACTCCGCTTTTTCTCATTTTGTTACCTTCTTTATAAATCTAAATATCCACCATAGCTTTCAATGCCATCGTTTTCATATATCCAGAAAAGAGTAGTGAGGTACACTACTCTTAATCCATTAAATAATTGAAACCTTGATATCTTTCTTTGGATATAATTTCCAGATATCCTTGTTATATTCTTCGATTGTTCTATCTGATGAGAAGAAACCTGCCTTAGCGATATTAACAAGCATCATCTTCTGCCAGTTCTGCCTATCCTCATACTCTTCAAGCATTCTGTCCTTAACCTCGATATATTCTTCAAGGTCAATAAGTGTCATGAACCAGTCCTTATTAAGAAGTTCCTTATAAAGTCTTTCAAGGTTCTCTTTATGTCCCACTTTAAGAGCTTCTTTAGATACTATGAAATCAACAGCCTCTTTTATGATGTCCGATTTATCGTACAAATCTTTTGATACATAATCAGCCTTGGCGTAATGCTCAATAACCTCATCACTTGATACACCAAACTCATAAATATTATCTGCACCAACAAGTTCTGCAATCTCTACATTTGCACCGTCTGCAGTACCTAATGTAACTGCACCATTTAACATGAACTTCATATTACCTGTACCAGAAGCTTCCTTACTTGCAAGAGATATCTGCTCTGAAATATCGCACGCTGGAATAAGTTTCTCTGCATAGCTAACATTGTAGTTCTCGAGCATAACAACCTTCATATATTTGTTAACATCTGGATCATTATTGACGATTTCCTGAAGAACAAGAATCAAATGAATAATGTCCTGGGCGATAACATAGGCTGGAGCTGCCTTAGCACCGAATATAAATGTAACTGGTCTTGAAGGCTTCTTACCGCCCTTAATCTCAAGATATTTATGGATGATATATAATGCATTCATCTGCTGACGCTTATACTCATGAAGTCTTTTAGCCTGAATGTCAAAGATTGAATCAGGATCAATCTCGATACCCTGTTTCTCCTTAAGGTACTCCGCAAACTGAGTCTTCTTAAGTTTCTTAATATCTTCAAGTTTCTGAAGAACCTTTTCGTTCTCCTTGAAAGCAAGAAGCTTCTCAAGCTCCATTGCATCCTTCTTGTAATCTGTTCCAATTACATCATCCAAGAACTGTGTAAGTTCATGGTTGCAAGACATAAGCCATCTTCTAAAAGTAATACCATTTGTCTTATTGTTAAATTTCTCTGGATAAATCTTATAGAACGCATTAAGTTCTGTATTCTTAAGAATATCTGTATGAATAGCTGCTACACCATTAATAGAGAAACCATAGTGAATACAGATATGAGCCATATGAACTCTCTTATCCTTATCAATAATCTGAACCTTAGCATTTGTATATTTAGCTCTCACTCTCTTATCAAGCTCCTTAATAATTGGAACAAGCTGTGGAACTACCTTCTCAAGATATTCAAGTGGCCATTTTTCAAGAGCTTCTGCAAGAATTGTATGATTAGTGTAAGCACAAGTCTTTGATACAATCTCAATTGCCTCATCCATACTAATTGCCTTCTCTGAAGTCATAATTCTAATGAGTTCAGGAATGATAAGTGTTGGATGTGTATCATTAATCTGAATTGCGCAATAATCATACATATGGCGAAGATCATATTTACGTTCTCTTAACTCATATAAAATATACTGAGCAGCATTTGATACCATAAAATACTGCTGATAAATTCTAAGTAAGTTACCAGCTTCATCTGAATCATCTGGATAGAGGAAAAGAGTAAGGTTCTTTTCAATAGCTTCTTTGTCAAATGTAATACCCTTTTTTACAAGTGACTCATCTACGCTTTCAACATCAAATAAATGAAGTTTATTTACACCATTTTCATATCCGATAACATCGATATCATAAAGTCTTGATTTAACGCTGCAATCACCAAACTCAACTGTAAATGAAGTATCTGTCTTTTTAAGCCAGCTCACTTCTTCAATCCAATCATTCTTCTCAGCACACTGAAGATTATTTCTGAACTCCTGCTTGAAAAGGCCGAAGTGATAATTAAGACCAATTCCTGCTCCTGGAAGTCCAAGTGTTGCAATGGAATCAAGGAAACAAGCAGCAAGACGTCCAAGACCACCATTTCCTAAAGAAGGTTCTGGTTCTGCCTCTTCGATAAGTGCTATATCTTTTCCATTCTTCCTGAGAATCTCACCAACCTTATCGTAAATTCCAAGATTAATAAGGTTGTTAGACATAAGACGTCCAATAAGAAATTCTGCTGAAATGTAATATACTTTCTTCTCTCCCACAATCTTATCTGTAACATTTGTAAGATCCTTTACAAATAAAAGAATTGTGTAATAAGCTTCACTATTGCTACACTCTGCAAGGGACTTTCCAAATACTTTATTGCATATATATTCAAGGCCTTCCTCCATATTAGCCTCAAGTAACTGTTTCTGAATCATTTCTGATTGTAATGACATATCTTTATCCTCCTTCATTTAGATATACATATTCCATAGTATTTTACATCACAAATGAATTAGTTACAATAAATCATTGTATTAATTATTACTATTTATTATTTATATTAATTATTTGGCTTTTCTCTCATTCCCTCAGTGCCATCACCACCTACATAAAACAAGTTGTACGGAGATTTTGGCTTTTCTCTCATTTCCTCCGTACCGGAACCTCTCTGGCACCCACCACGTACGGAGAAATATCTCTTTTCCTGATTCTCTCCGTACCCCACCTCCTACACCAAACAAGTTGTACGGAGATTTCGGCTTTTCTATCATTTCCTCCGTACCAGCACAACACTGACCCCCACCACGTACGGAGGAATATCTCTTTTCCCGTTTCTCTCCGTACTCCACTACCTACACCAAACAAGTTGTACGGAGATTTCGGCTTTTCTATCATTTCCTCCGTACCCACACCTCTCTGGCACCCACCACGTACGGAGGAATCCCTATTTTCCTGATTCTCTCCGTACTCCACCA
>JAKSSD010000027.1 GCA_024403275.1 Lachnospiraceae bacterium
GGACAAACGGTTTTCAAGACCGCCTCGTTATGACCACTTCGATACCTCTCCATATCTGAATTTCATCAGCGCAAGTACGATATTATCAAATTTGCGCATGCATGTCAACATAAATTTTTTATTTTTTTATAATATTTTTATTTATACAAATTTATCTCATATCCGAAGGATTTGTGATCTTAATATTGGTATATTCACCTTCTATAAGTTTAACCCTTTTATTCATATATAATTCCATTACCTGAGCATCATCAGTAACCTGAATTTTCTCCCCAGATTCTAATGCATTTATATATTTATCATATGCTTCGAATATTAATTTGTATTCAAAAGTCTGTGGAGTCTGCATCGCATAACAGTTCTTCCTTATAGGAGTAGTTACGACAAATCCATCCTCATCCGCAATTTTTATGGTATCAGTAGCCACTACCGCTGTAACAACCGCATGGTATTTAACTACTTCTTCCATATTTCTTTTAATTATGTCTTTGCTTACGTATGGTCTGGCGCCATCATGGATCAAGACATAATCTGAATCTACGCACGCCTTCAGACCATTATAAACAGAATTATATCTTTCTTTGCCGCCTACACAGATTGCACTCACTTTATTAATATTATATTTTTCAACATACTCTCTTCTTATATAATCTTCGTCTCCAGCTTTGCAAACTACGATGATATCATCCACATCTGAATTCTGAAATGCTATAAGAGAATGAGCTAGTATAGGTTTGCCATTTAATTCCAGGTACTGCTTCGGCACATCTGAATTCATTCTTTTACCTGCACCACCAGCGAGTACAACTGCAGTATATTTCATTTACGCTTTCTCCCCAAGTTTAAGGTTTGGAATTGCATTAAGATCAAGGCCGTGTCTTACGCCCTTTACATATTCATAGTATGCAGCTGCTCCAATCATTGCAGCATTATCTGTACAAAGAATCGGTTCTGGACGGAAAAACTCCACCTTTTTCTCCTTGCAGGCTTCTTCAAATGCTGCTCTTAATCCACTATTTGAAGCCACTCCGCCTGCAATTGCAAATTTATCGATGTTATACATATCTACTGCTGCCATCGAATGTCCAACCAAAACATCAATAACTGCCTGCTGGAAAGAAGCTGCAACATCAGCCTGTACAATTTCTTCATTATTCATGCGCGCAGTATTCAAATAATTAAGCACTGCTGATTTCATTCCAGAGAAACTGAAATCAAGTTCACTTCCACCAACTTTTGCGCGTGGAAATTTCATTGCATTTGGATTTCCTTCTTTAGAAACTTTATCTATTTTAGGTCCACCAGGGTAACCAAGACCTATAGCTCTGGCTACTTTATCAAAGGCTTCGCCTGCTGCATCATCGCTGGTTTTACCCAAAATCTCATACTCTCCATAATCAGAAACCTTTACAAGATGAGTATGTCCGCCTGATACAACAAGACATACAAATGGAGGCTCTAACTGTGGATTAGTAATATAATTTGCGGAAATATGTCCTTCAATATGGTGCACGCCAACTATAGGAAGCCCAGCTCCATATGCAATTGCTTTAGCTGCAGAAACGCCCACTAAAAGAGGACCAACAAGACCTGGTCCATAAGTTACTGCAACTGCATCTATATCTTTAAGTGTTAAATTAGCATCTTCAAGCGCCTTTTCAACTACTCTATTTATCTTATCTATATGTTTTCTTGAGGCAATTTCTGGTACAACACCCCCGTAGAGTGTGTGAAGATCAATCTGTGAATATATTACATTTGATAAAACTTCCCTGCCATTTTTAACAACTGCCGCTGCAGTTTCGTCGCAGGAAGATTCAATTGCCAGTATTTTTACATCTGTTGCCATGAGGTCAACTTCCTTTTCTAATTATTCTTTTTCAACCATTTCTTCTGAAGAAGTATCGCCCTCTTCTTCTTTTACAAGATCAAATCCGTAAATTTTCCAGTGGCCGTTGCTATCTTTTCTCATAATAAATACTTCATTAGAATAAATGTATTCTGTACCCTGTCTAAGTCTGTAAGTAGCATACAATCTGGCCCACTCGCATCCATCCTGGGTGAATTTTTCCACATCCGTTGCGGCCGAAGTAGAATAGCCAGAAATAACTATTCCCTGAGACTTGAAATCAAGAACATCATGTTGGAGATTTTCAAAATACACATCATAAGGCATATTATCCTTCAACTCATCATCATAAAGAATGTAAGATTTTTTAGCCAATGCCTCTAAATCCTCCTGAGTAATGCCACTATTATAGAAGCAACAGGTTATTTCACTATAGTATTTCAAAACCTCCTTTGGTGTAGGCGGGTATGATTTGTCTATATCTTTAAGGAGAATTTCTGTAACCTGCGAAACGTCTACTGGTCGTTCATCAATATTTTTAACTTTTTTGCTCTGCATTATAAATATTCCTACTATTAAAATACCTATGCAAAGAATAGTTGCTACAAATGCAACCATTTTCATTTTGCTTTTCACAGTCAATCCTCCTTTCTTCTATATTTATAAATTTTACTTAGTCTTCATCGTAACAAAGATCTACAGTTCTTCCATCCTTCGCCACTATAGTATTAGGGAAAATACTCTTGGCATTTTGTTCGAATTCTTTTGGTTTATATAATGAAGGACTGTAATGTGTAAGCCACATTTCCTTAACCTCAGCTTCTTTAGCTATGTTCGCAGCCTCTCTGAACATCATATGCTTATGTTCCTTAGCCTTTTCAAACATTTCATTATCACCATACATGCCTTCGCAGACAAATAAATCCGAATCCTTTGCAAATAATGGAATATTTGCGCATGGCCTTGTATCAGTAGTATATGTAACCTTCAATCCTTTTCTCGCCGGGCCAAGAACCATATCAGGTGTATAAACCCGTGAATTTTCTTCAATAATCTCGCCCTTTTGGAGTCTGCTCCAAAGCTTCAGAGGAATTTCATTTTCTTTTGCTCTTTGAGCATCAAATTTACCAGCACGGTCTACCGATATACTATATCCATAACAGACTACATTATGATTTACCTTAAAGGCATCAATATGCATATCCTTGAATTCAATCCTCTGATTATTTCCAGTTACTTCTATATAATTAATTTCAAATGGAAGCTGTGGTGCAATAACAAGCAACGACTCCACAATCTTCTTAACTCCCTGCGGTCCTACAATAGTAATTGGCTCTGTTCTTTCTGCATTGCCCATTGTAAGAAACATTCCAGGAAGTCCTGAAATATGATCCGCATGAAAATGTGTAAATAAAATCAGGTCAATTGGCTTTGGACTCCAGCCCTTTTCCTTAAGAGCTACCTGAGTACCCTCACCGCAATCAATAAGAATATTATTTCCCTGATATCTAAGCATTAATGATGTTAACCATCTGTAAGGAAGTGGCATCATTCCGCCAGTTCCTAATAGACAAACCTCTAACATTGATTTACCTCAACCAGTATATTGCTGCCCCTTCTTTAGGGTTAGTATAAAAATTCGGTCTTGTTCCTTCATATTTGAAGCCAATTTTCTCATAAAGACCTCTTGCAGGAACATTTCCTTCCCGCACTTCAAGCGTAAATGCAGCTATTCCACGCTTTTTCCCTTCAGTGACCAATTCAGTCATTATTCTGTAAGCTATAGACTGATGCCTAAATTCAGGCATTGTGGACACATTCAATATTTCGCCTTCGTCAAAACTTTGTATAAGTCCTGCCGCGCCTACTATCTTTCCTGACTCTTCATCTACAGCCACCAGGTAGAGTGCCGACTCATTATCAAGTTCCTCTCTTAAGGCATTTTCACTCCATCCGTCGTTGAAATTGATTTCTTCAAGATATGCGACTCCGGCCACATTTTCCTGATTCATTCTTTCAATCTTTACCATTGAGCATTTCTTCTCTTTCTCTTTCAGCCTGGGGCTTTCTTAAATATACAGGAGTTAAATCTCTGGCATTTTGCGCCTCACCTCTATTTGCATACATTTCAGCAAGTACTGCAATATTGGCAGCATTCTGATAACAGTTAGCTGCACTTGGAAACTGATACTCAACTTTAAGATTCTTCTCTAAATAGTCTCTGTATACTGGCACTCCATCGCCTGCAAAATAAACCTTTTCTCCCAAAGCATTTAACTTCTCACACAATTCTTCAATCATGTAAGAATCCTGCTCTATAATGCACTGGCTCTCTGGAATCTGTGTAAATTTATACGCAGCTGCATAAACCTGTGATCTTCTTGCGTCCATAATTGGACATATAACGCCATCTGCGCCCTGCCAGTTAAATGCAAGCGATTCCAAAGTTGGCACTCCAACTACTTCCTTATCAATACTAAGACCAAGTCCTTTGATAGTAGCCACACCAATTCTTAAACCTGTAAATGAACCAGGTCCGTTAGATACAGCCAGGTAATCAATATTATTTAAGTCAATATTTAGATTTTTTACCAGCTCATCAATCATAGGCAATAATGTCTGTGAATGAGTTTTCTGATTGTTATAGCTTAATACACCCTTTAATATTCCATCTTCAAGATAAGCAACAGATGCTACAAGTCCTGAAGAATCAACTGCTAAAATCTTCAATTCAAATAACCTTCTCTTAAACTTTTTGTAATGGTAATCTTTCTATAATCAAGTCCCTTGGATAAATCCTTAGTGATTTCTATAACGATTGTACCCTTAGGCATAATCTCTTCAATAAGATTGGCCCACTCTATAAGGCTGACGCCCTGGCCATATACATATTCTTCGAAGCCGATTTCTTCCATCTCTTCTACATCACCGATTCTATAAACGTCAAAATGATAAAGAGGCAGTCTTCCGTCATCATAGGTTTCAAGTATTGTAAATGTTGGGCTCACAACAGGCTCACTTATTCCAAGTCCGATTCCGAATCCCTTGGTAAATACAGTCTTTCCTACTCCAAGATCTCCTAAAAGTGCAAATACATCACCTGGATTGCATTTTTCTGCTATATCTTTTGCAAGCTTAGCTGTTTCCTCTGGACTATATACTTCGTAAATTCCTTCCATTTTACAAACCTCCAAATCTGATTTTAATCTTCTTTGGATCCATATGGGCATTTATCAGCTGAAGTACCTGCACGTTTTTATCGCCCATATCCTTATGTGGGAAAATAAATGCCGCTGTTGGCGTCGTATACACGAAATAGCTTTGCTTGGTATTGCAGGCCTTAATACAGTTTTCCCAAGGAATCATTTCTTCCTCACCCTGAGATTTAACTGTTATTCCTTCATCATTGATAACATATGTAATAGGTTCCTGAAATACAGGAAGCATTTTGACCTTCATAAATGATGCTCTCAAAAGGCTTATTGGCAAATACAAAATCAAAAGTGCCGCAGCCACAATGAAATACCATTTCATATCCCTGATAAATAACAATATAAATGCAACGCCCATTGCAGTAGCCAGAATTGACACTGGCTTCTTATATGCATGTTGCAAATTAAAATCATATAATTTAGATGTTGTCATCTTAACATCAAATTGAACTTCCATAACTTATTCCTTCCATAAGAATTATTCTGGACATAATTTCTCACAATAATTCACCATATATTATACTTTTAAACCATTCTTATTTCAATATTTATAATTGTGGGAAAGAAAGTTCCTACAATTATCCAAAACAAGTTGTACGGAGGAATATTGGATTCCCCGTTTCTCTCCGTACTCCACCACTTATTCAAAACAAGTTGTACGGAGATTTTGGCTTTTCACCAATTTCCTCCGTACCAGTACCTCTCTGGCACTCACCATGTACGGAGGAATATCTAATTTCCCGGTTCTCTCCGTACTCCACTACCTACAGCAAACAAATTGTACGGAGATTTTGGCTTTTCTCTCATTTCCTCCGTACCAGCACCTTCCTGACACCCACAACGTACGGAGGAATTTGGCTTTTCACCAATTTCCTCCGTACCAGCACCTCGCTGGCTCCCACCACGTACGGAGGAATTTCTTATTCCCCGTTTCTCTCCGTACTCCACCACCTTTTCTAAACAAGTTGTACGGAGATTTTGGCTTTTCACCAATTTCCTCCGTACCAGCAACTCCCTGACACCCACCACGTACGGAGGAATTTCTTATTTCCCGTTTTTCTCCGTACTCCACCACCTACTCAAAACAAGTTGTACGGAGATTTTGGCTTTTCTCTCATTTCCTCCGTACCAACACATCCCCGACTCCCTCCACGTACGGAGATTTTGGCTTTTAACCATTTTTCTCCGTACCAACTCATCCCCGACCCCCACTACGTACGGAGGAATATTGGATTTCCCGGTTCTCTCCGTACTCCACCACCTTTTCCAAACAAGTTGTACGGAGATTTTGGCTTTTCACCAATTTCCTCCGTACCAGCATCTTCCTGGCTCTCACTACGTACGGAGATTTTGGCTTTTCACCAATTTTCTCCGTACCAGCACCTCTCTGACACCCACCACGTACGGAGATTTTGGCTTTTCACCAATTTTCTCCGTACTAGCACCTCCCTGACACCCACCACGTACGGAGGAATCATTCTTTTCCCGATTTCCTCCGTATACAAAAAAACTGCGCCAAAGAATATCTTTGCGCAGTTTTGTAATATCATTATATAACACTCATCGTGGCAAAAGAACCGTCCCCACGGCAAGCAACCGTCCCCACAGCAAATTATTTTGCAGCAGCTGCAGCGGCAGCCTGAGCCTTGGCGAATCCAGCACGCTTACGAAGTGTAGGATCAAGAATCTTCTTTCTCATTCTAAGATTCTCTGGTGTTACCTCAAGGAGCTCATCTGTATCAATGAAGTCAATTGCCTGTTCAAGACTTAAAATTCTAGGTGGTGTAAGGTGGAGTGCTTCATCAGCAGATGATGAACGTGTATTTGTAAGATGCTTTGTCTTACAAACGTTAAGTTCAATATCTTCCTGCTTAGGGCACTGTCCAATAATCATACCTGAATAAACCTTTTCACCCGGTCCGATGAAAAGAGTTCCTCTTTCCTGAGCATTAAACAAACCATAAGTTACACTTTCGCCGCTTTCGAAGGCAATAAGTGAACCCTGCTTACGATACTGAATATCTCCCTTGTATGGGCCATATCCATCAAATAATGTATTGAGAATTCCGTTACCCTTTGTATCTGTAAGGAAATCTCCTCTGTATCCAATAAGTCCACGTGATGGAATTGAAAACTCAAGTCTTGTATATCCACCAGTAGCTGAGCCCATTGTTACAAGTTCGCCCTTACGCTGGCTTAATTTCTCGATAACACTTCCAGAGAATTCTTCTGGAACATCTATATATGCTCTTTCCATTGGCTCAAGTAATTTGCCATTTTCATCCTTCTTATAAAGAACTTCTGCCTTACTTACAGCAAATTCGAATCCCTCGCGACGCATGTTTTCAATAAGAACAGATAAGTGAAGCTCACCACGACCAGATACCTTGAAGGAATCCATACTGTCTGTTTCTTCTACTCTTAATGATACGTCTGTATTTAACTCTTTAAATAATCTGTCTCTGATATGACGGCTTGTTACAAACTTACCCTCGCGTCCAGCAAGTGGAGAATCATTTACAAGGAAATGCATAGCGATTGTAGGTTCTGAAATCTTCTGGAAAGGAATAGGCTCAATATCTGTTGGACTGCAAAGTGTATCACCGATATGAATATCTGCAATACCTGAAATCGCAACAATAGAACCAATACCTGCTTCCTTAACCTCTACTCTGTTAAGTCCGTCAAATTCATAAAGCTTAGAAATCTTAACTTTCTTCTGTTTCTCTGGCTCGTAAGCATTAACGATAACTACATCATCATTAACCTTTACAACACCTCTGTCTACTTTACCAACGCCGATTCTTCCTACATATTCATTGTAGTCAATTGTACTAATAAGAATCTGTGTACCAGCTTCTGGATCTCCCTGTGGAGCCGGGATATAATCAATGATGCTTTCAAAAAGTGGTGACATATCAACTGCTTCGTCAGCAAGATCTTTAACTGCAGTTCCTGCTTTTGCAGAAGCAAATACAAATGGACAGTCAAGCTGTGCATCATCCGCTTCAAGATCAAGGAAAAGTTCAAGCACTTCATCAACAACTTCCTCTGGTCTTGCTTCTGGTCTGTCGATTTTATTTACACATACGATTACTGGCAATTTTAACTCAAGTGCTTTTCTAAGAACGAACTTAGTCTGAGGCATTGGGCCTTCAAAAGCATCTACAAGAAGAATTACACCATTTACCATTTTTAATACACGCTCAACCTCACCACCAAAATCAGCATGGCCCGGAGTATCGATGATATTAATCTTAGTACCCTTATAATCAACTGCTGTATTCTTTGAAAGAATTGTAATTCCTCTTTCTCTCTCAAGATCATTAGAGTCCATTACTCTTTCTGCTACTTCCTGGTTCTCTCTGAATACACCGCTCTGTCTTAAAAGGCAGTCAACAAGTGTTGTCTTTCCATGGTCTACATGGGCGATAATTGCTACATTACGGATATCTTCTCTTGTCGTAATCATATTACTTCCTCCTAAAAAACTACCGTTTGTGAGTATAGCACCATAAAAAGTCAACTGCAAGAGAAATTTATTTATGCTTTTTGAATTATTTCTAACATTATCGCCTATTATATTAACCTTCTAATTCGACCTATCTATACTCCACCCTGTCAAATCCACTATCAACAATAATTGCAGTAACATATTTTTCTTTAGACTTCTTTTGAAATAATCTGGTATTTAACCTGTCTAATACTAATACTCTTCCATCCTCTCTTTCTTCTACATGATATGCATAGTCATATAAGAATCTATCAGTATATAGATATACTACACTCCATCCTGGATGATGTGCGGCCCAATTCAAATCACAATATAGAGTTCCTCCTTCTGGCAGGGATTCTAAATATATCAAATAATCATGCTTCATAACATTTTTCATATTATTATCATCCATTATATAGACATCTTTTTCGAATATTTGATTTAATCTCATTCCTTTTTGAATAAAATAATAATCACTAGAATTAAAATTGAGATTCACACTGATTTCATTTAATGCCATAGGTCTTATTGGTATGAATAAAATAACAAAGGTGAGTATGGCAGCAATACCTCCAATAATATATTTGATTATTCCATTCTTTCTCTTCTTTGATTCTTCTCTTAATTGTTCCATAAAAAAACCTCTCTTCACTTTCTACATCAGGATTTTCTTTCCTTATATATGTAGAACAAGTGAAAAGAAGTTATGTTACAAAAAATAATAAATTTATTTCATATAATTAATAATAAATCTTACCTATATAAATGTAATATTTATTTTCTTCCAAAAATTTTGCCAAGTAAGATGCAAAGAATAAAAACTATAATATTTACGCATACTACAGTAGCACCTATAGGAGTTGACCAAAGAATTGAAAGCATAATTCCTGCAAATGCGCAAAGACTACCGATTATAGCTGAAGCAATCACCACTGAGAAGAAGCTTCTTACAATTCTCTCTGCGGAAAGTACAGGAAATACAATAAGTGCCGAAATAAGAAGTGAACCAACAAGCTGCATGCTAAGTACAATAACTACTGCAATAATTATCGCAAGAAGATATCTATATAATTTCGACTTAATACCTGTAGCAGCTGCGAAGTTCTCATCAAAGGTTACTGCAAATATTCTATGGTAAAGAACCACAAAGAACATTATTACAACTAAAGAAAGTACTATACATATCCAAACATCCTCTCCCCCAAGAGTAAGAATAGATGTTGAACCAAATAATGACGAACATACATCGCCTGCCACGTTACCAGAATTCTTACCTGGGAACAGATTAAGTACCAAGTATCCAACAGCCAAAGCACCTACTGACAATACAGCAATGGCTGCATCACCCTTAACCTTACTTTTGTCATTGGAGCCCATTAGAATAATCGCAACAAGTATAGTAACCGGCAACACTATAAGCATATTATTTGTAAATGAAAAACACATTGCCACCGCCAAAGCACCGAAGGCTACATGTGAAAGTCCATCGCCTATAAATGATAATCTCTTAAGAACTATTGTTGTTCCAAGAAGGGATGAACAAAGCGCTATCAGCACGCCAACTATTATCGCATTTCTTACAAGAGAATGGGACAAATAGTTAACATACATTTCTAAAACAGACATCCACCATTCTCCTTAATAAATTCCTGCTTAGTACAGAACACACACTTTTCACCACCTATGTGAAGGATGTGTGATGCGTACATTTTCGCTGCTTCCATATCATGAGATACCATAATAATGGTAATCTTTTCTTCCTTATTAATCTTATAAATCATTGCATAAAGCTGTTCTTGTGCATATGGATCAAGACCAGTTACCGGCTCATCAAGAATTAGCATCTTACTTGTAGCACAAAGCGCTCTTGCAAGTAATACTCTTTGCTGCTGACCACCAGAGAGTTCTGGATATGAACGCATTGCCAAATCTGAAATCTCTAATTTTCTCATCGCTTCCTTAGCAATTTCTTTTTCCTTCTTACCAAAGAATGGCTTCCAGCCAAGTCGATTAAGACAGCCTGACAATACTATTTCCTGAACTGTTGCTGGAAAATCTCTCTGAATATTAGACTGTTGAGGAAGATATCCGATTTCCTTTTGTCTAAGGCCATCGCCATATTTAATACTTCCACCTACTGCCTTTTCAAGACCAAGAATGCACTTCATAAGGGTTGATTTACCTGATCCATTTTCACCTACAATATAAAGATAATCTCCCTGATTAATCTCGAAATTAATATTGTTTGCCACTATTCTTTTTTCATATCCAAGTGAAACATCAATTCCCTGAATCTGTGCCATGATTTTACCGTCTTTCTTCTATAATTAATAAATTCTAAACTAATCTTCCTTCAGGACTTCCAGATTCTCACGCATATAATCTAGATACCCTTTTGAATCCTCTTTAAATCCAGCAAGGCTAACTGTCTGAATGGAATTTAATTTCCTAACAGACTTACTCTCTCCGGACTGGTCAATTATAGTCCTGGCCAATTTTTCATTTCCATTCTCAGTTATATATACTGTGTTTTCATCAGTACTATTAAGCAAATCAGCCATTGTCATAACAGTCTGAAATGATGCATTTGCATCAGTAGTACATCCTGAGAACAAAGCCTTATATTCAACATCATAATCTGATGTCATATAACCAAATGGAAATCTGTCTAATACAAATATTTTCCTGTCATTATTATCAAAATAATCTCTATATTCGGAATCTAGCGCGCAAATACCTTCAATATATGTATCTGCATTTGAGTTAATCAAATCCGCATAAGAGCTTTTAAGTGCAATCTCATCAGCTATATGTTCTATGCATTTTGCACTTCTTCTTAGTGATAACCAGATATGTTCATCATTTTCAAGTTCTTCATGTTCATGACTATGTTCTTCATGATTTGCACCTAAATCTTCATGATTCTCATTTGCATCCTCTTCATGCTCATCTAAATCATCATGGTTACCAGACTCATACCCATTCTCGAGATGTTCATCTGCATCTTCATGCTCATGTTCACCCTGTAGAATCCCTTCATGACTTTCTTCTAACACATCATCTTCCAGAAATTCCATTAGATTAATGTCTACACGGTTAGGATTTGGATTTTGACTAATACAGTCATTTATCCATTCCTCTGATTCTCCACCTACATATATAAACATATCACAGTCTGTAATGTCTATTACGTTTTTAACTGTTGGCTGAAAAGAGTGCATATCTGCGCCATTTTCTGACAGAAGAATAACATTTACATCCTCCGCACCCTCAGTTACTTCACATACCCAGTCATAAATAGGAAAAATGGTACAGACAATCGTTGTACCATTTTCTTTAACGTTTTGACCTTCACATCCGGACATCACCAATATAGATGCAACTGATATAAATGTTGTTAAAATACATTTATTTATCAATCGTCTCATTTTCTTTTTTGTCTTTCTTAACAAAGTTCAACAATATAAATACAATCATTGCCGCCAAGAGGGCTAAGATTGAAATGAACTGTGAGGTTGAAAGGAAACTAACGTTTCCTCTTGGGTCTGCTCTGAAGATTTCAATTACAAATCTTCCAATTGCATAAAGAGCTACATAAAGAATACATGTATTGCCCTTTTTGCCATTCTTCATCTTCATATAGAATACATAAAGAATAGCAGCTAAAAGTAAATCTCCTACAGCCATCATAAGCTGAGTTGGCCAAAGCTTAATTCCTGATGGAGCAATCGAACCTGCTGGGAAAACTACTCCAATGAACGAATCTGTTGGAGCACCATAGCAACATCCAGCAAGGAAACATCCAATTCGTCCAAAGCCCTGCGCGATTGCGATATGCGGAATCATGAAATCAAGATATTCCAATGCATTTACCTTTTTAATCTTGCAATATAGCAAAATTCCTGCAAGACCAAGGATAATACCACCGTATACTACGAATCCTGACAATCCGATGACTGCCTTTGGATTATCAAGGAATGCCTTGAAGTTAACGATTACATACATAATCTTTCCACCAAGGAAACCAACTAAGATAGCTACAAGGCTTAAATCAGTTACAGTATCCTGGCTCTTTTCTTCCTTTTTACATCTTAAAAGGCAAGTACCAACTGCTAAAATATAGCCAATTGCTATCATAAGCGCATAGCCATGTAAGGTAAATTTACCAATAGTAAATATATCGTTATGCATATTTTCTCCTTATAAAAGATGAGCTCTGAGTTCTGCTCCATCCTGTGCTGCAAGAAGTGCTGGAGCAATATCAAAGATAGTCTTGCATCCGTAATCCTTCTTCTCTGCTAATCTGTAAGCAGCTCTTGCATAAGCGATGAGTACGCTTGCTGTGAACTCTGGGTTTGAATCAAGCTTGAGGCTGTATTCGATCATATGATTTGTTTCGCCATTCCAGCCTGTCTTACCTGAACGCATTACAAATCCACCATGAGGAATTCCCTGGTGATTAGCATTGAATTCATCTTCTGAAATGAAGTTTACTGTTGTATCGTAGTCTGCGAAGTAGTTAGGCATTGTAACGATTTCTTTCTCAACCTGAGCTGCATCAGCGCCTTCTTCAAGTACTACGAAGCACTCTCTTGTATGTTTCTGTCTTGTTGTAAGTTCTGGATTCTCACCATTTCTAACTGCTTCAAGTGCAGCATCTACAGGAATTGTGTACTGCTTAGCATTCTTAACGCCAGCGATTCTTCTTACTGCATCTGAGTGGCCCTGGCTGACACCCTTGCCCCAGAATGTGTAATCCTTACCATCTGGTAAAATAACATTTCCCATAAGTCTGTTAAGTGAGAAAAGACCTGGATCCCAACCGATAGAAATGATTGTAACCTTGTCATTATCCTTACAAACTTTATCTACATTTGCAAAATGCTCTGGAATTCTTGCATGTGTATCAAATGAATCGATACAGTTAAATAACTTTGAATACTCAGGTGTCTGTGTTGGTAAATCTGTAGCTGAACCACCGCAGATTACTGCAACGTCAATCTTGTCTGTCCACTTTTCGATGTCTGCAATATTAACAACTTCTGCTGTCTGTGTAAGAATCTTAACTGATTCTGGTGCTCTTCTTGTAAATACAGCTACAAGCTCCATATCAGGATTCTGCTTAATTGCACACTCAACACCTTTTCCAAGGTTACCATAACCAATAATTCCCACTCTAATGCTCATTTATTTATCCTCCAAGTAACTTAATTTTAGTTTAAAACACTAGTACATTATATTTTCTTATTAGTGAATTATCAATATTTTCTTTATTCAACCTTACCATATGATTTAAGGAATATGCTGTGTTCAACAATATAAACATCCTTAAGGTCATCTTTTCTGGCAATAATATAATCGCCTGGTTTACCAAGATAGTAATGCTCGCTGTCCCAAAGAGTAAATACTTTAACTCTGTGGTCGAGTTCCTTTGCATAAATGTTGGCAGTAGTGTTCTTGACGCAGGATTTAGCATACTTAACAAGATTTACTACAATACCTTCATTCTTCACATGAAGCATTGGCTCATACTGACCATCGAAAACATATGGTACATCAACGATGTTATAGCTCTTTTCAAATTTATCCTTCTTGATTGGCCAGATTTCACCCTTCAAACCAATCATGATATACATATCATCTTTAATCTCTGTCTCAATATCACCCTCTAAAGTTCTGATAACAACAGGAGTATTATCCTTTAAGAACTCACTTGGTGTTACATAGCCAAAGACAACTGGAAGCTGCTTATACTCATCCATATCTGAAATATCAATATCGTATGTCTTATTATCGATGATTTCGCAGTTCTCGAAATAGTCATTAAGGATGTCCTTGAAATAATCTCCAAGATCCTTATCGCCATATTTTTCCTTGTAAAGCTTCTTATCAATATAGCCGCCGGCCTTTTCAATATGACCACCGCCAGAACCGATGCCTTCTGTTACATAGTCAGCAAGTTCATTAGCTCTTACTTCCTTGACACAGCTTCGAATTGATAACTTGTATCCACTGGCAAATTCATTATATACAATAGAAACATTGATTTCGTCTACCTGAAGCGCAAGGTCATTGATAAATCCCAAAATATTAGGATCACATGGCTTTGAGAAAATAAGTGAATATCTGAAATCAATATTGTAGTTATAATGAATCAAAGCCTGACCAGCAATCTCAAGTTCCTGAAGAGAAATATTGGAATTGCTAAAAATCTTAATCAAAGCCTTTGAATAATTAAGATTATCAAGCATATCTCTGTCTAAAGGATGGCTAAGCTCCATGAAATTACCTGTATCTGTCATAAGACCATAATACAAAGCAGTTCCAAGGTTAAGATCTGATTTGATATCATAACCTTCCTGACAAATCATCTGCCATACAAGTGTTGCGCAGCTACCAAGATTTGGTCTGATTTCTATATATTCTCCCTGACCAATTCCCTGGTGATGATCAATGATAGCAACGCTGTCTGCTTCAAGGTCTGTAACATTTCCTTCCTTATACTGACAGTCAACTGTGATAAGAAGGTCCTTTACATGAAATGCATTTGCATCCACATAAGTAATAGGAATATCACATTCCTTTATCATAAGAATAAGATTTGACTTTTGAATTCTGGCACGTCCTGAATATACGATCTGCGCATTTTTTCCAATACTGGTGAAATACTTATAGAGACCAAAAGCAGAGGCTATGGCATCCGGGTCTGGATTATCATGTGTCTGAATTGTAATGTCGTTAAATTTGTGTAACTCTGAAAGTCTCATTTTCCCTTTTACCTTTCTATTTTTACAGGATACTCCTGAATAAATTATTCGCTCTTTAATCTTACTTCGAACTGTTCAAGAGGCATTGGCTTAGCATAATAGTAACCCTGAATAATTTCGCATCCAACATCTGATAAGAAATCAGCCTGTTTCTTAGTTTCTACGCCTTCACTTACCATTTCAAGTGTAAGCTCTCTTGCCATCACTGCTACGTTCTTAATGATTGTAGCACCTCTCTCATCATCTTCATCGCTTAAGAATCCCATATCAAGTTTTAAGATGTCAATAGGAACATTCTTAAGTGTGTTAAGTGATGAATAACCACTTCCAAAATCATCCATGGCAATCTTAAATCCGAGCTTTCTGATTTTCTTTACCATACCGATGAGTTTTTCCTGATGATTGGTGTATGCAGATTCTGTGATTTCAAAATGAACCTTATCTCTGTTAATTGGATACTTCTCTGCAAGTTCCTTAATCGCATCATAGAAATCTTCTTCCATTACAGAAAGTCTTGATACATTTACAGAAATCGGAACAACATTTATACCTTCATTCTCCCATTCAAGAACCTGTGCAAAAACGCATTCCCACATATATCTATCAAGCTTCTTAATGAATCCGTTCTTCTCAAAAATCGGAATAAATACACCGGGTGAAATCATCTTTCCATCTGCATCTATCCAACGGCAAAGTGTTTCAGCACCAATCATCTTAGTAGTCTTATGATTGAACTGAGGCTGGAAATAAGGAACAAATTCTTTATGAGCCAAAGCATCATGCATCTTAGCTGAGATATCTGCTTCCTTGGCAATCTTGTCTCTGATATCATCATCATACTGAGCCAAAACATTATTACTTGTTTCTTCAATTCTTTCCATTGTGAGAGTTGCAAGATTTATCATTGTCTGTAAATCCTTATCTCTCTTGTATGCATCATAAAGACCCATTCTTACTGATACTGGGAATGAAATTTCCTCATGTATAAATGTAAGAATACTCTTTTCCTTCAAAAGACTTATAAGCTTCTCATCATATTCAAAGCAAAGGAAGAAATCGCCACCACCAAGTCGTGCAACAATTCCTGTTGAACCAAGTTCTTCTTCGAAGAAATCTGCTGAATCCTTGATAAGATTATCACCAATCTCAAATCCATAAATATCATTTATAACATTCAGATTATTAACGCTTGCAACAGCTATCATATAGTGAGCATTTGGTTTTTCTCTGAAGAGTTCATTTACCTTAAGGATAAATCCGTCCTTATTATATCTGCCTGTGAGCTTATCCTTATAATATCTTAATTCAAGCTCATCGCTCAAATAATGCGCACAGTTTTCAGGAACCGCATAGCCTAAAGCAATCGCCTTGGCAAGCTCTGCACAGGATGGATAACCACATGCTGAGCAGTCAAGATTTCTCTTCTCTCTTGTATCTTTATGAAGAAGATCAAAAGCTTCTGCAATTTTAATAGAAGAAACTTCCTCTTCTCTTACATATCGATCATTATACTCACATGTAAAATCCGCATACTTAATATTATGTTCTGCCATGATATCATCGAGAACTTTACGATAATCTTCATAACCCATCTTGCCAGTACAATCCGCGAATACTTCCTCTCTTATCATCTTAGACTGTAAGAATACGTCAGAAATAAGATTCTTCTCATGATATAAGCATGGTCCAAATAAACATCCTGAAGAGCAGCTTACAAATTCAGCAAGTAATGGTCGAAAGCTTCCTGTAGTAGCGAAGCCATCAATGATTCTCTCTGTCTGAAAATCTGCGCTATCAAATACTGCAAACTGATCATCATTAGGGAAAAGAAGTGACATTATATCCTTCACTGTTCCCTTCATAGGAAGAAGACGTCCGATAAACTGGCCTACATAATCATAGTCCGCATTGTAACCATTTAATTCAACTGAACTCAATTTATCAAGTAAAGCTCTTATAGTAACACAGTAATCAATTATACCCTTGTTACTTCCATCATTTATCTCATCAAGAGCACTGATACATGGACCAATGTATGCAATCTTTTCAGTTTCTTTTCTGTATTTTCTTGCATAAATACCTGCACTCATTAAAGGTGACTGAACAGGTACAAAGCATCCTAACAAATCTGGTCTGTTCTTCTCAAAATAATTAACTACTGTAGGACAGATGTGTGATAAAAATGCCTTGTCCGGATTATCATAATTATCGATAAGATAATGCATATGTGCCCAGACAGAAATGTCGCCACCTATAGATACATCGTAAATCTTATCAACGCCACGCTCTTTAAGATATCCAAACAAATTGTATGTTTTAGCACCATAAACCAAGAGAATAGATGGATCAATAAGAAGGCTGATTTTCTCACCCTTTTCAAGAGATTCAAAAAACGCTTCTGTATCATCCATATACTGTCTTGCACCGATTTTACAGTTATCAATACACTGACCACAGGAAATACATTTTGAATTATCTACTGAGATAATAATATTTCCTTCCACTGTGTGTGAATAGTTTGCCCCTGGCATTGGGCAAGTATAAATACAACGGTTACACGCATTACAATTATTTTCTGTAAACAAAATCTGTTTTTTCAATGTTTCCATCCTGTAACCTCTCCTCATCCTCATAATTATTTATACATTTCAGCCTGCTTAGCGCACGCTTCCTTCATTCCATCAATTACTGACTGCGGGCCTAATATTTTAGCCTTATCCCCGAGTCCAAACATCCAGGCATAGAATAGTAAGCTAACCTGAACCTCCTCTGATACAACGAATTTTTTCTTATCATTTTTGATAATTCTTACATCCTTACCGAATCTATCGATAACTACACCCGCTATATCATTATCAAATTCCATCTTAACATTTACCATTTCGCCTGAATACATTCCAAAGGTTTTCTTAGCATACTCAGCAACATTGAATTTGCTAAATACCTTAGCGCCCTCTCTTTCTGCATCCACGAGGCACATCTTATTCATCTTATCAACTCTGAAATGTTTAATCTTTTCATCTTCTTCATCGTAAGCTACAAGATAATAATTCTCCTCATTCCAAAGAAGTGCCCAAGGTGAAACATAGTAAAATTCGCCATCTCTTCTATATTCTATTTCCTTCTTGGCATTTATACTAAAATACTTGAATCTTACCTGACAATTCTCGGCTATCGCTGTATGAATAATATCTACGTTGAAATAAATACTTTCATTCATCGTCTTAACTCTGTTTGAAACGGTAACCTGTCTATCAAGCTTCTTAGCATTGTAAACGCTTGTAAAGCTCTCAAGCTTCTTAATAAGAGTTTTTGATTTCTTCTCTGTGATAAATTTAGATGATCCGATTACATCAACTAAAAGCTTAAGCTCTGGCAATTCAAAATCTCTTGAACCAAGGAAGTAAGAATAATATCTTCCTGAATCATCACCTACCACATCAAAGCCCAAATCTCTCATAGCTTCGAAATCATCATAAATGCTTTTTCTCTCCGCAGTAATTCCATACTTTTCGAGTTCAGTTAAAATCTCTGACATTGTGAGTGAATGTTCATCATCTGTCAGTTCTTCCATAATCTTAATCAAATACCATAATTTGTATTTCTGTTTAGTCCCCTTTGACATACCTCTTCCTCTTCTACAATAATCTTTTTACACTTTTTTCTTCTACCTGATTTGCTCAATATCCTCTTTACCAAGCTTCTTATACTCTCCAGGTGCAAGAGTTTCATCAAGGCTAAGCTTTCCCATACTTATTCTCTTTAGATAAATCACTTCCAGCCCGACTGCCTGAAACATTCTTTTTACCTGATGGTATCTGCCTTCAGTGATTGTGATATTAACCTCATCCTCCTTAAGCACTTCTACCTTTGCAGGGAGGCATGGCTTATCATCACCTATATCTATACAATCTTCAACCTTCCTGACTGCCTCTTCACTTATCTGTCCGTTTAATCGTACATAATATTTTTTCTCCACATGTTTTTTAGGAGATAATAAATTATGAGCAAGTTCACCATCATTTGTGATAAGAAGAAATCCTTCGGTATCCTTATCCAGTCTTCCTACTGGGAATAAATCTCTCGTATCTTCTCCCTTTAACATATCAAGCACTGTATCACTTAATTTGTCCTTGGTAGCAGATACACAACCCGCTGGCTTATTAAGCATAAAGTATCTTAACTTCTCGACTGTCAGTTCCCTGCCATCAAAATAAACTTTATCAGAGTCCGTATTTATTTTCACTGAACCATCTTTAACTACAGTGTCATTTACCCTGACTCTTCCAGCTTTAAGGAGTTCCTTCACCTTGCTTCTTGTGCCGACATTTCCATCGCACAGATATTTATCAAGTCTTGTTAAACTCATTTCTTTAATTTTTCCACCATTTCAAATATTTCTCTCGGAAGTTCATTAAGAGGCTCCGCATTAGGCCTTGCAGTGTAGTAGCCCTGAATGTAATCAACTCCATAACCCATTACTGTCTGAAGTTCTTCCTGATTCTCAACGCCCTCTCCAACGACTTTCATATCATTAAGTCTTGCAAACTCTACAATATTGCTGATAAAGAGCTGTTTATTAGTATCATTTGGCACATCCTGAATTAAGAATCTGTCAATCTTAACAATGTTTGGAGCATATCTTAAAAGGTTCTGGATATTACTCTGTCCTGAGCCATAATCATCAACCGCCAAAAGAGCTTCTGCCTCATCAATCGTCAGTGTCTTAATCTTATTAAGCTCGTTGTCTGATACGGAATCCTGTTCAGTGATTTCAAATACACAATACTTAAGGTAATCCTTGTATTTTTCTGTGAAATATTCAAAATCATCATCATTGAGGAAATGTCCTGGAATACTATTTATAAATACTCGTCTTCCTTTGAATTTCTCAAAATTCTCAACATAGTAATCCATGATTCCAAAAAGAGTCATCTTCTCAAGATCATAAAGCTTGTTATATTTATAAGCTGTTTCCAAGAGAACTAATGGGGAAATATTGATTCCATCAGTTGTTCTCATCAAAGCTTCATAAGCAAAAATCTCACCTGATTTAGCATCTACAATTGGCTGGAAATGATAAGTTAAAAGGTTCTTCTCAAGGATTAACATAAGCTCATCATAATAATCCTTGCCCTCATTATTAACATTGTTAGTGTCTGCATAATGATTTCTCTTCTCACTAAGCATGTCATAATACATTTCACCACAGGCAAGCTTCACTAAAGATCTTATATCTGTATTCCAGTTTCTTCCTGTAATATTGATACCTGTATTTATCGCAATTGTATAATCCTTAAGATGCATTGCATTATAGTTTTCAATGGCACTTATGCAGGTACTTGCTCTGTCATTGACCTGTTTGTAAATCTCTTCTTCATCCTCATTTGTAAATGAATAATCAACCATTACAAACTCATCATCTGAAGTTCTTGCAATGAATTTCTTAACTGCATTACATCTAAGTAAAATATTAGCCACTTCCTGGGCAACATTTTCAGATTCTTCTACGCCATAGTTATCGTAAATGTAGCGGTATTTATCAATCTTAAATACCGTTACTGCAATTGGATTATCCTGATTGCCTGATTTTTGTGTAAATTCATTGAACCACTTATTTAAGCCCTTAAGGTTAGCTACCTGTGTAACCTGATCAATAAATGGAATCATCTCAAGTTCGTTTTGCATTCCCACCTGAATCATTCTTGTATAAACTGTTGCAAATACAAGATTCAAGGCTCTTGAAATTCTATTTACACGATCTGACATAGTCTGAATATCAGTGCTCTTAAATATATACATTCCATACTGATAATCTTCCACATAAAGTGAATTGATTACACAGATAGAATCATCCTTAATCCATTTCTCAATATTAGGAACAAGCCTTGATAAATCTACTTCTTCTATTCCGTATTCTTCCTTGCTGTCAGAACTCATAACAACATATTCCTGCTTACTATCAATCTTGAAATCAGATTTGTACATAATTCCAAGAGATTCCAAAAGGAGTGCACGAATGCAAAGATATGAATTCTCCTTGAGGTAATAATCTGACATTACTTCAAGAATTTCAGGAAGACTCTTGCCATTTAAGAATCTGTCAACGCCTGCAAATACTTCTGTTTCGTGACCGTCCATGTCTCTTGCTTTCTTCATACATGCGGCCATTCTGTTTCTGTAATTACTGAAATCTTCACAGGATGGGCAGCCACAGGATTCGTTATAAATTACCTTATATGGAATCTTTGTAACAGTATTAACTGGATTGCCTTCAAATATATCATTTACTAACTTGGCACAGGCTCTTGCTGTCTCATCAGAATCTTCTTTAACCGTTGAAATATTAGGGATAAAATATTTACCTTCTTCTATTCCATCGTAGCCTGTAACAATAACATCCTTAGGAACCTTGAAGCCTCGCTCCTTAAGTCTTGTTATTACCGCCATTGCCATACAGTCGTTAGCACAAAATATCGCACGTGGTGGACGATTTCTAGTTGCTAACAACTCATCCAAAGCCTTCCTTGCAGGAGCTTCCCAATACTCACCATAGCCTACCATACTCTCGTCAAAGCTAAGATTTTCTTCGCCAAGAGCCTTCTTGTAGCAAGCGAGTCTGTCAAGGGATTCTGGATTCCATCTGAAACCACTCATGAAAAATGTATCTCTTGCATTATGCTCTCTGATTACGTGACGAATAAGGTTTCTGTATGAAGTCTTAAAATCATCCATTACAGAGAAGCAACCCTCCATCTCGGAATTCATCGCTATAACCGGGATTCCATTTTCTTTGGCCTTAGCTACCAGATCCTGTCCAAGAATCTTGGTACTAAATCCTCTGTCAAACAGAATCAGGCAGTCCACATAAGAAAAATCTATGAAATTAAATACAGTAGATGCACCTGCATCATAAACGCTATTATCGTAGATATTAGAAAGACTGTTAAAAACAATCATCTTGATACCATACTCACGCAATTCTCTGTTAAGTTTTTCAATCTGTTCAGCCTTCGCGGCTGCGTGGAGTTCTGATATACATACTCCAACTATTTTTGTTTCGCCAATCATTAAAGGTTCTATCTCCCCAATATTATTGTTTTTATTGGAACTAACTATCTGTTAGCTCCGCCAGAACAAACCCCATTTACACTCTGGCATCCAACGCGATTTTAAGGCATCCTTTAATCCCCTGTTCGCCCTTCAAAGTTGATAAGACAATATATTTGTCTATCTCCCTTAACTCATCGCTTTGAATATATTCACTCATAAGTTTAGTAAAATCTTTTCTAATCATTTCAATAAGGCCATCTTTACTGATAACGCCTCCTCCAAGAACAATGCGTCTTGGTGAATAACATAAGCAATAATCAACCAGCGCCTGAGCTATGTAATAGCTCTCTAATTCCCAAACGAAAGGATTATCATAAAGAGTCTCTGCTCTCTTGCCGAATCGCTTCTCTATCGCTGGTCCTGCCGCCATTCCCTCTAAGCAGGATTGATGGAAAGGACATCCACCTTCAAAATCATCCTTATCATGTCTCTTAACCAAGATATGTCCAGCCTCTGGATGAAGCATTCCATGTACCAGGCGCCCGTCTATATAAACGCCTACACCAATGCCTGTTCCAATGGTGATATAAATCATACTATCCACATCCTGACATCCACCATAGGTAACCTCGCCAATTGCTGCTGCATTTACATCTGTATCAAATCCAACGGGTACTTTAAGTCTTCTCTCAAAGAAGCCTGCAACATCAGTATCTGCCCAACCTGGTTTAGGCGTTGATGTAACAAATCCATACTTTGGATTCTTCTTATCCAGGCACACTGGACCGAAGCTTCCGATTCCAAGTGCCTCTATGTTTTTGTTCTCAAAAAACTCTGCTATTGTTTCAAGTGTTTCACCTGGGTTTAAAGTTGGACAGGTAAATTTTTCAAATACCTCTCCCTTTTCATTTCCTATGGCACAAACCATCTTGGTTCCACCAGTTTCCAAAGCGCCTAAAATCATGGTTTTCTACCTCATCGCACACTTCTGCTGATTATCCATTTTTATTATACCATTTTTCGTACAGATAAATACAAATACACAAAAAAAATAAGTAGAGAAATACTCTACTTATTTTTAGTCAAAATTGCCATATTTTTTGTAATTTTTGTAAAGCTACTATTTATGCAGTTTTACTGTAATGTCACCTCACCGGCAGGAGTCCTTGTTAACTTATCACTATATTAAAAGTAACGAAATATACAATATATTTATATCTATTTTGACAATACATTCGGCCTGTTCATTTACTCAGAATACTCTCCAAATTCGCAGCCAATATTTTTAGCTTCGATAACGTCTACAAGCATTAACTTACCTGCTTTCTTGTGATACAGTCTGATAATTCCTGTACCATTTCCACCATTCCAGAGCCTGTCATGTTTTTTCTGTCCATCTGGAGATTCATAATTTACAAGAATCATATCCTTTTTCTTGCACTTTATATCAACCTTAATAAGTGCTTTGGTATTCTCCATCCAGACCTTCCATCTGACTTCATCATCAGTTTCCATACTTTTAAATCTCATACCAGGGCCAGTCCAGATTTTTGAAAAATTGAAATCATACTGCTTGCCTTCATAGTAAAGGCCGCCTAATAATTTCTTCTCAAGTGGTATAAAATAAACCTTTGGCTTACCTCCACCTATGTCAAAAGCACTATTGGTAAGGCGTTTACGATAAACAAGACTATATAGATTATTGGATGCCAGCCATACCCATGGAGATGTGAAATTTCTACCCCAGTTCTTATCTGCATATCCATATGATTTATCTGGAATTACTTTGTATTTAACCCCATTTAATTCAACGCTTCCCTCATACTTAGTCTTCATGCCTTCAGCATGCCAGTACATTTCAAAAGCCTGAATCTTTCTAAAAGGCGTGCTGGCTCCAAATCCGACATTGTATGGAATCTGCTTATCGATTTTCAGATCCCACTTCATCTCGCCATAATCACACATCCATTCAGGATGAGTCATAGCCGCGGATTTAGAAATCTTAATGCTTCCTCTTGTTTCATTTTCACTCAAATAGCATTTGCCCGCCTGAATTGAAAACGGAACATTCGGGTACATAATAACCGACTTCGTCCCGTAGAATCTATGAAGCTGTACATGATCTTCTCCCCAACAACCTGCTTTAATCATCATATACGAAGGCTTCTTGCCTGCTTCCTTATTAGCTGGAAGCTGTCCGTAAATTGGATATTTCTTGCCAAGAGACGGATTAATCATAAAAAATTCAATGAAGAATGGCTTTTCTTCCCCTGTTTCTTCGTTTATAGCTGTAAACGAATGCCACCACCAGTCATACCCCTTCCTTTTAAGGGGTCCTTCGAGCATGTAAGCATCTCTTTTAATATCATGAGAATCAAACATAATCTAAACCTCCTTTAAGTGGTATTATATCACAA
>JAKSSD010000028.1 GCA_024403275.1 Lachnospiraceae bacterium
AAGAACGATATGGTGGAGAAGGTACAGCCATCTTCGTAGCAAATGCGATAGAAATCTATTGTGATAATGCAGAGAAAAATTGAAATTTTATAGTGCTAACTCGCCATGCCGACAAAAGCTATTCGCAGAATGCTTCGCATTCTTGCTCATGTCGTTTGTCGCCCTATGCATCCAGCCAGAAATACAGCCGTTTGTGAGCAAGCTCCCACGGCTGATTTCCTGTCTGTCTGCGCATGGCTCGTTAGTGCGTTAAATTCTGATAATGTGGTTCAATTGGGAACTGAACAAAGGTAGTAATTTATGAATAAATCAAATGAGAATACATCAAATATTGATGTTATGTCCTTCTTTTGGGTGATAATCGCCATTGTAAGTTTTGTAGTTTTGAGTGTAGCGATTTTGGAAGAAAGCATAATTGCTGCGGTAGTAGTTTTGACAGGAAATGTTATATTTCTATTTTTTCTTTCGAAGGAACGTTTTAATCTGCTCCACTTTATGTGTATAACATCCATAATATACTCGTTAATGGTAATAATAGGAGTAAATAGCGAATCAATATCAAGAATGGAAAACAATACAATTGTCGGAATTCTTTATTTGATAGCACAGAGATTTGCAATCATGTCTGGCAAGATTGTGCTTTTACTTATGGCATTTGTATCTGTGATATTAAGTCCAGTTATAGATATTATTAGAAGAGCGATAGCGAAACGAGTGTATGGGGATTTACCGGAAATTAATCATGTTGGAAGGAAAAATCAATGCGCTTATTTAAGATATGAATATGGAAAAAAGCGAATACTACTTATATATAGAAATGGAAGAAGAGTTAAGGTTTTAGACACTTTCAAATATAATTTCGTGGACACCAAAGAACAGTATTCATTAGAACTGGCAGACGATAGGACATTGATTTTGAAAGCTTATGATGTTTATTCTCACAAAGTGCTAATAGAGAAGCATTATAATGTTTCATTGTAAGGGAAAAGGTACATAATAGCCAATTTGATCTTCTAATTGGTTAAGGAAAATATATCGAATAAGGGTATAAATTATGACAGATAAAAAATTAAGAATTATATATGCTTTAGCAACAGTTGTATTAATTGCTATTGAAGTATTAATAGCATTGTTTGTTCATGATAAATTTGTAAGACCATATTTAGGAGATGTATTAGTTGTAATAGTATTATATACTTTTGTTAGAATATTTATTCCAAGAAAGGTGTTTTTATTACCTTTATATATTTTTATATTTTCTGTGGGAGTAGAAGTGTTACAATTATTTCATATAGTTGAGATTCTAGGAGTTGAAAATAACAGGTTTTTACGTATCCTAATAGGTTCAGTTTTTGATTTAAAAGATATTATATGTTACTTGATAGGTTGTAGCATTTTGCAGGGATATTTGATATTTACTCGCTTAAAATCTAAAAAGCAGGATAAATAGGTCGCAATAAAGTCATATATAGAGGGGATTAAGTATATGGTTAAAGGTGCATTATATTTTTTAGTTGTTTTTATGCTTATTACTTCGATAATTATTTTGGTATTATCGATAAATAAGGCAATTAAGAAAAAGTTAAATATAATAAATATAGCATTTCTTATTATTACAATTGTAAATTATTTGTTGCTTGCAAATAAGATTGTCGATACAGGCTGGAATATGATATTCATTAGTATAGTGACATTGGTTACAATAATATTACAGATAGTTAGCTTAATTATTGCTAATATTAAGAAAGAAAATAAAGAAGGAAATATTCCAATTATTATATCAATTGTAGTTGTAATAGTGCCAGTTTTAATATTGATTATTCCTATCGCATATGAGACATATTTGCTTAATAGTTGTACATATTTATTAGAATATAATTATCAGAGTGGAATTATCAGTTCAAAAGATTCTTATGTTGCAATTATTAATGAGAAACCATATGAGATATCTTTGAAAAGAAATATCTTGAGAAAAGAAGCAACATATGAAACAAAATCATATTTGGATTTTGATTACTACACTATTAATTTCAATGATTCTGATAATTTTGAGATTGAAAAATATGAGAATGGTGTTGATTATTCTGAAAATATAAATGCTATAGGAGAAAGTATTAAAAATACTTATCCTAGTGTTGAATCAGTAGATATAAATTATTTATCTCAGGATAATAGCGCAATCGTTTTTATTGAATCAGATGATAATATGTATGGAAAAGAATATTACTATCATAATGGACAATTTACAGAAATTAATGTAGTTGGAAATTTAGAAAGTATCAAATACTATAAATAATCAAATACTATAATATAAATAATAGATTAATCATAATTAATGGAGATGATTTAGAACGAATGTGGGCTGTATTTGCAATACTATCAGGACTTGCAACGGGAGCTTCCTGGCTATGCTATTACAAAGCATTACAAATAGGCGAAGCTTCTAAGGTAGTACCAATAGATAAGCTTAGCGTTGTGATAACTATTATTATGGCCTTTATTTTTTTTGCACGAACAATTTACAAGCAAATCTTTGATTGGCTGTATATTGATAGCTGCAGGAACATTAATTATGGTTCTATAAATATTTATAACGATTATTTAGTTATATTAAAATATGTTTCAGGGCGACGATCTCTAAATATTCCCCATTCAAGACGCATTGCCTTTAATTCATCTAAATCAAAGCTATGGACTAAAACTTCTTCTTTGTCTCTTGAGGCTGATTCTACAAGATCTCCAGTGTTATCAGTGATAAAACTTGATCCATAGAAATTAAGTGATGAACTCTGATTGTTGTTTTCTGTAGTAGGTTCTACACTTTCCAAGCCGATTCTGTTAGCTGCAATAACAGGCATAAGATTGGCTGCTGAATGACCTTGCATACAACGTCTCCAGTGAGGCATGCTATCACATTCAAGAATTGGTTCTGAGCCAATAGCCGTAGGATAGAAGAGAAGCTCAGCTCCAAGCACAGCCATAGAACGAGCAGTTTCAGGAAACCACTGATCCCAACATATTCCAACACCAATATTAGCATATTTAGTTTCGAAGATTTTAAAGCCTGTATTACCAGGGGTGAAGTAGAATTTCTCCTGATAGAAATGATCATCTGGAATATGGGTTTTTCTATATATACCCAAATTGCTTCCATCAGCATCGATTACACTTACAGTATTGTAGAGGACATTAACGTCTTTTTCATAGAAGCTTACAATAATGACAATGTTTAACTCTTTGGCAACTTTAGTGAAATGCTTAACAGCAGGATTGTCGTTTAGTGGAGTAGCAAAGTTATAATAGTCATAGCGACGTTCCTGACAAAAATACTGTCTTTCAAATAATTCTGGAAGGAGTACAATGTTTGCTCCTTTTTTAACTGCTTCGCGAAGAAGAGTATCTGCTTTATTAATATTTTCTTCTACATTTTTACTACACTGCATCTGAATAGCAGCAACTGATACATTTCTCATATTTTCACCTTTATTTTCTATTTCCTAATGGTATTTGCTGTGTTATACAATGGATGTTTCCTCCACCAACAATTATTGGTCTTGCATAGATAGGATAAATCTTTCTTGTAGGGAAGAGCTTTTGCATCATATTTACAGCTATTTCATCATTTTCATCATTAAATTGTGGAATAAGGATTCCATCATTGGTTATATAGAAGTTTACATAACTTGCAGCGAGTCTTTCGCCTTCTTCACGAGTATCTTCACCTTCTTCAAATTCTAATGAATTTAGTTCATCTAAAGTTATGAATACTGGATTCTTTGGAATAGGAAGCTTATGTATAGTAAAATGCCTTCCTTTGGCATCTGTTTCTTTTTCGAGAACTTTTAATGACTCATTACTTGGAATCCATTGTTGATCCTTATCATCATCTGTCCAGGCTAAAACAACTTCGGCAGGGCCTACGAAGGCACATACATTATCTACATGCTCATTTGTTTCATCACCTTCGATACCTCGAGGAAGCCAAATGATTTTTTCAGCATTTAAATATGTTTTTAACTCTAATTCGATTTGTTCCTTACTCATTTGTGGATTGCGGCCAGGACTTAGTAGGCAGCTTTCAGTTACAAGAATGGTTCCTTCTCCATCTGAATGAATGCTTCCACCTTCTAATACAAAATGCTTAGCATTGTAATAATCTAAAGAGAGAGCATCGCATATAGCTGAAGCAGCCTTATCATCTCTATCATAGTGGGCGTATAATCCATCATAATCGCCTCCCCATGCATTAAAAGACCAGTCGATGCCTCTTATATCACCTGTATCATTAATTACGCATGTAGGGCCAATATCGCGTGCCCAGGCATCATCAGTATCAATATTTATTATTTGAATGTTTTTATCATTTTTAAATATTTCATTTACTTCTTCGAAGTGCTCTTTATCACAAAGTAAAAAACATTTTTCACTCTTAGCAATGGCTCTTGCTATTTCTGTAAAGGTAACCTTGGCCTCTAAGCCAGCATTTGTCCAGGAACCTGGTCTTACTGGCCAGATTAGAACTGTACCAAGATGAGGTTCGTATTCGGCTGGCATTCTGTATCCATCTGAAATTGGTTTAGTATTTAAAATGCTCATTATGTAAGTCTCTTTCTAAATAAATTATAATCTGCATTTGAAATCGTTATAACCGAATTGCTTGATTAATTGGCAATCATCATTTTCTTTTAATACATAAATGGATGGGAGAGCAATACCATTAAAGGTATTATTCTTAACCATTGAATAAATTGCCATATCTTCAAAAATTAGTTTTGAACCAATTTCAAGTTCATTATCAAAAGAATAATCACCGATAACATCACCTGCAAGGCATGTGCAGGAAGAGAGTCGATAATTATATTTTTTCTCATTACTTTCGCCTGAATCTTTAAGAGGTGGTCTGTAAGGCATTTCGAGTACATCTGGCATATGACATGCTGCGGATGCATCTAATATAGCTATTTTAATATCGTTATCTACAATATCCATTACCTCTGAAATTAAATATCCTGCATTAAGAGCAATTGCTTCTCCTGGTTCAAGATAAACTTCAACATTGTAAGTTCCTTTTACATGTTTGATTAAAGAAATCAACTTCTCAATATCATAGTCGTCTCTGGTTATATGATGTCCGCCTCCCATATTTAGCCATTTCATATTATGTAAGTATGAACCGAATTTGTCTTCGAAAGCCTTAAGAGTTGTTTCCAAATCATCAGAGTTTTGCTCACATAAGGTATGAAAATGCAATCCTTCTATGTATTTAAGGCAGTCAGGATCTTCATTAAGAGCTTTTTCAAGATTAGCAAGAGTTACTCCAAGTCTTGAACCTGGTGCACATGGATCGTATATTGCGTGATCTCCTTGGGTTGAACATTCAGGATTTAAGCGAAGTCCAAAACTTGCTTTAACATTTGCTTTGGCATATTTTTTAACCTGGTTAATTGAATTGAAAATAATATGATCGCAAATCTCTAACAATTCAGGAAAATCTTCCTCGTGATAGGCAGGAGCGAATACATGATTCTCCTTGCCCATTTCTTCGTAACCAAGTTTGGCTTCATATAAACCAGAAGCTGTGGTTCCGCTTATATATTTACCAATAAGAGGGTATAAGGCATAACAGGAAAAGGCTTTTTGTGCAAGTAAAATCTTGCAAGAAGCCTCATCCTGAACTCGTTTTAATATTTCAAGATTTTTAATTAATTTCTTTTCATCCACAACATAGGATGGAGTAGGTATTTGGAATAAATTCATTTATTTGTCCTAATATAATTTGATTTATGGAACAAGAACTGGGTTTTCAACTACCTGCCATGGAAGGCCCCATTTGTTAAGTGCTTCCATATAAGGATCTGGATCAAACTCATCTGTTGTAAATACACCTGGCTTAAGCCACTGGCCTGTAACAACAAGCATAGAACCAATCATAGCTGGAACACCTGTTGTATAAGAGATGGCCTGAGATTCAACTTCTTTATAGCACTCCTGGTGATCGCAAATATTGTAAATATAGATGCTTCGTTCTTTACCATCCTTGATACCAGTGAAAATACATCCAATGTTTGTTTTACCAACTGTACGTGGTCCAAGTGATGCCGGGTCTGGAAGAAGTGCCTTTAAGAACTGAATAGGTACGATTTTTTGTCCCTCGAAATCAATAGGAGTAGTAGAAAGCATACCAACATTTTCAAGACAATTCATATGTGTTAAATAACTTTGACCAAATGTCATGAAGAAACGAATTCTCTTAACTTCAGGCATATTCTTAGCTAATGCCTCAATTTCTTCATGGTGAAGAAGATACATATCCTTCATACCAACGCCATCGAAATCGTATTCTCTTTTGATTGACATAGCAGGAATTTCAACCCATTTACCATTTTCAACATATGAACCAGGAGCAGAAACCTCACGAAGATTAATCTCTGGATTAAAGTTAGTTGCAAATGGATAACCATGGTCACCACCATTACAGTCTAAAATATCAATTGTATGTATTTCATCGAAGTAATGTTTCTTAGCATATGCAGCATATACAGAAGTAACACCAGGATCGAAACCTGTTCCTAAAAGAGCAGTGAGACCTGCTTCCTTGAATCTATCCTGATAAGCCCACTGCCATGAATAATCAAAGTATGCAGAGAAACCAAGCTCTTTGCATCTTTTGTCATAAATAGCTCTCCATTCTGGATCATCTGTATCCTCTGGCTCATAGTTTGCTGTATCAATGTAATGAACACCACATTCGAGACATGCGTCCATAATAGTAAGATCCTGGTATGGAAGAGCAACATTTAAAACTGCATCTGGCTTATAAGATTTAATGAGAGCAACAAGCTCTGGTACACTGTCTGCATTAACAGTTGCTGTTTCTATTTTAGTAGTAGTTTTACTTTCAAGCTTAGCCTTAAGGGCATCGCATTTAGATACTGTACGGCTAGCAATCATTATCTCTGTAAATACATCAGAATTCTGACAACATTTTGCGATGGCAACAGAAGCTACACCGCCACAACCAATAATTAATAATCTGCTCATTTTTTATTCCTCCTGAATAGCTTATTCACGTGCTTTTTTGTTTTCTTCTTCTTCAAGTAAGTCTTCAACATATTTAGGTAACATGAAGGCTCCTTGGTGTAAGTTTGTTGTATAATACCAGGTTTTAATACCTCTGGCTTTCCATCTGACAGCATTGAAATCAATGAGTGGGTGGTATTTCTTAGAAGCAAATCCGAACATCCAATAGCCTGCAGGGCAGGTTGGAATGCTGGCCTGATATACTCGGCTTATAGGAAAGCTTCGATATACTTTTCTGTGCATTGCCCTAAATGCAGCTTCGTCTTCATCATAGAAGGGGCTGCCATGCTGGTATACCATGATTCCATCTTCATGAAGGGCTTTATAACATGCTCCGTAAAATTCCTTGGTAAATAATCCTTCTGTATGACCGAAAGGATCAGTAGAGTCGTTAATTATTAAATCGTATTTGTCTACACAGCGACGAATGAATCTAAGACCATCCATGTTATGTATTTCAACTCGTGGATCATCGAAACCTTTAGCAGTTTCAGGAAAAAATTCACGGCTTACATTTACGAACATTTCATCAGGTTCAACTACATCGATATGTTCAATTTCATTATATTCAATAAGATTTTTAGCAACGCCTCCGTCACCACCACCGATAATCAAAACATTTTTAACATTAGGGTGTACAGCCATAGGAACGTGCACAACCATTTCGTTATATATAAATTCGTCAGCCTCGGAGAAGATGATTTCACCATCTAATACGATGATTTTGCCGAATTCGTTTGACTGAAATACATCAATTCTTTGATAATCACTTTCGCCACTGAAGAGCTGTTTATTAACTCTGACGCTAGTTTTAACATTATCTGTATCTAATTGTGAAAACCAAATATCTAAAGGTCTTTCCATAGTTACTCCTTTATTACATTAAGTTTAGAAACAGTAGGATCGATTGTTCCCTGAACACTGCAGCCTTTTTCCTTAGCGTATTGGATATAGGCAATGATTTCATCAGTGATTTTTTCACCAGGGGTAAGAATTGGAATACCTGGAGGATAGCACATTACTAATTCACCACAGATACGTCCATTTGTATTCTCCAAATCAACAAGTTCTTTATTAGAGTAGAAGGCCTGCTGAGGAGTGTATACAGCTTCTGGCTGGATAAATTCACCACAAAACTGGTCAGTATCCTGTTTGCTGTATTCCCATTTGATGTCTTCAAGAGCACCAACTAATCGTTCGATATCCTGAATTCTGTCACCGATTGAAATGTAGGCAAGGATGTTACCAATATCACCAAATTCTATCTGAATGTCATATTCATCACGAAGTAAATCATATACTTCAATGCCAGTGAGCCCGATACCACGAGTATAAATTGCGAGCTTTGTAACATCAAAATCATATACACTGTCACCATCAATTAATTCTTTGCCGTAAGCGTAGTAGCCTCCGATTGCATTTATTTCAGATCTTGCATATTCGGCCATTCTGGCAACCTTAGCAAAGGATTCAGAACCTCTGAGTGCTAAATTACGTCTTGAAATATCAAGACTTGAAAGCAGAAGATATGATGCAGAAGTAGTCTGAGTTAAGTTGATTATCTGACGAACATATTCAGAATCAAAGTTTGGTCCGCAAAGAAGAATGGAACTCTGAGTCAGGGAACCACCTGATTTATGCATTGATACTGCAGCTAAATCAGCACCAGCCTGCATAGCAGACATAGGTAAATCATTATTAAATGAAAGATGTGTTCCATGAGCTTCATCTACAAGGACTTTCATTCCGCATGCATGAGCTAAATCCGTAAGCTCCTTAAGGTTAGAGCAAATACCATAATAAGTTGGATTATTTAAAAATATAGCCTTAGCATCAGGATTTTCATCCATAGCCTTTTTCATTTCTGAAACAGTAATACCAAGTGCGATACCGATTTGATGATTAACCTTAACATCAACATAAACAGGAATGGCGCCACAAAGAACTAAAGCATTAATTACTGATTTATGTATATTTCTTGGAAGGATGATTTTTTCACCAGCCTTACAGACAGATAAAATCATTGTCTGAACGGAAGAAGTAGTACCACCAACCATAAGAAATGCATGGGAAGCGCCAAAGGCATCTGCAGTAAGTTCTTCAGCATCGAGAATAACTGAAGTTGGATGTCCTAAATTATCAAGTGGCTTCATAGAGTTTACATCTAAACCAACACATTTTTCTCCCAAGAGTTCAACGAGTTCCGGATTACCTCTGCCTCGTTTGTGACCAGGTACATCAAAAGGTACCACACGTTTTTTCTTAAATGACAGTAACGCCTCGTAGAGAGGAGCGCGCATCTGATTAGTTAAATCCATATTATTTCTCCAAACAAAAAATGCAGATGGAATTTACCATCTGCATAGAATAATCCTTATAAAAGCACTCACGTATTTGTATTGTATGCAAGCCTGCAAAGTATACTCTAACGTACCCACTATTGACCATTTCACAAGATGATAAACAACTGATTATAAGTAATCAACTTACAAAATTTGAACTATTAATTCAATCAATATTTGCATAAGAGCTTTCGCTCGCTTGCATGATGATAATAGCATGTTATTGACCTTATAGTCAAGATTTCTATTTGTAGTTGATTTTAATATATTTATTATTTGATTGATTATGAAAGGGTATTTTGGTACAGTTTTAGGGTTGAAATATAAATTTCAAAAAAATTTATATAAAAAATGAATATTTAATACGCCATAATCGTCTATTTAACAAAAGCTAATTTAATCCAAAGAGTATATATCTCATATTAATTCAATAGTATATTGATATTATGTGTTACAAGGCTCTAATAAGGAGGGGAAAATGAAAGACAAACTTAAGAAAAATGATCCAATTAGAAAGGCTAAACGCAAAAAAGCGTGGTTGGTATTTTTAAGAATTGTATTAATTGCAATAGCAGTTATAGCAGTTTTTAAAATTACTGATGTACTTGTAGAGAAAACAATAGAAAATGCATATCCTTCGTATTTTGAGTTTTCTAATTCTAATGACAATCTGCAACAAGTAACGACTGATTTCAAAGTACCACTTAAAATTACAAGTAAGAATGGCAAAAAACATAAGGTTAAGTGGACAGAAAATAGTCCATATTTGTCAATCGACAAAGATGGTAATGTTACGGTAAAAGAACCAGAAGGAAGAAATGTTAAAGTTGTACTTTGGGAAAACTATGGCTGGTTTATATTTAAAGGAAAGAGACAGTATGTTTTAGATCTTGTTACTTCAAATGTACAGCAATTTGATAGTGAATCGGACATTCCTGTAGATAAGGTTATAAATGGAACATATCATCGAGATATGGATATTGCTTTTGATGAAAATGATAATGTTGCATATGTATTTGGAGATTTTGGTAATACCAAGCTTTATAACGAGAAAGATATAGTTGCATATATTGAGCATAATCGTAAGGCATTAAATATTCCGGATGAACTTGAAATAAAGGGGAATTCATATTCTACATCTAAATCTATAAATACTTGTAATTTAGATCTTTATTATGATGGAGTTCGTATTGATGACAATATAATTGTAGTAGCAGTATCTAATGAAGATTACAAACCAAAGAAGGTAACTTGCGATATTACCAGAGATTTTTCGACATTAAATGAAAATATAGAGATTGATTTAGATGCATGTAAGGAAGTTTTGGAAACTTATTATGAAGTTTCATCATTGAAAGTTAGTGAATTAGAAACAGTTATTGTTGAAAATAAGTATTGCAGTATAGTTAATGTTGAAGTAGATAATTATAATCCTTTTGAAATTTGTGTTGATAAGGAAAGTCTTGAAGTAATGTATGAAAATACTTCTGAACTGAGTTCTTTATATAACACAGAACTAAACATAACTGATTTGTTTGCTAATACTTCAATTAATGTTACCAATGAAGGAAGTAAAAAAGTTGATCCAAATCAAAATCCGACACCTGAGCTTGAACCAATAATGTTAAAGGGTCGAGATGAATATGATAAAGTGCTTAAGTTTGAAGGCTCTACAGATGGTTATTATACATATATGTATGATTTATCAAGAAAAATCAAAGTATATCAGTGTATAAATGATGGATATAATACACTTCTTGATGAAAAGGATGTGGAAAACAGTTATATAGAAAGAGTGCCTGAAGGTTTTGCTAAAGAGCGTGTTGGTGATACGAAACAACTTGTATTTTCTAAAAATGAAATATATGATCGTTCTTTTGCGGTTGAAGTTGAATCGTTAACAAATATTCAAAATATATATGATAAATATATCGAGAATTTTGGGTGGAATTCATTTAATAATAAAGGTGATGAGTTTTCCGTTTATACTAATGCTTTTATTTTATATGAATCATATTTAAAGCCAAGTATTGCACTAGATAATGCTTTCTGGGGTTCGAATGTTAATTCATTTATTGTAGGAAAATCACAAAATTTTGCACTTTCACCTATTGTAGACCCAACAACAGCGGCACATGAATATTCTCATGGTGTATATAATACTATAACTTCAAATTATAGAAATACTGATAAAGATATAGATATAAAAGCTCTAAATGAGGCTTTTGCTGATGTAATGGGAGTCTGTTTGTTAGAAGATTCTACTTGGGAAGTGTGTAAGATAGTTCCGAGTATGAAATATTATACTGATGTACATCCGGAGATAGCAGAAAAAGACAGAGCATGGAATTTATGCGTAAGAGATTTAAAGACGGTAACCGGGGGAACCAGATATGAAATATGTAACTTTCCTGTTCCGAAATATTATGATGATGACATATATAAAGATAAAGGTATCGATGAACATGATAGAGCAGTAATGATTGGTAATATTGCCTATAAAATGAAGGATAGTGGAGAATTTGAACAAAAAGAAATTGCGTATTTATGGTTTACTGCATTAAGATTAGGTTTTGATGATGAAGTTACTTTACCTCGATTTAGAACTAATATAATTGAAGCTATTGAGTTGGAGTGTCAGGAAAGAAAGAATCAAAAAATAGAATTAGTTGAAAAATTATTTGATGAAAAACATATATATTCTGAAAATATTTGTGATAGATATATTGGTAAAAATAAAAAAATAATTAATAAAATCATATCAACCGAAAATAATTCAATTGAAGGCGATCCATTATTAGATGATACATATGTTAACTCATATTATATGTTTTATTCACCAATTGCGTTTACAAAGAAAAATCCAACTATTTTCCTAATTGAGTCAACTTCAGCAGATATGCCTAAAACTGATAAAACTACAAAAAAAATAGGAAAAGATATTGAGCATTACATTAATAAAGATACCCAGTTGAAGAAAGATCATGAGGAATTATTGGAAGCTAAACGTGAACTTGATCAGGTAGTTGCTGCGTTGAAGGAATTATTAGGAAAAGATAGCGATGCAGTTTCAAATACTTCTGAGGAATCAACAATACAAGTGGTATATTTACGTGTACCTAAATATCTGATGATAGCGATTCAAAAAGCCAATGAAAATCAGGGTGTACAGGTAAAGGAAAGCATTCTTGATGCTTTTACTGAGGACGAAGATTCAAAATTCTGGCAACTGATAGTTGATTTTATTTGGAGACTGATGTTCCATGATGAATATTATGAATCAACAGCTTATGATTTTTATTCATCATTATAAATAACGAATCAACTTAGCTTGCAGATTAAACTTTATAATTTTTGAATCATTATGCTATAATGTTAATCGATTTTACAGATTATAGGTAATTTGTGTTAGGAGAATATTTATGAAAAAGAGAGTGTTAATAATAAGTATTATATTATTTGCGATATTCTTTATTGTGACTGGCCTTATGTCTATATTAGGCTTTGGTTATTTTGCAGTTGCATCAATTCCATATCAGGACATTCAGTATGTACCTGCGGCTACTTTACAGAGACAGCAAATGGAGATTCTTATTGGACAGATTGTTATGTTTTCTGGAATTGGATTGTTTATAGTAAATATTCTTGCTGAAATCGTATTTGCCATTATTTGGATAATATTTAGGAAAAGGGGAAATAATAAAGATGAGTGATTTTTTTAATGAAAATCTGATGAATGAAAAATTAAATGAGTATCTGCCAGCGGGGGAAACTTTTATTGCCAAGGTTAAAGCTATTGGTAATTCAATGGAAGTCAGACAGTTATTTTCATATGTTACTTCAGTAGATGGAGAAGTGTTGACTCGTTCGGAAGCTGATCCTGATTTCATATATGATATTCAAAGATGTAAATATGCTACACATGATATTTATATTGGAATTACTGAGAATTATTTAGTATTTAATGAATGTGAATTATATAAGCATGCGTTTTTTGCTGATCAGGCCAAAACTAAAGAGTTCGAACCTATGGAGGTTACAGAAGATATCAACATAAGAGATTTTGGACATGCTCAGTTATTAAAGAATATAACAGACGTAAAAGTCAAAAAGGGACTTATGGGAGATTATAAATGTACTATTAAGTTCAACAATGGTTCCTGCTTTAAGTTCTCAATTCCTAAGAAAGCGGGAATTGGAAATAGTATGCCTAATCATTCTGAATACAGAGAGAAAATAGTTGAGAGACTTGCGAAATAATAATAAAAATGCCGAAGATATTTAATTCTTCGGCTTTTTTTGTTATAATAAATTGTTAAAGTGTGCCATGAAGGTTATCATTTAGGAATTTAGTATTAGGACTGGAATTTTTAATGTATTTAAACGATTTAGAACAAGGACAAAAAATTAACCTTACAGCACGTATTGGTTCGGAGATTCTTGAATTCGAATCTACGGTTGTAGACACTGTAGCCTCAACTCATAGTATTCTTGCTGAAACTATCATAAAAAATGACAGGATTATCAGTTTTAAGGGTAAAGGATTGCTGGTTGATTTAATGATATATTCTGCGGATAATGCACCTAAAGTATTTAAGAATGTAAGCATTAAACTTGTTCAGTTAAAGGGTATTATTTATTACAATATATCTTCATTGGCAGAAGCGTTGATTCTCAATAGACGTCAGAGCTTCAGAATGTATGTCGGCGAAGCAGTTGTTATTCAGTGTGGTTCGAATCATTCAACTGTTGACGGTGTTTTAAAAGATGTTAGCAATACTGGTTTTGCGGTAACCTTGGAGGAAGCAAGGGTTGAAATGCATGAAGGCCAGGTTATTCATACTGTTTTAAATGACAGGATTGATGAAATCGCTAAAAATTATACATTCCAGTTATATGGTCTTATAGTCAGGAAGGTTGAACTTGAAAATGGCAGGGTTATTTACGGATGCAAATTAAATAATCCAGTTCCTGGTCTTGAGAATTATATAATGATTAAAGAAAGAATAAGAATTAGAGATAGTAAATCATAATTAAGGGGATTATGAGGAGTGATTTATTGAATAATTAATTCATAAATCAAAGAATCGAGATTTTTAGCATGAATAAGAAAAAATACAAACGCAAGAAACATACTAAAAAATATGTTGAGTGGATTGAGAGAGAGCCTGTTAAGGCAGATAAAGAAAATATTGTTAAAGATACAAAGGAAGATATTCCAACAATTAAGGATTCTTTTGCCTCCCTTGAGGACACATTTAAGGAAGAGGTAAAAGAAGAGAATACTAATATTGCTTCCCTTGAAGAAATGGATAAAGAGCCAGAGAAAAAGGAAGAAGACACAGAGAAAGAAACTGTTAAAAAGAAGGTTAATTTTAAGAAGATTGCTTTTTGGACAGTTCTTATTGTTGTGGATATTTTGATTCTTTGTCTTTTCTTCAAAGTATTTAATGGATGGAGACCAAGCAAGGATAATTCAGGGTATTTTTATTACAAGATGGGTAATCCTGTTTCTGGTTTTTATATGGTTGATGATAAGGAATATTACTTCAATGACAGCCAGCTTATGGTAGAAGGATTTGTAGAATATAAGGATCATTTATATTATCAGACCAAAGAAGAAGGCTTGTATAAGGGAGAGCGAGAAATAGATGGTAATGTCTATAATTTCAATGATGACGGACATCTCTATCGAAATATTGAAAATGTAAATGGTATTTTATATGTATATGATGAGTTTGGTTATCTTGAATCAGGACTTGTAGATATAGATAGTAAGACATATCTTGCATATGAAGATGGTAGAATGGCTGGAGGCTTTAACGAATACGAGGACGATAGATACTATTTTGATTTGAAAGATGGTCATATGCTTACAGGATTTCAGACAATCGATGGTAATGATTATCTCTTTGCTGAAGATGGTGTGATGCAGACAGGATTTATTGATTACGATGGTGCAATACGCTTCTTTAGTGTAAATACAGGCAAAATGATCAAAGATAATGATATGTATTATCTTGGTGATTACTACAGATTCGATGAAAATGGTGCAATGTACACTGGTTTCTACGATGATGGCGAAAATACATATTATTACAATAGCGATGGTAAAATGCTTATTGGCTGGATGACTCTTGCTGATGGATTTCAGTATTATGATTCCAAAGGAAGAAGAGTTCTTGGCTGGAAGTTAATAGAAGAAAGCATGTACTATTTCGATGAAGAAACTGGTTACATGTATACTGGCTGGAAGAAAGATGGAGATAATGAATATTATTTCAAGGAAGATGGTAAGGCAGCTATTGGATTTACTTTTATTGATGGTAAATGCTACTACTTCAATGTGAAGTATCTTCGTTACAAAAATACAGGCTTTAATCTTATTGAAGGTAAGAAATATTATTTCGACAGCGATTATTCTATCCGCTTCGGATGGCAGGATATAGATGGCTCAAGATACTATTTTGATAATACAACTGGAGCCATGGCGGTTGGATTAAGAACAATTGGTTCTAATCAGTATTATTTCTATAATGATGGAAAAATGGCTGTAAGTACCAAGATTGATAAATATGTGGTAGATGAAAATGGTATTGTTACTGATCCATTTAAGACTATTACAGCACAAAATCTTGATCTTTATATTCAGCAGCTCCTTGCTAAGAATGGTAGTGATCTTAAATCTATTTATCTATACTGCAAGAGCTTCAAATATAAATACAGAGAGAAATCTGACATTACAACAATGGCTTGTCGTATGCTTAATTATGGAAGTGGTGCTTGTTGGGATTATGCAGCCTTATGTTACAAGATGATGACTGCTGCTGGTTATAACTGCAAGATCGTAATTGGTAAGGGAGCTGTTTATAGTGAGCATAACTGGCTTCTTGTTGAGATTTCACCTGGAGTATGGAGACATGTGGATCCAGAAAGACAGGGATATAATATTTTCCTTCTTACAGATTCAGAACTTGAATCATATGATGGAATCAGATCAAATGTAAGATATCAGTGGGATCATAGTGCATATCCTGCGGCAAACTAAGAAGGTTAAAAAATGGGGAATATATACAGACATAAAAGAAAATATAAAAGTAATGTCTTATGGACTGCATTTAAATCTTCAATTGTAGTTGTTCTTCTTTTGATGCTTGCACTTATTCTGGTGGTTCTTATTGGATATAGGGATCCATCGGAAAGTAAGGAAACAGAATCAGGAGAACTTGAGGTAGTATATCTAAACCTTCCTGGAATGCACGTTGAAGAAGAAGTAGTGGTTAAAAATGAAAATGATTTAAATATAGAAGATACCATTACTGAAAATGAAGCAGACAAGGAAGAAGAGATTCAAATCGTTAAGCAGATTGAAGATCTTAAGCAGGGACCTTTTAATATATCTTTTAAATGGGTACAGGATTCAGAGAATGGTTATGTAATTAGATACAGACAGCTTTCCGCTAATACTGATAAGCATGGTAAAGCAAACAGAGAAGATAATTCCATGTCGATGGGAGAAATCTGTACATGCTTTCAGGAAGGAATGGACGATTCAGGTGTAGAGGATGCTAATCATGGCTGGCATTCCTTTGAAACAGATAAAGGAAGCTTTAATTTAACTGGTCTTTCTCCAGATAGAGATTACGAAATTCATATTTTATATAAAGATAAAACTGAGGAGTATTTACCTAAATTTACACTTAGAACAGCTTCTTACGGTTATGGAGATCCATTTGAGTCGATTGATGCATTCCTTACAATTAGTACAAGAGATGAGAGTACAGGTAAGGTACTGGAAGTAGGCAATAGAACGAGTGTTAAAATGTCTTCTGACAATGGTTGCCAAAATGTTGTAGTTAAGCCAGTTAAGGATTTGCCAGCATACACTGATGTTTCTAATGCATCACAGGCAACAACCATGAGTAAGGGTGCAGAACTTAAGATTATGGTTGATACAAATGGTAATTATTGTTATTTATCAGAAGATAAAAATTATTATGTAAGAGTTAAAGATGAGAATGAAAATCAAGGCTGGGTAAATGCCAGATTCCTTATGGTTGATGCAAAAGGTTTATTTAGCCCTTCAGATTCAGTAGGTGGAATACTTATTAAGCGAACAAATGCAAGTGCTTCTATATTTACTGCTGGTGGCAATGGTAAAGCAGTAGATCTTGCTTCTGATGAGAATTCACGTTATGACTGCCTGGCTGATGGAAACTCTTCAACTTATCTTAATTCAGTAGGCTACAATAGAATTAATAATGTTACAGGTGAAAAGCTTGCTAATTACGGAAGTAGTAATCAGATGCCTGTAATATGGGATTTGGCTCTTGAGTTAATTCAGTGTCAAAAAAGTTCGCTTGAAAATGGATGTACATTATTAATGTATGAAGGATATAGACCATATTCAGCATCTCAACAGGTTAGTGGAAATCTTTCAGGACAGGGAATACTGGCAAATGTTGTATATAATACCAACCTTGCTCAGGGATTTTTGACAGACAAAAGTTACGATTATTCATATTATATTTCTAAGGCGTCAAGACATAATAAGGGTACAGCAACTGATCTGACTCTTGTTAAAATCAACTCTTTAACAGAGGTGGGAGATGAACTTCCAATGCAGACAAAGATGCATACTCTTGATTTTAGATGTAATATGTTACTTAATAACTGGCAGGCTGATTTGTTGTCAGATATAATGATGGGACATGGTTCAAATCTTGAATGCTTAAGTGTAAGATCTGAATGGTGGCATTTTCAAATGAATAATAAAAGAACAGATATTTATCCATATATTGGTGAATATGAATATTATGATATTATATTTTAATATCTTTACACAATAATAGTTTGTTGTTATAATTTTACGAGCAAATTTATATATAGAGGTAAAATTATGAGAAAGAGAATATATGGTTTGGCTCTTGCTTTAACACTTGCTTGCTTAGTTGGATGTACTCAGGATAATCCAGAGGTTGTTATAGATGAGTCAGAAATTATAGAAGATGTTGTTGATGATAAGGATAATCAGCCAGTTGTATTAGAAGGCGGTCAGGCTCCAACAGCTTCCGTAGAAGTTAATCCTAATTACATTTCATTAAATGATGCAGGAATTAAGGCTTCAGGAATTACATTACTTATAGGCGATGATTTTAAGCCAAATATTGATATTGTTGGTGAAGCTACAATAGTGGAAGGTCAGGCTTGTCTTGATGATGGCTTTGATACTAATTACTATTATGATGATGAAGCGTTTGTTGTATATACATATGCCCAAGATGGTAAGCAGGTCATCTATAATATTTATAGTGAAAGTGCTGATTACGTTACAGCCAAGGGTATTAAGGTTGGCAGTAGCAAAGAAGAAGTTTTAAGTGCTTATGGTGAGCCAAATGAAAATGTAGGATCATCATTTAAGTACTATGTAGAAAAAAAAGATACTATTTTAAGTTTTGATTTTAAGAATGATGATACAGTAAAGGCTGTTGATTTACTTAGAAATTAGTTGATTATTACATTCAAACAGGAGGAAGAGAACAGAGATGGTTTTTAGTAGCTTTATCTTTTTATGTTTTTTTCTTCCTGTTATTTTATTGCTTTATTATTTGATTCCAAATAATAATTTTAAAAATGCAATTCTTATTATTGCGAGTTTGTTTTTCTATGCCTATGGAGAACCGGTTTACATAATTCTACTTATTGCTTCGGTTATTATGAATTATGTATTTGGTATTTTGTTATCAAAAAAGAAATCCAAACTTATTCTCACAATCTCAGTTTTATTAAATATAGGACTACTTGTCGTATTTAAGTATCTTGGATTGATTATTTCAACAATTAATGGAATACTGCCAGGGGATTATTTACCAGTTGTATCAATAGCGCTTCCTATTGGTATTTCTTTTTATACCTTCCAGGCACTTTCTTATGTAATTGATGTATATAGAGGGGACGTAAAGGCTCAGACTAATTTCTTTAAACTCCTTTTGTATATATCATTTTTCCCACAGCTTATCGCTGGTCCTATTGTTAAGTATCATGATATTTCAGAGCAGATTACAAACAGAATTCATTCCAGCCAAAAGGTTAAGGAAGGAATCTATAGATTTACTACTGGATTGACGAAGAAAATTCTTATTTCAAATGAAGTTGCCAAGGTTACAGATTCCTTATATGCTTTATCAAATTCTCAGTTTGACGTTCTGTCAGCCTGGTTAGCTGCATTTACATATCTTATGCAGATATACTTTGATTTCTCAGGTTATTCAGATATGGCTATTGGACTTGGAAAGATGTTTGGATTTGATTTCCTTGAAAACTTTAATTATCCATATATGGCTAAAAACATTCAGGATTTCTGGAGAAGATGGCATATTTCTCTTTCGACTTGGTTTAAGGAATATTTATATATTCCACTTGGCGGAAACAGGAAGGGAACATTAAGAACTTATATTAATAAGTATATAGTATTTGCTGCCACTGGTATTTGGCATGGCGCAAACTGGACTTTTTTAGTATGGGGCTTGTATCATGGAACATTTTTGGTTTTGGAGGGCCTTTTTGCAAGATTTAAATTAAAAGATAGATTTAAATTCTTAAATAAGATTTCATTCCTTTCATTTATACCAACAATCATTATTGTTATGGTTGGATTTGTAATATTCAGGGCAGATACATTACTTCAGGGCTTATCAGTTATTAAAGCTATGATTGGATTTGGAGCGAGCATTAATATAGCTAATTCAATTATGTATTTGACACCTTATTATATTTTCATATATGTATTGGCAGCTTTTTTTGCAACTAATGTATCACGTAAATTATTTATGAAGATTCAGGGTAAGAGTGAAGTTATTAAGATGATTTTATCCTTTGTAGGATTGATTCTTTGTTTTATGAGTCTTGCTTCAGATAGTTATAATCCATTTATATATTTTAGATTTTAGAGTATGAAAAAGTTTAATTTTGTATTTATAATTGCATATTTTGTATTACTTGCAATTCCGGCATTGACCATGCCTTTCTTTTTCAATGCAAAAAATACTGAAAAAAGAGAACTTGCTAATTTCCCTAAATTAGTTAAGGAAGAGAGCATCAATAAAGATTTTGTTGATGAACTTGATGATTTTGTAAATGATAGAATTGGTTTAAGACAAGTACTTGTATCAGCTAATACAGCTTTAAAAACTGGAATTTTCAAGCATTCTACAGAAGATAGCATTATTGTTGGAAAGAATGACTGGTTGTTCTATAGTGATACAGCCAGTGATTATATGGGAGTTAGGACTTTAAGTGATAGAAATATATCGAATATCGTTTCAACCTATGAAATGGTTTCTGATAAGCTTGAAGAAGATGGCATAGTATTTGTCATGACTCTTATACCTAATAAGAATACTGTTTATCCACAGTATATGCCTGATACATTTGTTAAAACAGGTAATAATAGTAATATGGAAGTTCTTTCAGATAAACTAAAAGAATCAGGTATTACCTATGCAGATGTTTATTCAAGGCTAAACTCAAGTGATGAGATTTTATATCAGGCTAGAGATAGTCACTGGACTTATAAAGGTGCTTTTTATGGCTATGATGAGATTATGAAAAGCTTTGGTTTAGAGAATGCGTTTACTGATTTATTATTTGAAGAAAAAAATGATTGGGATGCGGATCTTGGAGTAATGCTTTATTCAGTTAATGCTAAGAAGGATAAGCAAATTTATCCTGAATTTGAATTTACTTATGAATATACAAGTCACGAAAAAGAACCAGATTCAATTCAACTTGTTACAGAGAATGAAAGTGCTTCAGGCAAAGCTTTAATATTTAGAGATTCATTTATGAATACGGGACATAAGTATTTTGCTCAAAGCTTTGAATACTGCCTGTTTTCAAGAGCATATCCTTATAAAATTGATCTGGCATATAGCAAAGAAGCTGATTATGTTCTCTTAGAAATTGTAGAGAGAAATATCAAGAATTTAGCTATTAAGGCTCCTGTAATGGAGGCGCCAAAAGCTACGATTGATGTTAAGGATTTAACAATGGCAGATAAGAATGATTATTATCTTACATTTATTGAAGAGAATGGCTATACTCATATATATGGATATATTGACGAAAAGTATTTGAACGTTGATAATGATATTTATATAAATGTTGATGGGGTTATATATAAAGCATTTCCAATTTATGAGCAAAATTTATTGGAGAGTGAAGAAATTAAAGATAATGGTTTCTCTTTGTATATTCCTAAGACAGATGCAAATGATTTTGTAACAGAGGTTTATATAAACTAGGGAGAAGTGTAATTGGCAGATAAAGAAATAATTTTTAAGAAAACATATAAGTGTCCTGTCTGTTCCAATGAATTTAAAAATCTTACAGTTAAACAGGGTAAAGCCAGGCCAGATTATTCAGATATCGATCTTAAACAGAATTATAAGAATATTGAACCATTAAAATATGATATAATTCTTTGCCCACGTTGTGGTTATGCTTCAGTTGAAAGATATTTTGACAGAGTATCAGTTCAGGCACAAAGAGATATTCTTAAATCAATTACTTCATCACTTGGAATATCATTTGAGGACAAGGATGAACTTGATTTTGAGGATGCTATTATAAGATACAAATTCGCGCTTCTTTCATGTCAGGTGAAAAAGGTTAAGGATAGTGAAATAGGATTCTTAATGCTTAAATTCGGATGGCTTTACAGATCTTATGCAAGAGAAACAGAGGATACTGAGAAGAAAGTTAAGCTTGAGAGTCAGGAACATTTCTATCTTGAAAATGCTCTTAACTATTTTCTAAAGGCAAGAGAAAAGGAAAATGGTGAGATATGTGGAATGGAGGAAACTACATTCGACTGCCTTTTAGCATCGATGGCTGTTAATCTTCGAAGAGAAGATGTTGCATCAAGACTTATAAGTGCTTTGTTATCACATCCACTTTCTACTAAAAGAATTAAGGATAAAGCTAGAGAATTGAAATATATTCTTAGTGAGGAAAAAGATGAAAAATAGAGATAAGGGAATTATCTGTATTATTGGGGCTGCAACTTGTTTCGCATGTATGAACCTTTTTATCAGACTGTCAGGAGATTTGCCAGTTGTACAAAAAGGCTTCTTTAGAAACTTTGTGGCTCTTATTTTTTCTACAATAATTCTAATTAAACAAGTTAAAAAAGATAATACTGGTCTGAAGATAAATAAGGGAAATATTGTTCTTTTACTTTTGAGATCCACATTTGGAATGATTGGCTTCTTATTTAATTTCTATGCAGTAGACAGAATAAATATTTCAGATGCTTCAATGTTAAATAAACTCTCGCCGTTTTTTGCAATTGTTCTTTCTTATTTCTTTTTAAAAGAGAAGGCGAGATGGTATCAGTGGTTAGGAGTTTTACTTGCAATTATAGGAAGTATGTTTATTGTGAAACCTTCCTTTAATGCTGAGGTTATACCTGCAGTTATAGGACTTCTTGGTGGTCTCTTTGCAGGTATGGCTTATACATGTGTTAGAAAGATGGGTATGAAGGGTACTAAGGGTCCTTTGATAGTATTTTTCTTCTCATTATATTCATGTGTGACACTTGGCCCTATAGTTATATTTACATATGCACCTATGACTTTAAATCAGCTTATCTGCTTATTGTTTACAGGCTTATTTGCATGTGGTGGTCAGTTCTTTGTTACTAATGCATATACATACGCGCCAGCCAAAGAAATATCGGTATATGATTATTCGCAGGTTATATTCGCTGCGATACTTGGATTTTTCTTCTTAAATCAGATTCCTGACTGGCTTAGTGTAGTAGGTTATGTTATCATCATTTCTGTTGCGATAGGTATGTTTCTAATTAATAAAGAAATGGACAAAAAACAGGCGAATACCTAGAGAAGTACTTGTAAATAAGGGTTTACATATTATTTTTCTTATGTTATTATAATCGATGTGTGTTAACTGGATCAAAGTTATTTGATACTCCAACTTATAACCTTGGTTCAGCAGAATTTATTATATTAGGAGGAAATTGTAATGATTTCAAAAGAAAAGAAACAGGCAGTTATCGCAGAGTATGCACGTTCAGCTGGTGACACAGGTTCACCTGAAGTACAGATCGCAGTTCTTACAGCTCGTATCCTTGAGCTTACAGAGCATATGAAGAAAAATCCTAAGGATTTCCATTCAAACAGAGGTCTTCTTAAGATGGTTGGTCAGCGTCGTGGTTTACTTGATTACCTTAAGAAAACAGATATCGAAAGATATCGTGCTCTTATCGAGAAGCTTGGTCTTAGAAAATAATTCATTATGGAGGCGGACATTCAATGTCCGCCTTCTTGTGTAATTATTTATCAGGTGTCAAATGGTAGAAGTAGCATCCGAAGCCACTGAAAAGTCAATAAATTTATATTTGTTGGGTTCTCAGTAGTTTCGGCAACTTCTACCTTAAAATATTTATTTAAAGTAAAGGAGAAAGAGAAAATGGCATTTAAAACATTTAGTCTCGAATTAGCCGGACGTACTTTATCTGTTGATGTAGGAAGAGTATCAGCTCAGGCAAATGGTGCAGCATTTATGCATTATGGCAACACAACTGTTCTTTCAACAGCTACAGCTTCTGAAAAGCCACGTGATGGTATTGATTTCTTCCCTCTTTCAGTAGAGTACGAAGAGAAATTATACGCAGTAGGTAAGATCCCAGGTGGATTCAATAAGCGTGAAGGTAAGGCATCTGAGAATGCTATCCTTACAAGCCGTGTTATTGACCGTCCTATGAGACCTTTATTCCCTAAGGATTACAGAAATGATGTTACTCTTAACAACCTTGTAATGAGTGTTGATCCAGATTGCCGTCCTGAACTTGTAGCTATGCTTGGTTCAGCTATCGCAACATCTATTTCAGATATCCCATTCTGTGGACCATGTGCAACAACACAGGTTGGTCTTGTTGATGGCGAGTTCGTTATTAACCCTAACCAGGAACAGTGGAAGAATGGCGATATGCAGCTTACAGTTGCTTCAACAAGCGAGAAGGTTATCATGATTGAAGCTGGTGCTAATGAAGTTCCAGAAG
>JAKSSD010000029.1 GCA_024403275.1 Lachnospiraceae bacterium
CCTCGGCCTCCAGAGCCACAATCTGGCGCGCTAGCCAACTGCGCCATACCCACCACAAGTTTGACTCGTCCGCTTTTAGCGAAACGTGCTCGAAGGGATTCGAACCCCCGACCCACGGCTTAGAAGGCCGTTGCTCTATCCAGCTGAGCTACGAACACGTATGCGTCAACATCTTTCCAGTGACGAATGAAATTATATACCACTTATGGACATAATGTCAACAACTTTTTTACATTGTTTCAATTTCTCTGATATAATTTTGGGCCTTAGTTCCAGTTTCAGAATCAGGAGAAATTGAAATAACCTGGTTAAAATAATATTTTGCATTATCATAATCCTTATTTTCCATATAAGTGCATGCTAAATAATACAATGCATCTACATTATTTGGATTATAATCTACTGCCTTTTTGAAGTTTTCCAATGCTGTTACATAATCTTCCTGACGGAAAGCATTGAAACCATTTGTATAATAAGTATCAGCAACACTGCCACCAACAGCGCCCTTTAACTGATTATATACCGCTACAAATTCATTCTCTTTGAGTTTATCTGAATTATTAGCATCCACCTTATCAAGATATTTAGCAATAACTTCTTTATCCATAGCCTCGCCCTTGTTATACTCGGCTACTGCAAGAAGGAGATATCTGTAACCTTCAAATACACCGTTATTGCCTTCATATCCATTAAGCTGATCCTTAAGTGCCTCGTACTGATTAGTAAGACTCTCATTTCTGTTAGTGAGCGTATCAATCGTAGTATTCTTAAGGTCAATCTCCTCATAAGCCTTTGCAAGATTTGCATCCTGATCAGACTTTTGAATATTAACTCTGATAGGTCCAATTACAAACCAACCTACCAAAAGTCCTATAACAAGTCCAATAAATCCATTTACAAATACATTTAACAATGGATTTTCTTTTCTTGTTGTTGGTTGAATAATTAAGTCATTACCGCTTTGGAATGAAACCGCTGCCTCCTGACTCTTCTTCTTATTAGTATCTGTATTGAGATTCTCCTCTACCATACGCATATAAGAAGCCGCCATAAGATTACCACGGTCGATTCTTCTTACAAGAATTAATTCTTTCTTTGCGGTAGAATAATCTTCCTCTTTAATTAATACTAATGCAAGTAATAAATGTGCATTAATAAGTCTTGGGTTATTGCTTACAATTCTCTTAAGAGAGATTTTGGCAACATCAAGGCTTCCCTGCTTACATAAATTCAACGCAGCATTGTATTTCTTAATCGAAGCATTCATACTCTCAAGAAGAACTGCATTAGTCTTGAGTGTATTAATATAATCTGTAGCTATATTCTTTTCGGCCTTAAAATGCTGAGAGAGAACCCATTCAGTCATAGCTCTTACAGTCTCACCCATTTCAAAATAAACCAAACCTAAAAGGTTTCTAGCTGAAGTATTTCTTTTATTTAATTTTAAGCTTTGTCTTAAATCCTCTATAGCACCTGTCAAATCTCTTACCTGTGCCTTTTCAAGGCCACGATTGTAATATTGATTAGACATGTACATTATCTTCTTGTACTTGCTAACATCAACGCCACAAGAAGTGCAGTATTGTTTGTTCGTCAAAGCTACTCCACAATGATAGCAATATAACATTTCCTAGCCTCACATTTCGTCTTCTTCTTCAACATCCATTACTGTTTTTACAATATAATCAATCATATCTGTAAGCTCATAGTTATTAACTACATCCTCAACCTCACTTACCTCTGGTGAAGGATGAAATTTCTTTAATTCTGTTTCAAAATCAATCATCTGTCATTCTCCTGATATAGTCCATAGCCTCTCCTACCAGATACAAGGATCCTGCTATGTACTTTATGCCTTCTTCCCCGTCAAGCATTCTGATAGCCTTCTCAACATCCCCAGCTGTCCTGATTTCTTTGCCTGACCCGTTACATTTACCAGTTATCCTCAATAAATCCTCAATTTCTGCCGCTCTCGGGGAGTGAACCTTAGTAAGGACTATTGAATCAAAAACATTGCTATTAATAATTTTTTCAAGCATTGTTTCATAATCTTTATCTTTACATGCTCCAAATATAAGAGTCTTAGTTCCCTCTACCTGAAGCAATGTTTCTAACAGCTTATCAACTGCATCTTCGTTGTGTGCTCCATCAACGAAAAATCCAGGATGAATTTCCTCCATCCTTCCTTTAAAGCTTCCTTTGCTAAGAGCTTCAACTGTAAGCTTCTCATCAAATCTGTCTTTTAAATAAATTAAGGAAACAAGTACTGCCATTGAGGCATTGAATCTTTGATAAAGAGCACTTGTTTCAAGAGATATTCTCATCTCATCTACGCACACAGAATTATCATAACTAAAATTAAGCGAAAAATCAACGTGTTTATCTTTCACACTCACATTGCTTATATTCTCTTCTTTTAGCAGATATAAAGGTGCATTCTTAGCAAGAGCTCTCTCTTTTATCACTTGATTAGCTGCAAAATCATTATCAAGACTGACTACAGCTACATTATTTTTGATAATACCAGCCTTTTGTGTTGCTATTTCTTCAATACTGTTTCCCAACTGCTCTATATGATCAAGTCCAATAGAACAAATCACTGATAAAGCTGAAGTTTCAAATATATTGGTAGCATCAAGCATGCCACCAAGTCCCGTTTCGAGTATTAATACATCTGGTTTCACTTCACTGACCCAGAGCATAAACATTAGAAAAAGAAATTCAAAGAAGCTTGGATGCATTGCTTCCTTAGTCTCTTCATCCAGGGACTCACATTTATTTTTTACATGATTAAATACTCTTATAAATTCTTCATCCGAAATCATCCTGTCATCAATAACGAATCTTTCCTTCATGCTAACAAGATGTGGAGACGTAAATAAAGCAACTCTTAGCCCATGATTTTTAAGAATTTGTGAAGTATAAAAACAGGTACTTCCTTTTCCATTTGTACCAGCAACATGTATCCTTGGAATATCCTCACCTGGTCTTCCAAGCAATTCGTAGAATTTGATTGTATCTGATAAAAGTGTCTTCTTTTTAAATTTAGGTATATCAAGAAGATAGGATTCACATTTGCTGATTTCACTCATTTTAATTAACCACTAGTACCTCGCCCTCGATAACACCTCCTACATTTTTGTAGGACATGAACTGCGTATCATATTGAATAGGAATTCGCATTGTATCGATAGCTATTATTGCCCCTTTATAAACATGTTCCTCAACCACTATTTTGGCATCTCTGGACTCTTCTATAATCTTTTCTATTAATTCCTTTTCTCTTGTATTAAGCTTCATCTCCTCAATGAACAAATCCTTCTTGGTATTCATTTCATTAAGCTCCTCCAAATCCTTCTTGGTAAGAGGACGAATAGCTTTTTGTTTGAGAATATAATTCATTCTTTCAAGAATACTCTCTAACTCTTCTCTTAGATAAGTATCCTTCTTCATAGTTTCCTGATTCTTAAGATAATCCTTGGTTTCCAATCCTACATGAGCAACTGTTTTAACCTCAACATTATTGCCAAGATTACTACACTTAATGCCCCTTCTTCCGTGAGTATATCCACCCACAAGAGTACCTCTCTTACCTGTAAGAATAACCTGATTCTCTGCATAAATCTGAGAATTAAGAATTGTATTAGAATTAACGCTTCCTCTGGCCTTTACGCTGCTATGTTCAATGAAATCTGCGTATACATCACCATTAGTTACGATTTTTGCCTTATTCGAACCCTGTACTCCCTTTTTGAGTACAACATCTCCACCTGCAAATATTTCCGCTGCCTCTACAACACCCGAAATAACTACAGATCCAGAACTTCTTATGATCGAACCACTTTCAACACATCCGTCGATTTCTATATCACCATTGAATTCTATTCTGTGGTTCAACTGGGTAATATCCCCCTTAACCTGATAAACATTTCTTACAAACAATTCCTTTTCATTTCTGTAATCAAGCTTACCAGTTATATCTGCATAATAATCGCCTGTATTTTCATCATAGGTAAATCCTAAGCCCTTTAAAGGTATCTTTTCACCAACAGGCGCAGGTTTAATTTCTGTTCCATCTACTAAAAATCCTGATTTACCCTCAACTGCACTATGATATGTGCAAATCTTATCACCCTTATTTACACCAATAAGAATGTTAATGGAAGTATAATCTACACTTCCGTCTTCCTTGATTTTAGGATGCTTAGTATTTATAGCATCCACATCAAAATAAAACTCATAGTATCCGTTAGTACCTTCTTCAGGAGCAATGTAGCTTGCCACCTTAATGCTTCGCTCGTAAACGCCCTTTTTTATCATGGCCATAATATTGGACATAATAAGGCCAGCCTTTACACCATTGTCTGCCAGTAATTTAATAAGGTCATCCTTGGTATAATGCTCGCCTTCCTTTGGTTTGGCAAGATAAAGCCAACCCTCGTGCAGGTCTTCTGTAACCCGCACGAAAGTTTCCTTTTTCTTTTCCTGAATATTTGAATTTGTTTTGCCAGTCAAATCACTGTCATATAGAAGTTTTTCAATCTCTTCTATTGAAGCGCCTATCTGATCAAAATCATCTAACAAATCCATATGGTCGTCCCTTTACACTATTTAAGAGCTGCTAATCTTTCCTTAACCTGTTCCATCATCTGAGTATACTTAGCAAGTTTTTCTTTTTCTTCGTTAATCTTTGCTTCTGGAGCCTTTGATACGAATTTTTCATTTGAAAGCATACCATTTACTCTCTTAAGTTCGCCCTCAAGTCTTGCCTCTTCCTTAAGAAGTCTTTCTCTTTCCTTCTCAATGTCTACAAGCTCAGCGAAAGGAATATAAATGTTGGCATTAGCAATAACTACTGATACTGCATCATCTGCAATACCTGTCTTGTCATTTTGAACAATAACCTCTGAAGCATATGCAAGTGGAGTGAAGAATAATTTACCTTCCTCGAAGATATTTCTCATATCAGCATTTTCACTTACTACATAAACCTGAGCCTTACGTGAAGGTGGAACGTTCATTTCTGTACGAACATTTCTAATGCCTCTTACAGCTTCCTTAAGAATTTCGATTTCGTTCTCTTCCTTATCGAAGCTTCTGTCAGTTGTAAATACAGGCCATGCTGAAATCATAATAGACTCTTCCTCGCTCTGTAAATTGCAGAAGATTTCTTCTGTAACGAATGGCATGTAAGGATGTAATAATTTAAGTGCATCAATAAGTACTGTATTTAATGTCCATAAAGCTGCATTTCTGCTTGCTGCATTATCCTTAGCCCAAAGTCTTGGCTTAACCATTTCAATGTACCAGTCACAGAACTCATCCCAGATGAAGTCATAAACCTTCTGAACTGCGATACCAAGTTCGTAGTTCTCCATGTTATCTGTAACTTCTTTTACAACCTTATTTAATTTAGAAATAATCCATTTATCAACTGGTTCAAGGTCTGCTGCCGCTGGTGTAGTAACAGTTGTATCTTCCATATTCATCATGATGAAACGGCTTGCATTCCAAATCTTATTACAGAAGTTTCTGTTAGCCTCTACTCTTGACATGTAGAAACGCATATCGTTACCAGGTGCATTACCTGTGATAAGTGTAAGTCTAAGAGCATCCGCACCATACTGGTCAATAATCTCAAGTGGATCAATACCATTTCCAAGAGACTTACTCATCTTTCTACCCTGATCATCACGAACAAGTCCGTGGAATAATACAGTATGGAAAGGCTTCTCATTCATCTGTTCAAATCCTGAGAATATCATTCTGATTACCCAGAAGAAGATAATATCATAACCTGTTACAAGTACATCTGTTGGATAGAAATACTCAAGTTCCTTAGTCTTCTCTGGCCAACCAAGTGTTGAGAATGGCCATAAAGCTGATGAGAACCATGTATCAAGTGTATCTGGATCCTGTGTGAAATGTGACTTGCCACACTTAGGACATACTGAAGGCATTTCCTTAGCTACAACGATTTCACCACAGTCATCACAGTAGTATGCTGGGATTCTGTGTCCCCACCATAACTGTCTGGAAATACACCAGTCCTTAATATTATCTGTCCAGTTAAAATATGTCTTCTCCATACGTTCTGGAACAAGCTTAATTTCACCTTCCTTAACCGCCTTAACAGCTGGCTTAATAAGCTCATCCATCTTAACGAACCACTGCTGCTTAACGAGTGGCTCAACTGTTGTCTTACATCTATCATGAGTACCAACGTTATGTGAGTAATCTTCGATTCTTACAAGAAGTCCAAGTTCGTCAAGTTCCTTAACGATTGCTTCTCTTGCAACATAACGATCCATGCCGGCATACTTGCCACCATTCTCATTAATAGTTGCATCATCATTCATGATATTAATAACTTCAAGACCATGACGCTGACCTACCATAAAGTCGTTAGGGTCATGAGCTGGAGTAATCTTAACTACACCAGTACCAAATTCCATATCAACATAGCTGTCTTCTACAACAGGAATAGCCTTGTTAACAAGTGGAAGCCATACTGACTTACCTCTTAAATAATGATATCTCTCATCATCAGGATTAATAGCTACAGCAGTATCACCAAGCATTGTCTCTGGACGTGTTGTAGCAAATTCAAGGAAATCTGTAGTTGATGGCTGACCGTTATCATCTACGATTGGATACTTAATATGCCAGAAATGTCCAGCCTGCTCCTCATATTCTACCTCTGCATCAGAAATAGATGTGTTACATACAGGACACCAGTTGATAATTCTTGATCCCTTATAAATCCATCCTTTTTCATGCATCTTGCAGAAAACTTCTGTAACTGCCTTGTTACATCCTTCATCCATTGTGAAACGTTCTCTATCCCAGTCACATGATGAACCAAGCTTCTTAAGCTGAGATACAATACGTCCGCCATATTCAGCCTTCCACTCCCAGGCTCTTTCAAGGAATTTTTCACGACCTAAATCATGCTTATCAATACCCTGCTTCTTAAGAGTCTCAATAATCTTAACCTCTGTAGCGATTGAAGCATGGTCTGTACCTGGCTGCCAGAGTGCATTATAACCCTGCATTCTCTTAAATCTGATAAGAATGTCCTGCATTGTATTATCAAGGGCATGTCCCATATGAAGCTGACCTGTAATGTTTGGTGGTGGAATGACAATAGTAAATGGTTTCTTTGTCTCATCTACCTCAGCGTGAAAATACTTCTTTTCAATCCATTTCTGATAAAGGCGATCCTCTATTCCTTTAGGATCATAAGTTTTTGCAAGTTCCTTACTCATATATCTCTAAACTCCTTTAGTTAATTTTTCACATAATTACTTAAATTATAAGATTTTGGTAATTTTTAGTCAAGATTTTGCCCCTCAATAGCTATTATCTCATAAATAAAAACAACAGCAGCTAAATACTGATATCTAACTGCTGTCTATTTACCTCTCTTTTATAATTATATTCTATTTATCGAAAACTTTTTATGTCTTTCTATTACTCAATAGTAATTAATCTTGCTTCCTTATCAATTCCACACTTGTTCTGATAATCAAATACTATTGTTTTTCCAATTGCCTGAAGCTTCTCATAATGAGTTGTACGCTGAATTGTCTTACTATCCATCGTCTTATAATCAGGCAAATACCTGTCTATATTTGACTCATTCATATAGAAATTTTTAGCCATATCATAAGCTAACTCACCTGCAAATTCCGGACGACTTTTAGCCTTCTCTCTTAAATAGTAATCAATGGTCATATACTCTTTGCAAATCCCTTCCATTCCTGGATGCTTTTCTTTTACATAAGCTAAGAGATTATCATATCTTTTACTTCTCGCACTTTGGAATTTAAACAGACCATTCTTCTCATAAAATTCTGCTATATTTCTATACATTTGAAAAGGGTTATCCTCAAGGCCTTCTAACCACTTAATGGTATTCTTAAATTGCCTTGAATTGTAATAAATCTCCAAGACCTCTTCTACCTTTTTAAGTTCTGTAATCTCATCAAAGGAAATATATTTAGTAGCCAAAACCTCATATGGCGGATATTGTCTGTATTTAATATCATCCTCTTCAATTCTTTGTCCAATTGGCGCACCTGACAGCATTTTTAAGAAGCCTAACTGAAGCTCGTGAGGATGAAAACTATATACATCATTAAAGGACTTGATAAAAGATTTATAATCCTCAAAAGGAAGCCCTGCAATCAAATCAAGATGAATATGAATATTGTCCTTGCTAATAAGTTTTTCGATATTCCAAGCAAGCTTATTCATATCTGTTTTTCTATTAATAGCCTCTAAAGTATCAGGATTTGTGGACTGAACCCCTATCTCTAACTGAACCAGATTAGTTCTTAAACCATTAAGAATTTCACACTCTTCATCTGTCAGAATATCTCCCGCTATTTCAAAATGAAAATTAGTGATTCCATTATCGTTTTCCTTGATAAATTTAAGCAATTCAATGGTTCTTTGTCGGTTACAATTGAAGGTTCTGTCTATAAATTTAACCTGAGCGACCTTATTGTCTATAAAGAATTTAAGTTCCTTCTTAACAAGGTCCATGCTTCTTAATCTCAGGCTCTTCTCAACACTTGAAAGACAATAAGAGCATTTAAATGGACAGCCTCTGGAAGTTTCATAATATACAATTCTATCCTCAAAATCCGTGAGATTGCTGTAAGGAAATGGTATCGTCGAGAAATCAAGGCATTCTCTATCCTCAGTTACTACTACTCCTTCGCCATTATAAGCTAAGCCTTTTATCTTATCTAAAGAGCCTGAATCCTCTATATAATTTTTAACAAGTTCCTTATAAGTTTCTTCTCCTTCACCTATAATAATACCTGTCAAAAATGTATTATTCTCAAGTCTTTCTCTATAATTAAAGCTCACCTCCGGACCACCAAGCCATATATGAGTTTTGGGGGCTACCTGCTTCAATTCTCTGGCTATTTTCATAACCATTTCCACGTTCCAAATGTAGGTTGAAAATGCCACTACATCTGCCTTTTTTTCATAAATATCCGTCAATACCTCATCTATTAACTGATTAATGGTATATTCACATATTTCTATGGTATCATTTACCAGATTGAGTCTATCTTTTGCATAGGCTCTAAGGCTATATACCGCTGGATTTGAATGTATATATTTTGCATTTATTCCTACTAACAAAAACTTCATGCTAAACCTCTCGCTATTAGCTATTCTTCATCTATTATAACAATCCATCCTGGCAACTTCCACAATTCTTTTCCTCTGGGTAAGGCCAATTAGCAAACTCACTACCTTTAAAAGCTCTTCGCCCCTCTACTTGACATTAAGCCTATATAAAAATATATTAAATCTATAAATTTACCAAGAGGTCATTACTATGGATTTTATTATTAATAATCTATCAACAATTATTATTCTTGCTGTAATACTTGCTGTTGCGGCTTTCATTATTGTGCGTAAAATCCTCAAAATCAAAAAAGGAGAAAGCGGATGCTCCTGCGGATGCAGCGATTGTCCATCTTCCTCCTCTTGTCATAAATCTAATAAACAATAATTCTTAAAGCTTACCACTTCTGTAAGCTTCTAAAAGTTCCTCTAAATCGGCGCTTTCTTTAGCCAATCTCTTACCATTATCTGTATCTCTTACATACATTCTTCTCTCGAAATTCATAACAGTAAGTGTATCTGATACAATATCCGTTTCATCCTCGATAGCTTTAGCTGTACTTTCGAATTTCTCATGCTGTACAAGCCACATTCCATGAGAATCTATGGCTAATGTATAACCTGCCATACCTGTCTTCTCATGATAAGCCTTAGAGAATCCACCATCAATCATAAGAACTTTTCCTTCAGCTCTGATTGGTGTTTGTCCATTCTTGATTTCAACAGGTACATGTCCGTTAATAATCACAGAATATTTACCTGTGGCTCCAAATTCCTTAAGAATAGCTTCGGCCACCTTAGTATCATTCTCAATATATCTGTAATAAGGATCCTTCTTTTCTTTGTGAGTTTCCTTATCCGCTACAAATAATCTCTCAAAAGTTGTCATCTTATCTCGACCATAAGAAGGAGACAGAGGACCACACCAAAGATACCATAAAATATCTCCGCCTTTGGTTCTTTCTGCTGAATTATCCGGAGCAAAATAACCCTTTCTGGCGTAGCTTTCTAATAATTCATACATAGACAAGCCGTAGGTATCTACCCCACCCACCTGAGAATGAGCAAAGCTTCCATCCTCATTAAGTGGAACACATCCATGATACATAAGATTACCATTAAATACCTTATACATTGAACCCTTGCTAAAAAGGAATTTAACATGCTTTTTTAGTCTTGCTGAATGACGAAATGCCTTGACCAGATGTCTTACTAACATTTCCTCATCTTCAGTCAGTTTATACGGATCTTTTGGATCAACTGTTGGAAAATCGCAATCAAGTAGTGGATATTCCTTACCTCCAATAAGAACAGTCTTTTTATCAAAATCCACCTTGTCCAAAAGAAGCTGGTCATCCATCTTAAAATCCGGATTTCTTTTAATAACCTGAGCTTCCAATTTGAACTGAAGCATAGTGATTGCTTTATACATTTTGCTCTCAATCTCTGATGCATGTAAGAATTCACCACTTGGTGTTTCCTTTAGCTGAAATCTGCTGCAATCTGTCTTCTTGTATTTTTCCATTGCATAAGTTGCAAGTGGAAGAAGATTAATGCCATATCCATCTTCAATTACATTAAGATTACCGTAGCGGGCTGACATTCTGATTACATTTGCAATACAGGCTGGATTGCCGGCTGCTGCCCCCATCCAGACTACATCGTGGTTACCCCATACAAGATCAATTGAATGATAATCACAAAGAGTATCCATAATCTTATGAGGTCCTGGCCCTCTATCATAAATATCGCCTACAATATGAAGATGATCTACTACCATTCTCTGAATAAGATTACAAAGCACTATAATAATATCTTCAGCTTCTCCTACTCTGACAATAGTATTAATAATACTGTCATAGTATTTCTCTTTATCATAGATTTCAGCCTTCTCAGTAATAAGTTCCTCTATTACATAAAGATAATCAGCTGAAATAGCTTTTCGTACCTTTGATCTGGTATATTTACTGCTGACACGCTTAACCACTTCTACCAGATTTCTTATAGTCGTATTGAGCCACTCATCAGTTACTATGCCTTCCATCTTAAGAAGTTCAAGTTTTTCCTTTGGATAATAGATAAGAGTTGTCAGCTGTCTCTTGTAAGCAGGAGCTTCTCCCTCCATAACTATATCCACTTTTCTCTTGACTGTACCTGAACCATTCTTTAATACATGGCGGAATTGTTCATATTCTCCATGCACGTCTGTAAGGAAATGTTCTGTTCCCTTTGGCAAACTAAGAATTGATTCAAGATTTATTATTTCAGTAGTAGCCGCCTCAATACTTGGGTACTGTTTTGCAAGCAATCTAAGATATCTTTCTTTTTCGCTCATATTACCTCCTAAAATCTATGGCCTCCATGTGATGTATGACCGCCTCCTGAGCGTCCGCCACCTGAACGTCCACCTCCTGAGTGTCCTCCGCCTGAGTGTCCTCCGCTTCCACCACCACTTTTAAGGATTCCAAGGATTGTATACCAAACTGCAAGCAGGAAATACTTAACTATAAAATACGCCAGTATTGAAACATTTCCAATAAAGGTTTTGGCATCTCCTACCTTTAAATTCTCTTGTTTATTAAAGGCATAATAATTTGTAAATTCCTTAATATCTACCTTTTTCTCAACCTTCTCCATAAGAGCTTCGTTAGAAACTCTTCTCTCTTTAGAGCTTATAATGAGTACGATAAAGTTGATCATAAGAGCTATAAATAAAGCAAAAGCAATATTACTTATAACTTTCATAGAGTTAGGAATTCTATGTCCTTTAAGTATTGTATCAAGCTGTTCAAGACCTTTCATTGCACACTGTGCATACTGTTCATTTCTCGCATAAGTATAAATATTGTCAGTAATGGTAGCACAATCATAAGAGTTAACAGTGTATGCATTATCTCCAAAGTTAACCACTTCAATATATCTTGAATCCATATCGATAACTAACACAGAGCCATTATCATCATTAGCTACTTGTCTGTAAAGCTTCTCTGTTAATCTTACTGTATCATCTTCTTTCGCAAATCCCGTGGTTTCACCTTCGAAAACGAAAATACCTATATTACAGTTTTCTGTCATACCCTTGGCATATTCTATTATTTCTTCCTTATCTTTAGCACTAATAAGACCATTGTCATCAGAATAGAAAACCTTATACTCATTTATTCCATTAGCATATTCTGTGACCTTAGCGGCCTCACTTGAAAATGGCAATCCTAATACTATTGCTGCAATAAATAGTCCAGCTATTAAGCCAGTTAAAATCTTACTAATTCTATTCTGCATCGTCATCGCCTCCTTTCTTTGCGAACTGAGGCATAGGAATCGTCGTTAGCATGTTGTGATAATGTATCAAATCCAAGAAAGCGATTCCTGATAATACAAGTGTCACAACGCTTGTTAAATAAAAGAACACATCACTGATTGGATCAACCCAAAGAACTATTGATGAAACAATTGCTGCCACAATAATTCCGATAAATGCTACTCTTTTCTGACTTGCTTTCTTAATATCCTTAACAATGCTTGTAAACGTTAAAATAATCTCGAGTATTGCTATCGCTACATTTATCCAAAGGAATACAGCAACGTAATACATTGAGAAATATATACTTACATAATATAGCGGTATACCGACAGCTAATCCGATTATAAGTAAATTTCTAATATTCTTATTAGCCTTTGTCGGCTTAATAATTACATTTGAACTATATTTGTCCTTATTAATTCTTCCCATTTCATCCTTAACTACACTTCTATGAAGGTAAGTATCATAAATAAGAAGAATAATCAAAGCCAAAACATTAGACATTACTACAGCCACTTCAGGTCTTGGCATCGTGAATATATTTAGGATAAAAAACAAAGGAATAGCTGTAATAAGCGAAAAAAGCAAATATTTAAGTGAAGAAGCCGGAATCTTTCCTGAAGCCTTACCTGTCTGTCCATTCACACAAGCATAGGCAATTCTGTCTCCATATTTCCACGACATAAACCAAACTGGCATCAAACCTACACCTGGCTTTTCTATTACAGAAGCATTATTCAGAATATGTAAATTCTTCTCTTTAGATATTTTAGCCTTAAATCTTTTACTTTCTTTTCTCTTATTAACTTCCTTAAGAGTATAATCAGACGCCATATTCTTTGCTCTTGACTGGTAAGTCTTAGAAGCTACATCAGTATTATCTGCATAGAATCCACTAACATAGCCTGGTGCAAAAGCTTTCTTTTCTTCAAGATTAAATGGAGCTATAGAATTGCTAAGTTCATCATCAAAAGCTTCTGAAGCATCGAAATTGATACCCTTATACTCTGTGTCCATCTTAATTTCCATCTTGTAGGTTTGTAATACTGTCTTCTCATTAGATAAATCAATCTGTGGATCAACACCCTCTAAGTCAACATCACCTTGTTTAACATCATAATTCCAGTAAGGAATATATACTCCTCTGAAGGACTCGCTATTACCTTCCTTCTTAAATCTTCTAGGGGCATATATGGCTTTTCTTACTGTTTTCTTATAAGCACTTACACACTCTTCCTTAGTCTTCTTGAATGGAATAATATAATCAGGACTTGAAGCCTTTGATAATTTTCCCTCAAGCATAGTTGATAAACCACAGTATGGACAAAATACAGATGCCTCATTATCATCAGCATTTATACTACCACCGCATTGTGGGCATTCGTATTTATACGTGTCATATGTCTTTGCTTCGAATTTGTCCATTTCTTCTGGATCAACTGAGTTTTCACAATAAGGACACACGATTTTTTGTGTCTTAATGTCAAAACGATAGTTTCCACCACAATTATTGCATCTTAACATTTTCTTTCCCCTCATTTATATACTTAAATAGGTAAATCATTCACGCCCTGTTTTCACAAGATATATTATAAATTTAAAATAAACTACATGCAATAATCTATTAGGTCCTTAAACTGCTATTTATCTTTCCTTTTTCACAAATTAAAAATAGCGGATACTATTAAGTACCCGCTAAATACAAATGCTTAAATGACTATTATAAAACAACCTTACAGAAATTCTTCTTACCCTTCTTAACAACAAAATCGCCTGTAATCTGATCCTTAGTATACGCTGTCTTAACATCTGTTACTTTAACATCATTTACCATACATCCACCCTGCTCGATTGCTCTTCTACCCTCTGAACGTGAAGGTACAAGCTTAGCAGCAACGAGGATAGAAATCAAATCAACTGTACCATCTCTAAACATATCATCAGTTACTGTTACTGTTGGCATGTTGTCAAGATTTCCACCACCTGCAAAAAGTGCTTTAGCAGCTTCATCTGCCTTCTTAGCTTCTTCTTCACCATGAATCAACTTAGTAAGTTCGTAAGCAAGAATCTCTTTTGCCTTATTTAATTCAGCACCTTCCCAAGCATCCATCTTGTCAATCTCTTCAAGTGGAAGGAATGTAAGCATTCTGATACATTTAAGAACATCTGCATCAGCTACGTTTCTCCAGTACTGGTAGAACTCAAATGGTGATGTCTTCTCTGGATCAAGCCATACAGCACCCTTTTCTGTCTTACCCATCTTCTTGCCTTCTGAGTTAAGAAGAAGCTGGATTGTCATAGCATATGCATCCTTACCTAATTTACGACGAATAAGCTCTGTACCACCAAGCATATTTGACCACTGATCATCGCCACCAAACTGCATATTGCATCCATAATCCTGGAAAAGTTTGTAGAAGTCGTAGCTCTGAAGAATCATGTAGTTGAACTCAAGGAAGCTTAAGCCTTTTTCCATTCTCTGCTTGTAGCACTCTGCTCTAAGCATATTATTAACTGAGAAATGAGGTCCTACTTCTCTTAATATCTCGATGTAATTCATATCAAGAATCCAGTCACCATTGTTAACAAGCATTGCTTTACCATCTGAGAAATCAATGAATTTGCTCATCTGTTTCTTAAAGCATTCAACATTGTGATTAATAGTTTCTGGAGTCATCATTTTACGCATATCTGACTTACCTGTTGGGTCACCAATCATGGCTGTACCACCACCGATAAGTGCAATTGGCTTATTACCAGCCATCTGAAGTCTCTTCATTAAGCAAAGTGCCATGAAATGACCTACATGAAGACTATCTGCAGTTGGGTCAAAACCAATATAGAAAACAGCTTTTCCGTTGTTAATTAATTCTTTAATCTCTTCTTCATCAGTAAGCTGTGCAAGCAATCCTCTTGCTTTTAATTCATCAAAAATAGTCATTGTTTTATCTCCATTAATTTAATTTCTAATTATTCCACGTTTAATAATATAAAAAACTGTCATTTTTATCAACTTAAAAGTAATCTGGACAGTTCTTCAACTGTATCTACCACATATGTTGCGCCCGCATCTGCGAGTTCTGTTTCACTCTCTGCAAATCCATATTGAACACCGATAGAATCTAATCCAAAAATCTTCGCACCATTTATGTCGTAGTGTCTGTCTCCAATCATGACAACATCTTTTTTGTTCTCATCTGTTATATTGCCGAGTCTTAAGGCTTCCCTGATTACATCCTCTTTCTCGCCCTTAAGTCCTGCCATGTCAGCACCAGAAATAATATCAAAATACTGCCATATATTGAAATGCTTTAGTATGTCATTAACAAACTCTGTTGGCTTGCTGGAAGCTATTAATAACTTCCTGTTATCTTCATGTAATCTCTTTAATAATTCCTCTATTCCCTCATAAGGAGTGCATTCAAACTTCCCTACATCAGAATATCGTTCTCGGTATAACCTTACTGCTTCCTTAGCTGTTTCCTCGTCCATCTTGAAATACTTAAGAAAAGAATCCTTAAGAGGTGGACCTATGAAAACATATAGTTCCTCTACTGGTGGAACTTTGTAGCCTAAATTAATTAAGGCATAACTAATTGACTTAGTTATGCCTTCTTTTGAATCTGTTATCGTACCATCTAAATCGAAAAATATGTACTTATACACTATTGTACCGCCTCGATAACTTTCTGAAATACTTTATTAGGATGAGGTAATTCTACAGACTTAGCCAGCTGAACATACGCTAATAAAATCATATGTGCATCAACCGGGCTGATTCTAACCTCATGACTCTTGGCATACTGTTTACAAAAATCTTCTATTGTAACTGTAATATACTTAACTCTCTTTACGATTCTCTCGTCATCAACCTGAAGAAGCTCAGAAATCTGACCAACAGCCATCTTATCATAGAAATAAGCAAGTGCAGTTAATGAATGTAATGGATTGAGCTCATAAAGATAATCCAATGTAACTAATGAAGTCTCTGCCTCATTATAAAGTTTCTCTCCATAAAGAACGTCCACATTACGTACAGGATTGTCATATTTGCCATCTGCATCTCTTAAAATAAGATCCATATAATGCTTAGCAACCCATGCATCGAGTTCATTATAAAGAATCTGGTTATACCATTCGATAACCTTCTCAACCTTCTCAAGTCTGGTAATACCATTATAAAGCTTCTTATAAATCTTGATTACCATCTTCTCAGTTTCTTCTGGATCTCTTATTACCATTGATACATGGAAATACACATCATCGGCTGTCATAACAAAAATCTTCTCAAAGCCTTCTGGATTTCCTGCTATAAATTTTTTAACCTGTACGGATAATTCATATGTATAAATCACTTTGTAAAACCTCCCATAGTGTTATTCCCCACATTTAATAATATTTTAATTTCAAATACATTAAAATGCAAGGATAACCTATAGAAATGCACCAACTATAAATATATATACTCAAACTAAAATTTTATGAGTAACTGATGCCTTTATGAATCTCCTGAAGACTCATAACACCAATCTGTCCCTGCTCTTTAAGTGCCTTAATACCTGCTGCAGAAGCCTTAGCTGCTGCCATTGTTGTAATGTAAGGAATTCTGTGCTTAATAGCATTCTTTCTGATGTAAGAATCATCAAATACCTTATCTTTTCCAGCTGGTGTGTTAATAATAAGCTGAATCTGATCATTTGTGATTGCATCAACGATATTTGGTCTTCCTTCCTGCATCTTCTTAATCTTCTCTACAGGAATATCAAGTGACTTAATAAGGTCGTATGTTGTACCTGTAGCAAGAATCTTGAATCCGATCTCAGCATAAGCCTTAGCAACTTCTGGAAGTTCCTTCTTATCATTTGCATTTACAGAAATAAGAACTGTTCCTTCAAGTGGAAGTGGATTCTTTGTAGCTTCCTGAGCCTTGTAATAAGCTTCACCAAAGTGAGGAGCGATACCAAGAACTTCACCTGTTGATCTCATTTCTGGTCCAAGTAATGGGTCAACCTCCTGGAACATGTTGAATGGGAATACAGCTTCCTTAACACCAAAGTAGTCATAGTGGCTATCCTTAAGTTCTGGAACTGGTGAACCCTTTCCTGTAAGCTCTGATGTAATAATCTGTGTAGCAAGCTTAACCATCTGAATTCCACATACCTTAGATACAAGAGGTACTGTACGTGATGCTCTTGGGTTAGCTTCGATTACGTATACAACGCCATCTTCAATAGCATACTGCATATTCATAAGACCGCGTACGTTCATTTCTACAGCAATCTTCTTTGTGTATTCCTTAATTGTAGCAAGATTCTCTTCTGAGATATGCATTGAAGGAAGGATACAAGCTGAGTCACCTGAGTGAATACCAGCAAGCTCGATATGCTCCATAACTGCTGGAACAAATGCATGATCACCATCACAGATAGCATCTGCTTCACATTCCATTGCATTCTTTAAGAATCTATCAATAAGGATTGGTCTATCTGGTGTAACACCAACAGCTGCTGCCATATATTCTTTAAGAGTTTCTCTGTCGTAAACTACTTCCATTCCACGTCCACCAAGAACGAATGAAGGACGAACCATTACTGGGTATCCAATCTTCTCAGCGATTTCAACAGCTTCATCAACTGTTACAGCCATTCCAGCTTCTGGCATTGGAATTCCAAGCTTATCCATCATAGCTCTGAAGAGATCTCTATCTTCTGCCATATCGATTACTTCTGGTGGTGTACCAAGAATCTTAACACCATTAGCCTGAAGTGAATCAGCAAGGTTAAGTGGAGTCTGACCACCGAACTGAGCGATAACACCAACTGGTTTTTCTTTCTCGTAAATGCTTAATACATCTTCAAGAGTAAGTGGCTCGAAATAAAGCTTATCTGATGTATCGTAGTCTGTTGAAACAGTCTCTGGATTACAGTTAACGATGATTGTTTCGAAACCAAGCTCCTTAAGAGCGAATGCAGCATGTACGCAGCAGTAGTCAAATTCGATACCCTGACCGATTCTGTTAGGACCACCACCAAGAATCATTACCTTTGGCTTATCTGTATTGATTGTAGACTTGTCTTCTACATTGTATGTTGAGTAGTAGTAAGCACTATCTTCTGTACCTGATACATGTACACCTTCCCATGCTTCTACAACACCGATTGCTTTTCTTGCATTTCTGATTTCATCTTCAGTAACATTTAAAATCTGACTTAAATACTTATCTGAGAAACCATCCTTCTTAGCCTGTGTAAGAGCTTTAGCTTCTGGAACCTTACCCTTATTAGCCATAAGAGTTTCTTCTTCCTCAACTAATTCCTTCATCTGCTCAATGAACCAATGCTTAATCTTTGTAAGCTCGAAGAGTTCATCTACTGTAGCGCCCTTACGAAGAGCTTCATACATAAGGAACTGTCTTTCTGATGTAGCAATTGTAAGTCTCTGAAGAAGTTCTTCCTTTGAAAGCTCATTGAAGTTCTTAGCAAAGCCAAGACCATAACGACCTGTCTCAAGAGATCTGATTGCCTTCTGGAAAGCTTCCTTGTATGTTTTACCGATACTCATAACTTCACCTACGGCTCTCATCTGAGTACCAAGCTTATCTTCTACACCTTTGAATTTCTCAAATGCCCATCTGGCAAATTTAATTACTACATACTCTCCGTCTGGATAGTACTTATCAAGTGTTCCATACTTACCACATGGAATTTCATCAAGTGAAAGACCTGAAGCAAGAAGTGCTGATACTAAAGCGATAGGGAAGCCTGTTGCCTTAGAAGCAAGAGCTGATGAACGTGATGTTCTTGGGTTAATCTCAATAACAACGATTCTGTCAGATACTGGATCATGAGCGAACTGAACGTTACATCCACCGATAACTTCTACTGAATCAACAATCTTGTATGCCTGTCTCTGAAGTTCCTTCTGTAAATCTTCAGAAATAGTAAGCATTGGTGCACTACAGAATGAGTCACCTGTATGAACACCGATTGGGTCAATATTTTCAATGAAGCAAACAGTAATCATATTACCCTTTGCATCTCTTACAACTTCAAGCTCAAGCTCTTCCCATCCAAGAATTGACTCTTCGATAAGAACCTGTCCTACAAGTGAAGCCTGAAGACCACGTGACATTACTGTCTTAAATTCTTCAACGTTATATACTAATCCGCCGCCTGCGCCACCCATTGTATATGCAGGGCGAAGAACTACTGGGAAACCAATCTTATTAGCAATCTCAAGACCTTCCTCTACTGAGTAAGCAACCTCTGAACGAGCCATTTCGATTCCAAGTTCATTCATTGTCTTCTTGAATTCGATTCTGTCTTCACCTTTTTCAATTGCATCAACCTGAACACCGATAACCTTTACGTTATACTTATCAAGAACTCCTGCCTCAGCAAGTTCTGAACAAAGGTTAAGACCTGACTGTCCACCAAGGTTAGGAAGAAGTGCATCTGGGCGTTCCTTCTCGATAATCTGTGTAACTCTCTCAAGGTTAAGTGGTTCGATGTATGTAACATCTGCTGTACCAGGGTCTGTCATGATAGTTGCAGGGTTAGAGTTAACCAATACAATTTCATAACCAAGTTTTCTGAGTGCTTTACACGCCTGAGTTCCTGAATAGTCGAACTCGCAAGCCTGACCAATAATAATTGGGCCAGAACCAATGATCAACACCTTATGAATGTCTTCTCTCTTTGCCATAATGGGCCTCCTTCATAATCTTCTTTATATAATCTCTTTTTAACTACCTTAAACTATTTATTCCACACCATCGAAGCAGTATGTACATACCTTTTCCTTTGGTAAGCCAATTGCATCAATCATATCATCAAGACGGTTGAATCTTAAACTTGTGAAATGCATAATCTCGCAAATCTTTGCTTCCATTTTCTTATATCTGTCTGACTCCGGATTTGTATACTCCTTAAGTACGTCAAGTGAAACATCCCCGCCCTCAAGATCTGCAATAACTCTTCTTGCAATTAAATCCATCTCTGAATTTGATCTTGAGAAGTTAAGATACTTACATCCATACATAATAGGAGGACATGCTGGACGTACATGAACTTCCTTTGCTCCTGAATCAAACAAGAAATCTGTAGTTTCTCTAAGCTGTGTACCTCTAACGATTGAGTCATCGATAAGAACCATTGATTTATCCTTAATTAAAGCCTCAACTGGAATAAGCTTCATCTTTGCAATAAGATTACGCTGACTCTGTTTTACAGGCATAAAGCTTCTTGGCCAGGTTGGTGTGTATTTAATGAAAGGTCTCGCAAATGGAGTATGTGCTTCATTTGAATAGCCAATTGCATGAGCAGTACCTGAATCAGGAACACCTGCAACAATATCAGCCTGAACGTCATCTCTCTTGGCCATATTCACACCATTTCTATATCTCATATCTTCAACATTCATGTTCTCATAGCATGCTGTTGGATATCCGTAATAAACCCAAAGGAATGAACAAATCTTCATCTCCTTCTCAGCTTCCTTCATAACCTCAAGACGACTTGGTGTAATGAATACGATTTCACCAGGTCCCATCTCCTTAACATCCTTATAGCCTAAATGTAAGAATGCAAAGTTTTCGAATGAAGCGCACTGAGCTCCATTCTTTCTTCCAATATGAATAGGAGTTCTTCCGAATTTATCTCTTGAAGCGTAGATACCTTCTGCAGTCATAATAAGAACTGACATAGATCCTTCTACCTGCTCCTGAACAAAAGTTAAGCCCTCCACTATGGAATTCTTCTGATTAATCATGGCAGCAACAAGTTCTGTCTGGTTAATACTACCGCCACTCATCTCAAGGAAATGAGACATTCCATCGTGAAAGAGCTTCTTCACTAAATCTTCTGAATTTGAAATTTTACCAACTGTGGTAATAGAATAAGTACCTAAATGAGAACGAACAATCAATGGCTGAGGTTCATTATCTGAAATACAGCCAATACCATTAATTCCTTCCATCTGTTCAAAATCACGTTCAAACTTGGTTCTGAATGGTGAGTTTTCAATATTATGAATGGCACGGTCAAATCCTTTGGTCTCAGAATATACACACATACCACCACGTCTTGTACCTAAATGAGAATGGTAATCAATGCCAAAAAATAAATCAAACACACAATTTGATTCGGATGTTACACCAAAAAAGCCGCCCATATTTTCACCTCTTCAAAATTTTTATCTAAAAAATTATACTTATTTAGTTTCTTAACTGTCAAGGAGTAAATCCCTATTTTTTACAAATAATTTACCCCTGATTTTTTGACCAATTCGTTCATTGTTACAAAGTTCCAAGTTATGTTAATTAGTTGGTCAAACGAGGGTATTCATTCTCAAAAATGCTCCAACTTAAATAAAAGGAAGATAGTCCTAAAAACTACCTTCCTGCATGTGTTTTCTTTATAACAGACAATGTTCTTTTGAAAGTTTAAAAGCCTTCATAAAATCCACTCCGTAAATCCTTCTTCTTTATAGCCTGAAATTCAAGCCTCTGTATACTGACTAATATAGTCAAGCGCCAAAAAACCTAAGGATTAATCCTCTTCCTCTATATTATGAGTTCCTACAAAGCTTGCAACTACAACAATAACTGCAATAGCTACCACAACTGCAACTATAACTGGAACTCCGATAATCAAAGCTAACAATAAAATTGATGTAATACCCATAACTCTTTATTCCTCTCCTTCTTCTAGCTTGGCCACAATCTTTTTGATAATACCATTTACCTCAACATCTGAGTCCATTGGAATTACAAGACACTTGCGACCATCTATCATTCTTACTTCTACAAGCTCGGCTGCCTCTGGCTTAACTGAAACCTTAACATTCTCGCCCTTAACTTCTATTCTTCCCTTTTCCTTAATTCTGTCCACATGAAGGAATCCGTTTTCTCCAACTTCCTTCTCAAATTCCTCTGCAGCAATATCAAGATGTTCTTCTTTTATTCCTGATTTCTTCAATAAATCCTGAACACCACTCTTATCAATAGTTGGAGAATCATAGAATACTCTTCCCTCAACCATATCTGTAAGATTATCCTGAACTGCCCTTACAACTTCAAATGTATCATATTCTGGTACTTCATTAATTACATTTTCAAGAACCCGATGGAATATCTCTGTTTCTGCAACACTTGTAAGTTCTTCAGCACAACCTAAAGTATTATCGATAATCTCGGGTCTGATAAGTAAAGGATCCTTGCAGTAATATAAGAGGTTGTTAATATCTGCACTTCTATCATTAAAAGCAGGATATAAAAATCCAACATCTGGCATATCTACAACCCAGTCTCTTACACGACCTGAAATAATATTCTCATCCTCATGATATGAAAGAGCCGCCTTGGCAAGATTCACTGGACAGATGCAAGTATAAATATATTTATACACCTCTTCTGACTCATCCTGACTAGCTCCATCTGTTCCCTTTGTCATAACATCATATGCGTCATACAAAGACACTATCAAGTAGTTACCTACTGTAGAATAGTTCTCCATAATTGACTCATATAATTTATCCAAAAGATCTTCCTTAGCTAAGCCTGAATCTTTAAGTTCTAGAAGGAATTTTTGTCTCTCTTCAGCATCAGTTCCTTTCTTAAAAGAAAGATTTAAAAGATTTCTGTTTAATACACCACTAAGGCCTTTTTTGAGAATTTCAATATATTTATGCTGATCTCCCTCATCCATCTGAGTAAGATACTTATTCATTTTGCTTTGAATCTTTTTCTCTGATCCAATAATATAACATGCTGCAATTCTAAAGGATGAATCCGATGAGAATTTCAGTCTCTTTTTCAACTCAAGTATTTCAGAATTATTCATAACTATCCTCCGAAGTCCTATCGTTTCAATTCTACCACAATACATTACCCTGTACAATAAAGCTTAACTAATTTCCTTGCCGCCCTTTTTCACTCAATAATTGTATTTTACTTATTTATATAATAAAATATTTGAAAAGCTTATGTGTATTTCTAACTTAGGAGGAATTCTTAAATGTTCAAAAAATTATTACTATGTCTGGCTCCCGCCGTTTTTTTATTTGCAACAACTGGATGCATGGGGCTAGATGATGACATTGATTTAAAGACCGTAATCGAATACAGTTTGAAGGCTGACGACTCTACTACAAGCTCATCAACAAGTGATGGTTCCGCTAGCGGATATTTTAGTACTCATGATTTAAAGGGTAACTACTATACTCAGGAAATCTTCACTGAAGCTGATTATACTTTTGTAAATATCTGGGGTACCTTTTGCGGGCCTTGTATTTCTGAAATGCCAGACCTTGGTGATCTTTCCAGAGAATACGCTGATAGCAATATCCAGTTCGTAGGAATTGTATGCGATGCTTTTGATGGAGACGACACCAACGTTGATTGGGCCAAAGAGATTGTTTCTCGTACCAATGCAGACTATACTCACCTTCTATTAAGCTATTCCGTAGGAGAATGGAAGGTTAACGACTGTGAGTACGTTCCAACTACTCTTATTGTAGATTCAAACGGAAATATTCTCTATGAAACTGTAGGTTCTCATAGTAAGTCCGAATGGCGATCAATTCTCAA